>NZ_JBXWNK010000005.1:0-336813 GCF_059610325.1 Ruegeria sp. YTSA064
ATCGCCTGCCTGCTGGCCAATACGCTGACCGCCGCGTGCCGGGCGAATGGCCTGCCAGAACCCGAAGGCCTGACAGCATAATACCCGACACAAAGACCTATTTGGGTATGATCTGATTAGCCGGAGAGCCTGCGCGCTCTCCGGTTTTTTGTTCTCCAGGAATTATTAATAGGTATGGGGATTTGTTAACTTGACCCAGCGTTAACCCGTGATAAGCCTTCTAATCCAAGTGGTTGTGAGGTTAGACTACCTTCCGTTTGATGTTTTTGGTGCAGGCTAAGAAGGTGTGTTGCTTGGTATGAAGTCCAAACTAAGTCCGATCATCTCGTTTTGCAGTCTTCAACGTGTAGTGGCCGGCCTAGTTTTTGTTCCATTGCTTGCCTATTCGTTCGCACCCTTTCGAGACATGACACTGTCATATTCACAGCGGTTGTTGTTCTGGACTGGTGTAATGCTACTGGCGCTGGTTGCAACATGGGCTGCGGGGCAACTTGTGCGCACAAAACTGAGTTTATCGGGATCGTTGTTCCGGGATTTTGCTTTTGCTGCGTTGATCCTGTTGTTGTTTGCCCCCTCTTTGTGGTTTCTGACGTGGATTCTGTTCTCATTGAATGGACGGATGGCTCCAGACTTGTTGAAGGTCGTCCCTTATGGGCTTCTGTTTGCAACGGGGCTATTACTTGTTCGTCAATGGGGCGATCCAGATGAAGCAGTGGAAGCACCTCGACCACGGCTCTACCATCGATTGCCAACTGGTTTCGAGGGGGAGATCTACCGACTGACCGTGCGTGATCACAGCGTCGATGTCGTGACTTCAGAAGGGACATTTACCATCCGCTCGCGATTTACCGATGCGATAGCTGAGATGGAGCCGGTTCCTGGGCATTGCACACATCGATCACATTGGGTGGTAGATTCCACAATTGTTGGGGTCAAGAAAGAGGCGGGGAAAACGTACCTGCGTTTAAGGAACGGCGACCACGTACCTGTCAGCCGAAAATACAAGCAGCATCTTGTGGATGACGGGCTGTTATAAGGATCATCGCGGCATTGGAATTTTCTGGGGCTGATTCCCCGTCAAGATTGCCCGGGCATCGGAGGCCATGATCCTTGTCAGTGTTTGGTCTGTGCTGCGCAACCCGCCGGTATAGGTCCCATAGGCGGGCAGGATTAGTCGGGCATGATCCAAAAGGAACGCAGGCCGAGAGATCGAGCGCCCCCGAATATTCAAACTTGCCTTGGGATGATAGTGGCCGGAAATCTCAGCCATTGCATCTGGTTGGGTTATATGGCGAAAAGTGAGGCCGCTGCAAATCCATTCGGATAGATGCGTACCACCAATTTCAACCGGACCGGGGTCATGATTGCCTTCGATCCAGATCCAGTTCCGACCTGCTTGCAACGTTGCAATCCGAAGCCTGTCCTCAGTTGTCAATGCAGTTAACGCGTCCAAGTCGTCAAAGCTGTCTCCCAGACAAATTACTGACGTGGCCTTTGTATGTGACAAGTCACATTCCAGCCGTGTCAAAGTCTCGCGTGTATCATAAGGGGGGAGCGAAGAACCGCCCCTTCGAGCGATGCGTTCCGACTTGCCCAGATGCAGATCAGATACGCAAAGCAGGCGTTGATCGGGCCACCAAAGCGCCCCGGAACCTAGTGCGCGCAGTTGGTGACCCGCAAAGGAAAACTCGACATTGTTCATGGTCCGTTCTTTGCCTGTTTCGACGGACGGCGCAAGAGGATTCACGGTGATTGTATGCCTGCAGCTTGCAGCAAGCGGGCACTCTCTTCGGCCAGAAGACGTTCTTCTGCCTCACCTTTGACTGGCACTTTTCCCATTTCCAGAAAGAGCGGCGCAGCCAATGGAGAAACGCGATCCAGCCGCAGAAGATCGATGCGGCCATTGATCCGCCCGACCATCGCTTCGATCCGACCGAAATCAACCAATCCGCGCATGGCTTCTTCGCGGGTGATCTGCATCAAAAGATGGTCGGGGTCGTATTTCAGCAGAGTGTCATACAAGATATCTGACGAAAACGTCGCCTGCCGCCCGCTTTTTCGCTGCCCTCCGGTATTGCGCTCGATTAGACCTGCGATTGTGGCCGAGGCGCGAAACGTCCGTTTCATCACGGCGTTGCCTGCCAACCACGTTTCCAGCCCTTCGCGCAGCGCATCAATTTGAAACAATGGGCGTGGATCGGTTACCGCATCCAGGCCCCAGATCAAGGTGGCATAGTCGGTAGCGACAAAGCCCAGTGGGGCAAGGCCGGTCTCTTCCATACGTTTGGTTAGTAACAAGCCCAGGGTCTGCTGCGCATTTCGGCCTGCAAAGCCATAGACACAGATATGTTCACGTCCATTGTCGGGGAAGCTTTCGATCAATAGTCGATCGCGCTGCGGTAGGCGCGAGACGTCGCGTTGCAACGCCAGCCAATCGGCGGTGTGGGCGGGCAAGTGTGCCCAGTCGCTTTGCGCGAACATACGCAGGATGCGGTCGCTAAGCTGCGTAGATGTGGCGAATTTTGTGCCAGAGAAGGTTGCGATTTTGGGTTTCTTGTCGGCACGGCGGCTGACCTCAACCACCATTTCACGCAGCCCTTCATAACGGACGATCTGACCGCCGATCAGAAATGTGTCACCGGGGGTGAGCGAGGCAGCAAACCCTTCTTCCACCTCGCCAAGTGGCTTGCCACCGCGATTTCGTTTCAACCGTACCTTCAGCGTGTCAGTGTCCTGAATTGTGCCCAGATTCATCCGGATACGCTGCGCTGCTCGTGGATCACGCAATTGCCAGCGCCCATCTGATCGCTGCTGCAACCGCTGCCAGCGGTCATAGGCGCGCAGGGCGTACCCGCCGGTGGCGCAGAAATCCAGGCAGGCATGAAATTCGGATCGGTGGAGGTCGGCATAGGGCCCCGCCGAAGTCAGCGCGGTGTAGAGCACATCGGCCTCGAACGGTCCCGCTGCAGCGGCGATCAGGATATGCTGGCAGAGCACATCCCGAGGGCCCGCACCACGAGGATCACCATCGAGGTCATGTTCCTGCACCGCCTGCAGAGCAGCCACACATTCGACCACTTCAAACCGGTTGGCAGGGACCAGCAACGCCTTCGATGGGGCATTATAACGATGGTTTGCCCGTCCGATCCGCTGCACCAGCCGTTTGACGTTCTTTGGCGCGCCAATTTGGATCACCAGATCCACATCCCCCCAATCGATTCCCAGATCGAGGCTGCCCGTGCAGACGATGGCCCGCAGATCACCGCATACCATTGCGGCCTCAACCCTTTCGCGTTGCTGCCGGTCCAGACTGCCGTGATGGATACCGATTGGCAGACTTTCATCATTTGCCAGCCAGAGATTATGAAAGAATATTTCGGCCTGAGCGCGCGTGTTGTGGAAGATCAGTGTTGTTCTATGCTGCCGAACCTGCTCCAGCACCGCCGGAATGGCATAGGCGGCGCCTCCACCAGACCAGGGGGGCATTTCTTTGGTTTCAAGCATCGCGATATCGGGATCTGGGCCGGGATCGGCCTGAATTATTCTGCAAGGATCAGGATGCCGGGCCAGAAACTGCGCAATGCCTTCTGGGTCTTCCACAGTCGCAGACAGGCCGACACGGCGCAAATCGGGGCAGAGCGCTTGCAACTGTGCCAGTGCAAGCATCAATTGATCGCCCCGTTTGCTTTCCGCCAAAGCGTGAATCTCATCAACGATGATGCGCTGGACTCCCGCAAACATACGCGGCGCGTCTTCGTAGGAGGTGAGTAACGCCAAGCTTTCTGGTGTGGTCAGTAGGATATGTGGAGGATCAACACGCTGGCGTTTCTTTTGCGTGGCCGACGTATCGCCAGTGCGGTCTTCGATCCGTATAGGCAAGCCGATCTCTTCCACCGGGGCACGCAGATTGCGGCGGATATCAGCGGCCAGCGCCTTGAGTGGTGAGACATAGATCGTATGCAGCCCATCATGCGCGCCGTCGGCCAGTTCGGACAGGGACGGCAAGAAACCGGCCATCGTCTTGCCCCCGCCTGTCGGGGCAATCAAAAGCGTCGCCGGCTCCTGTGCCTGGTCGAACATGTCTTGTTGATGCGGGTGGATCGACCAGCCTTTGGCTGCAAACCAATCGCTAATCCGGGCGGGAATCTGCGTCATGGCCGCAGATTAACCGCCCGGGTTCAGAAGGACAGGGGGTTAGTGAACGATCTTTTCTTCCTTGACGAACATGTTCGCCCAGGCACGGTCGATCAAATCGGGGCTCATCTGATAGGGGATGCCTTCGAATTCGCAGATCGAGATCATCTGATCGATCAGGAAGATCGGTTGATAATTCGCGTAGATGTTCTGGATCGTCGGGTATTTGACCTTCAGCAAATGTACCAGAGCGGCTTCGTCCAGAGGCATCCCGCGTTTGCGGGCGACCATCGCAAAGATCTTGAGGAAGTTCTCTTGGTTCGGACCATCAATCTTGATCTTGAAGAAGATCCGGCGCAGAGCGGCTTGGTCAAAGATTTCATTCGGATGGAAGTTGGTTGAAAAGATGACCAGAGTATCGAAGGGTACTTCGAACTTCTCACCAGATTGCAGGCCGAGGATATCCTTGCTTTCTTCCAGCGGAACGATCCAGCGGTTGATCAGGGCCTGAGGGGGTTCGGCCTGACGCCCAAGGTCGTCCACGATGAAAATGCCTCCGGTCGATTTCAATTGCAGCGGTGCCTGATAGGTCCGGGCAGTGGGGTTGTAAACGAGGTCCAACATGCTCAGCGACAGTTCACCGCCGGTAACCACGGTCGGGCGCTCGCATTGCACATAACGCGTATCGAACCGTTTCCGGCGGCGCAAACTGTTGGGATCGTCCTCTTCCTGTTCAATCGCGGTGTGAACAATCGGATCGTATACGGTGATCACCTGCCCCGAATATTCGATGGCGCGCGGGACATAGACATTGTCACCCAGCGCGTCCCGAATTCCGTTCGAGATTGAGGACTTACCATTGCCCGGAGGGCCATACATCAGGATCGAGCGACCGGCGCTGACAGCAGGGCCCAAGTGATCCAGCAGGCTGTCGGGTAGAACCAGATGACCCATAGCACCAGTCAATTGATCACGGGTGACCTGAATGTTGCGGATCGACTGACGCTTGACCTGTTCGCGATAGACGTCCAGTGGCACCGGCATCGCGCCAAAATACTCCGATTGGCTAAGCGCGTCTAAGGCACGGGCCTTTCCTGCATCGGTTAACTGATACCCCATCTCGTTGCCCGAGTTGGCGTTCAGTGTGCCTGTCGCCTCCATCAGTTTCTGTTCCCGTGCGATATCGATCAGTTCCTGCGTCACCGAGCCGGGCAGGCATACCGCCGCGGCAACCTCGCTTACCGTATCCACGTTCTTGCGAAAGATCGTTTTCAGCAGAATGTCACGCATCATCACCAGCGGAAGCTGCATTTCAGCCAACCCCTTAGGGGCAGGGGGGGCCATAACGGAGGACGTCTGCATGTTCATAAGCGGGACTCGTCTGTCAATTATCACACCAAAGGCCCCATGCAGGGCCGTTTAGGGAAAATTTGACGCGTCTTTGTGGCAGGACCAAGGCGCGGGCAAGGCGCGGTCATGATTGTTCACGAACCGTGGATTATGCCCAAAATCAGGTAAGCCACGAGGCTACCTGCAAGCGTCAGACCCATTGGAAACTGTTTACCGCGATCCCAACTGTCCCAATGCGGAGCGATCTGGCGCAGTCGGGTGTGTTTCGCTAACCGGTGGGAGCAAAAAGCCCCAAGCAGCGTGGCAGACAGAATTATGAAAACCCACATGAAATCACTGGCCCAGATAAAAGCAGCGGCGGCAGCGCAGAATTTGGCGTCGCCAGCTCCCATAATTCCAGCCGCATTCAATATGATGCCGACGATCAGTACAACGACTATGTGAAGCAGCTGCCAGGCGTATAGAGGCAGCTTAACAGTGACCGGACCAAACGTGCCGGGTAGCCATTCGCCCGACCACGGTGGCAAAACGAAAAGGCCGACAACGAGATAAACCACCAACAGTGCCATGACCGCATGGTTCTTGATCCGCATCTCACGCATATCGGTGAAGGCAACGTAGAAACAGATCGGCAGGACAAATGGTAAGAACCACGCCGCCGCTGCCGCTGGTATGTGCATGGATTAGGCGTCCTCGAGTGCCCGAAGCGAGCGAACGGCTTCGTCATAATGCTGGGGATGCGTGGCGATTGCCTCGCGATACAGGTTCTTGGCAAGGTTTACATCGCCTTGTTTAACTGCCGAAATAGCCATCGTATTCAGCAACATCGCCCGTTCGGTCTGTGACATCGGGACAACCGGAACGCTGTAATTGCCTTGTGCACTGCGCGCCAGAACCAGATTGTTCTTCGCGGTAAATAGCGCGTTGTCCTGTTGAATGGCTTCGGTGAACAGACGTTCAGCTTCGGCATATTGCCCGCGTGCCATTTTGGAGTAGCCCCAGTTATTCATGACACCCGCCGGTCGCGTAGTCAGGCCAACGGCGGTTTCATAATAATGGTCCGAGCGTTTCCAGTCTTTTCTGGAGTCTGCCACCAGCGCCTCAAGCCGATAGCGCTTGAAAGTCTCATAAGTGGGTGGGATTTTGTCGAGTGTTGCCTTTGCACCGTCCCAATTTCCGCTACGCACTTGCGCATCTGCATATTCAACCCGGTCGGCGTTGTTTGCACCTTTCATCCCGAGCACACGTTTCCATGCCGCTGATGCCTCGGTGTTGCGCTTGGCGCGGGTCAGGGTAATCGCAAGACCACGCTGAAGATCGATCCGGTCCGGGTTCTTGGCGGCCGCACCCTGAAAATAAGTGACGGCTTCATTTGGATCAGCTGCATTCAGCATCACGTCATTCAGGTTGGTCTCGTCAATAACGTTCACTTCCTGAAATGTACGTTCGACTTTTTCCTCTTCAGTTTCTTTTGCGCAAGCGGAAAAAACCAGCCCGCACGCAAGCATCGTCGGAATCAAAAAGGGATGGCGCATTTTTGCGTCCTTTACTGCTCTGCCTCTATTGCCGGGTTTTTGCGCAGAACGAATTGCCCGTCGCCGCGCTGCTCCAGCTCAAATTCTTGTTCTTGTGGGGTATTATTAGCAGGATTTTCCATTTTTGCGAGTGCTAACCGCAAATTGTCACGGATTGCGTCACTTTCGCCATTGTCTAACGCAAAAGCACGGCGGAAAACCTGTGCTGCTTCGGCGTATTCGCCCGTCTCCATCAGGAATACGCCAAGATTATTCCAGGCGACCGGCCAATCGGGATCATCCTCCACTGCTCGGCGTAGCAGGGGTTCGGCTTGTCCGATCCGGCGTAAGCCCAAATTGGCGGTGCCGAGCGAAGTCAGGATCTCGGGTGTCATTCCCTCGGTCAGCGCCGCCCGGGTGAAGGATTCCATCGCAAGCTCGTATTCGCCTGCCGCCATTAGGCGATTGCCGATAGCGATTTCATCCACAGCCGGGCCATCGGGGTCAATTCCAGGCGCAAATGGATCATCCGGAGAACGCGTTTCAGTGCAAGAGGCCACCATGGCAATAACCATGGCGGCCCTAAAGAGATGACGCAGGTGCAAACCGAAAGGCTTGAGAACCTTATCACGCAGAAGGTGAGCGTTATTGGCTTCCAAACTCCATGATACCTTTTGCCGAAGGGCCAACAAGAATGACCAGAAGGGGGGGGACGGTCAACATCATTGTGGCGAGTGTCATTTTGGTTGGCAACTTGTTCGCGGCTTCTTCGGCGCGCATAACGCGCTTGTCGCGCATTTCGTCGGCGTAAACCCGCAGAGCTTCCGCGATCGATGTACCAAAGGTGGCTGACTGGATCATAACAGTCACAAATGCGCTAACGTCCTGAACTCCGCAACGCCTGGCAAAATCGCGCAGGACCGTATCCTTTTCTTTACCAGCCTTCATTTCATAGGCGACGACTTCAAATTCAAGCGCAATGTCGGGATAGGAGGCTTTCATTTCCGCTGCGACCCGAACGATGGCTTGATCAAGCGATTGGCCGGCTTCGACGCAAACAAGCATCAGGTCAAGCGTGTCCGGGAAACCGTTGACGATGGCCTCCTTCCGTTCCTCTACGCGTCGTGTGATCCAGTACTTGGGTATGAAGTATCCGACCAGTCCAGGCCCCAAAACGCGAATTAGGAGTTGAGTAGAGTCAAACTCCTGATCTCCTGCAAAAACCGTGACCAGTGAGATACCGATCAGAATTCCGACAATCCCCAACGCAAACTGCGAAAAATGATAGAATCGGACGGCATCTTTTGACTGATAGCCCGCTTGGCGCAGCTTGAGCTGAACGGCCGAATATTCTTCCTCGTCCTTGGGTTCGAGGAAATTGGCAAATTTTTCAAGCTGCTCGTTGCGGCTGGCGTTTCTCAGGCGTTCTTTCTTTTCTTTCTTACTTTTCTTAGGCGCCGCGTTTGAACGTTGTAGCTTCTTAAGTGGATCCTCAGGCTGATTCAGCATCAAAGGGACGGTGATCAGGATCATAAACAAACCCAGAATACCAACGACAATCAGCGGGCCAAATTCGCCTAAATGAGTTTTCAGCAGCTCATTGATCTGGCTCAGAATTTCCATGGCGGCACCTCTAAACCTTAATATCAGTCAGGATTTTCATGACGATCAGGTTCAATGTCAGCATGATGCCAACAAAGAAACAGGCTGGAATGAAAAGCGGATGATCCATCACTGAATCGTAATAGTGCGGATCCTTGACCAGAATGAACATGAGGCATGCAAGAGGGAAGCCGGACAGGAACTTTCCTGACCATTTTGCCTCAGCGGTAATCGCATTCACCCGACGGAACAAGCGGAACCGGGCCCGGATCACTTTCGCAAGGCCGGCGAGAATGTCAGCGAGGTTACCCCCGGACTGCTGCTGAATGGAAACCGCCACGGCAAGGAAGCGCAAATCCTGCATATCCAGCCGTTCTGCCATGTCCTTAAGCGCTTCACCCACTTCCCGGCCATAAGCAGATTCATCCGAGATGATGCCAAATTCCGTCGCAAGTGGGTCCTCAACTTCGCTGGCAACGATCTGGATCGATGAAACAAACGGGTTGCCGACCCGAAGCGATCGCACCATCAGTTCAACCGCATCCGGTAATTGTTCTTCGATCAAAGCCATGCGTTTCTTGGCCTTATTGCTGACCCAAGTGTAGACAGCACCAATACCGATGGCACCCGAAAGCGCGATCCGCAATGTCATTTCGGTCGCCGTGGCCACGCTGAGGGCCATGAAGACCAAACCAGAAACCAGCGCCATGATCATAATCAGCTGTCTGGGCGAGAAGGCGATTGCGGCTTTTTGGGCTTTGTCTGCAAGAAGCGAATAGAGCGGGATGCTCTGCGACTTCATATGCTGCTGCATTTCCTTGCGCAGTTGTTCCAGCACCTGTTCGCGACCGACACCCTTGTCGATCATATCCAGCCTGCGATTGACACGGCTGTTCAGGCTGATCGATTTTCCAAAGGCGACAAGATAGATACCTTCGACCAGGGCAAAAACCCCGACGAAAATCACGACATAGATGAGCGCCTCGACAGGCAGTTGCATATCTTGGTTCTCCTACATCGTGGTCGGGTCGTAGATCGAAGCGGGTAGATCGAAACCCCACAGGCGGAACCGCTCTGAAAAGTTGCTCCGAACGCCTGTCGCAGTGAAATGGCCGATGATTTTGTTATCAGGGGTCAAGCCAACACGTTGAAATTTAAAGAGTTCCTGCAAAGAAATCACGTCACCTTCCATCCCGGTAATCTCAGTTATGGAAGTCATGCGACGTGAACCGTCCTGTAGACGGCTGGCTTGAACAATCAGGTTCACAGCCGATGAGATCTGGCTGCGGACGGCTTTGATCGGCATTTCGATTCCAGCCATCGCGATCATGTTCTCAAGACGTGAGATACCGTCGCGGGCAGAGTTGGCGTGGATCGTTGTCATTGATCCGTCGTGGCCTGTGTTCATGGCCTGCAACATGTCGATCACCTCGGCACCACGCGTCTCGCCCACGATGATGCGGTCGGGGCGCATACGTAGGGCGTTTTTCAGACAGTCCCGCGGGCTGACCTCACCCTTGCCTTCCACGTTGGGCGGGCGGCTTTCCATCCGGCCCACATGGGTCTGTTGTAGCTGAAGTTCCGCCGTATCCTCGATGGTTAGGATGCGTTCGGCGTCGTCGATAAAGCTGGAAAGCGCATTTAGCGTTGTCGTCTTACCGGAACCCGTACCACCCGAAACGATGATATTCAGGCGCGTTGAAACCGCGGCCTGCAAATAGGCGGCCATTTCTTCCGTGAAGGCGCCAAAATTGACAAGATCGTCAATGCCCAGCTTGTCCTTCTTGAACTTACGAATCGAAACCAGCGAGCCATCAACCGCAATCGGCGGCACCATTGCGTTGAAACGCGAGCCGTCTGCCAAACGGGCGTCAACGTAAGGGTTGGATTCATCGACACGACGGCCAACAGCAGACACGATCTTGTCGATGATCCGCATCAGGTGCTTTTCATCCTTGAAAGTGATGTCGCTGATTTCCAGTTTGCCTGCTCGCTCGACGAAAATCTGCTGAGGGCCGTTTACCAAAATATCGTTGACCGTATCGTCCTGCAGCAAGGTTTCCAGCGGCCCCAGGCCGGTGACTTCATCATAAAGTTCCTTGTTGAGCTGAGTGCGGTCCTCGCGGTTCAAGACAATATTGCGCGATTCCAGAACTTCGCTTGAAATTGCACTGATCTCAGCCCGTAACTCGGCCTCTGCTGCTTTCTCAAGCGCCGCAAGGTTTAGGTTTTCAAGCAGTTCACGGTGCAGTTCCAGCTTGATCTCACCCAAACGCTCTTTGCGCTTGCGCTCTTTGTCGTTGACGGTGACCTCCGCCGCCTTTTTTTGCACCGGCTTGCGTACGACATTGGTCGAGGCCGCCGCCGCGGCTGGCGTTGCGGCCTCAGCTTTTTCAGGCGCCGGGGTTTGAACCGGCTGCGCCGAAGGCTGTTTCTTATATCTTGAAAACACGGCAGCTCCCCTTTGAATTATGCGGCTTCAGCGTCGCTGCTGCCTAGGCTATGAAGCGATTGAGCAAGTTTGGCGATCTCGCGACGTAGCGGATTCTTGGCCGCCGAGTTTGCCAATGGCAGGCCGTGATCACCGCTTTGCATGACTGCCTTGCCACCATCAGGTAGAAGCAAGTCGATCGAAATGCCCAGGCTTTCGCCCATACGTTTGACCCGGCCTTTTCCGTTGAGGTCGGTGAATTTCGGTGCCCTGTTCATGGCAAACCGCAACTTGTTAAAAGGCAGTTCTTCGGCCTGCAAAGCCCGTTTCAAGCGCAACGCGTTCTGAGCCGATCGCATATCGAGTTCGATCAAAGCAAAATAGACATGCGCCGCCTGCAGCACCGTTTCGGACCAGTGAACCAGTGTTTTGGGCATGTCGATCACGACGTAGTCGAAGTGGCTGCGTGCTGTATCGATCACCCGCTGGATATCCTCAGGGTTGATAATATCCAGTGGAACCATATCGGACGGAGCGGTTAGGACCTGCAGCTTGTCTTCGAATGTTTGCAGGGCTTGCCCGAAGGATTCCTCGTCCATGGAATCAGTGTCCGAGAGCATTTCGAATACGACCTCGTGACGCGGAAGGTCCAAAAACGTAGAAACGCTGCCATATTGAAGATCCAGATCAATCAGGCACACTTTGGGTGTTTCTTTGGCTGAAACTGTAGCCAGTTCCCACGCAAGGTTTACGGCCATCGTCGTGGAGCCGACCCCGCCTGCGAGCCCCTGGACCACGAACAGCGCGCCCTCTTTCGACGCACCATTGGCCAGCGGCACTGCTGCGGCTTGTGGTGCTGTGACCGGGTCGGGCTTGTTCATCCGGTCAATTGCTTCCTGAAGTTCGTTTTCGGGAAGCGGGTAGGGGACAAACTCATCAGCGCCCTTACGCAATAGTTGATGCAGGGAAGCCGGAGTCACATCTTCTGCGATCAAAACAACCTTTATGCCCTTTTCCTTGGCACGCGTGATGATTTCACCCATCATGGTCAAGTTGTCTTCGTCATCACCATCCAGCGCCAGGGCAACAAACTGAAGCGATTCAGCTTCGGGCTGGCTAAAGAACGCGAGCGCCTCGGCAAACCCCAGATCCCCCCAGCGTTCTCCTAGCGCGGCTTCCATATCTTCGATCAACAGATCGAAATTCTGGACATCACGGCTAATCGTGCAGGCCAGAATGGCGTCGTTTTCATCTTGCGGCGTCGCGCTCGTCATAAACACAATCCTCGTCGAGAGGGCTGAGCAAACCTGATGAACGCGTGAAAGGTCAGTTCTAGCTTGCTGTCGCCCGATGCGGTCAATTTTGGCCGCAGGTCACCCTATTGTTCACAATGTTGCTTGGAAGTGGGGCGAGAATTGGGCGCAAAAGAACCAATTGTAGGGAAATGGGCGACAATGCCGCCCATTTCTTAGGTATTATTATTCACCGGATTCGCCTTCACCGATTTGGATGAAGCTGACCGGGGCCGCGCTTGAGATATACTCGCGGTAGATAACTTCAGCGTATTTCCCATCCAGGATATTCTTGTGACTATCAACAAATCCTGAAACCTCGGTAACCGTCCTACGGTTACGACGATCCCGATCCGGAGTCGCCACAAGAGGGCGGGATTTCCCAAACGAAACAACCGCTTCCAGTCTTGATCGCGAGATCCCTTGCCGCGTCAGGAATGCCACCGCCGCATTGGCACGGCGTTGCCCCAGACGGTTGTTATAAGCAGTTGAACCTACAGCGTCGGTGTGACCGTAAACACGGAACCGCGCTTCGGGGAACTGTTTGATCCATGCGGCTTGCTGCAGCAGAATCTTCTGCGCTGATGCATCCAGCTGTGCGCTATCAAACGCAAAGTTGATCTGCGTCGGAACCTCTGCGGCGAATCTCTGAGCCAGGATCTGGCCATACGTCAACTCGCCATTCATGACCTGAATGTTATTCAGCGTCGCGTTTCCGAAAGTGCCCTGATCGATTTCATACCCAGCTTCGCGAGTACAGCCAGCGACAGCAACCGAAAGGCCCAGTGTCAAGATCCACTTTTCCATTGGTCCTATCCTCCTATCAATCCAGAACATAGCCATAGGAGGCGCCAAAGTCCTGCTTGGCCACTTCCGATGCAGCACCGCTTCCGGCTCGTTCAGTCCGGGCGACTTTGCCATTCACGAACAGATCGAACTCGCTGGGTGGTTTGACCCGGTCAGTTGGCAGGGCAAGCGCCTCACCACGAGTAGGTGAAACCAGATGTGCGGTAACAATAATGATCAGCTCGCTTTGTTCGCGCTGATATTGAGCGCTGCGGAAAAGAGCGCCCAGAACCGGCACATCACCCAACCACGGAACCTGACTGTTCAGATCTGTGAAGTCATCCTGGATCAAACCAGCAATCGCAAAGCTTTCACCATCATTCAACTCGATCGTCGTGCGTGTGGTACGCGAGATGAAGCTCGGGACGTTGTCGCCGTTGATCGTGAAATCGGAACTCTGATCGATTGACGATACGGATGCGCCCATTTCCAGATTGATGCGGTCGCCGTCCACGACACGAGGAACGAACAAGAGCTGAACGCCGAAGGCCCGATACTCGATCGCAACCACGCCGTCACCTTGCGGAACAGGGATCGGCACTTCGCCACCGGCCAAAAATTCAGCCTCTTGTCCGGATAGTGCCGAAAGGTTCGGTTCGGCCAAACTGCGGACTAAGCCTTTGGTTTCAAGTGCTTCCAACAGAAGGCGAACCTGCGTTGAACCTGCGCCGAACCCAAACAAGATAGCACCCGTATTGGTTTGCACGAACGGGATGTTATTCGCCAACGCGTTGTTAAGTGATGCTTGGTTGTTCAAGCTGTTGAAGCCGCCGGTCGCGTCTCCACCGCCAAAGCCCAGAGATGCCGACAGGTTCTTCGCTACCGAACGGTTCATTTCGGCGAATCGCACTTTCAGCATGACTTGCTGTACGCCACCAACATTCATCAAGTTCGATACACGCTCAGGCGCGTAGCGCTCGGCGAGTTCAAGAGCACGTGCCAGTCTTGCACTGCTTGATACCGTACCGGATAGGACAATACCGTCATTTGCAGTCCGTACTTCGATCGGCTCATTTGGCAGAATCTGACGCAGCCGCTCTTTGAACTCAGAGACATCAGGCGAAACGCGCACACGCACGTTAGTGATCAGATTTCCACCGCCATCGAACATCGTCAGCGTGGTTATGCCGGGTGCGCGACCCAATACATATATTGTCCGGTCGGACAGAGTAGAAATGTCTGCAATGCCTGCGTTGGCAATGCTGATATCGGCAAAGGGTTGTTCACTCTCCACCACAATTGCGCGGTTAACAGGAACATCCAGCGATTCAGCTGTCCCCTTTTTCACCACGCGAAGATTTTGGGCCCACGCGGCATCGCCGATTGGGCTCACAACAAGCGACAACCCCAGCAGGGTTGCGCTGATCCAGGAACGTATTGTCATGTGACCTGCCTCTCCGATCACCACTCGATTTTTTATGGGTCTAATGCCCTATGATCTGAACCCTGCGCCAATTCCGGATTTATTGCAATAATCAATGGTTTCCGGAATTTTCCTTATGTGGGTTTCTCGCAACAACACCATGAAAAAGACCGCGCAAAATGCGCGGTCTGTGGGTCGTTAACGGTTTGAATTTTCGTTAGTTTGTACAGGGAATTGGTGTCTCGACAGTTTCGCCGCCACGACGGGTTCGGATTGTACAAACCTTCTTTTCAACCACTACCGGTGCGGGTGCTCGTTCTTGAATTCCCAATAATGATTGCTGGTCTACTTCAACCACTTCGGCGACTTCATCATCCTGCGCGCCCACTAGCGCCAGAGACATACGGCCGGTGTTTTGTGCCTGTGCCAAAGCCGCAATTTGTTGTGAGGTCGCCGCTACGGTTACAGTGCGGGCAATCGTGGTCCCTGTGACATCTGAACCCGCAATCTGGTCAACTGCGACCAGTTCAATATTTGTCAGAACCAGTCGGGTAATCTCGCCGCGTCCAGCATCAGTAGTACCGCGCAGCGATCCGGTCCAATAGACGTCCACTGTGTCACCAGGGCGCAAGAAGCCCGAAACGCCGGAAGCAACATCGACGCTGATTGCAAAGGCACGCATGCCCTTGGGCAACTGCGACCTCAAGCCCGCTGTTTCGCCCGGATTGGTAACTTTGACCTCCATGATGGCTTCGTCTTTTTCCATCGACCGAAGCACATATCGTTCGTTATTCTTGATATCGGGGAACAATACCGCAGCATCGATGAATGCACCCTCGGGGATTGCGGTTTCAGGCCACTGGACAACGCGAATATCTTCTTGGTTCAGTCGCTCACCATATTTGAGAGACCGGTTTGAAACCAGAACTCCGACTGTTGGCACAACGCCTGCTTTTGCATTTGCCAGTGCCTCTTCACGCAGCTTTCGTTCCTGCGCAAGTTTGGCCTGGTTTTCGGTAATATATTCGCGTGCCATATAGACAGCACCACCGGCCAAGGCGATCCCGATGATAAGAACAAGTCCAAAAACAGCTCGCATTTGTCCCTCGTCATGTTTCGTTCAAGTAGGTTTTACGGCTCTGATCGCCGCAATGGTTCAACGGCTACCCTAGAGGGCAATTGTGTCCAAAAATGGGACAATCGAAATTAATTCTTTGCTCAAGAAAGACGACTGATTTCGCATTAGCAAATTTTCAAGGTCGTCATGCGAGCGTTAGTCAAAACTAATGTTCTGGACTTCCGTGTTCGCGAGAGCTTGGCCAGTCTTCTCGTCGAGACCGCTGACGCCTTCGTTCAAGAGCGTGTACATCAGACCACCAAAGCCCACAACTGCAGCAGTCAATACAACCCAGTCTACCGTCACTGCGCCGTTTTCGTCGTTCGCAAATTTCTTGATTGTGCTGAACATCATACTATTCCGGGCAAAGTACCTTTGAAAAAGGGGCCAGGTCTTCGAAAAGACTTGGCCCCCACATTACACACCAGAGTGTGATGCTAATTAGTTGGTGTTTGGCGTAGTAACGGTAATACCGGACAGCGCGCTGTCGATGTTGCCCGCCAGTGTGCTGGCACCGCTACTAACCTGATTGTAAGCGATGGCTGCCAGAGCAACAACAGCTGCGGTCAGAACGACCCAGTCTACAGTTACGGCGCCGTCTTCGTCTTTGCGGAAGTTCTTGATGAACTTGATCATGTTACGTCCCTCCTAAAGGATCAAATAAGCAATTAACCTCGGCGTCTTCCAGAGCATTCTCTCTCGGTCCGCTCCCGATCGTCTCGGCATGGGTCTATGTTTGACCTTTGCGCGTGGCAGGAATTGGGCCAAACCAATATTTTTTGGCTAAATGCTTAAGATTTTATTCGTATTTCTTGTAACATATTGATTATGAAGGGAAATAAATTCACCGTTTTTCACGCATAGAGGATTGGGCGATGCAAAATAGCGGCAAATGAGGCGAAATTGCCCCATTTCGCTTTGTTTTACTGGCGTTGCAGGCCGTTATAGGGTTCAAAATGCTTCAAAAGATAAGAAATCGAGGCAGGCAAATGTATTTCCGGGACGCAATCTTTTGCGCAGGTGCAGTCGCATTCCTATTGACGGGTGCAATTTCGGTATCCGCGACTGAGATCGAGCCGCGCGGGGTTTATAAGCGTATCAAAGCTCCCAAACCAGGCACGCGTCCGCGTGTGACCATTCAAATTACCCCAGAACAACACGCGGCGTCGCCTTCGGCACCCAGCACTGGGGCAAAGCTGGATGTGCCCGAAGTTACGACCCCTGCACCCGTTCCGCCGTCGAATCCCCCGAAGATCGCAGGAACGACCGAGCCGGTAGGGACCTATGAGGCTTTCTGGAGCCGGATCTCACCCGAACTGCAACAGGCAAGCGCAGGAAGGCTCGCAGAAGCTGTTCAGGCATTGACTGCGACCGACGTAGCGGCCCCGCGCCTTCAAACGCTTCAGGATATCGCAGACGCGCGCGGCGTGGACATCCTGCGCTCGACTGTGGGCACAAATGTCTCGCCTGCGCTTGTGCTGGCAGTAATCTCGGTGGAATCGGCCGGGAAAACACAAGCCGTTAGTTCCGCCGGCGCTCAGGGGTTGATGCAACTCATGCCAGCCACAGCCGAACGCTTCGGTGTCGAAGACAGCCTCAAACCGGAACAGAACATAGAAGGTGGGGTCAAATACCTTCATTGGCTGATGGAGGAATTCGACAACGACCCAATCCTCGTTCTCGCGGGTTATAATGCAGGCGAGGGGGCCGTGCATAAACACAGCGGTGTGCCACCTTATGCTGAAACCAGAGATTACGTGCCCAAGGTCCTTGCCGCGTTTCAGGTCGCAAGCGCGCTGTGCACGTCAGCACCGCAGTTCGTATCGGACCCCTGCGTCTTTCAGGCAGCCAATTAAAAAAAAGCCCGCGTCATTGCGGGCCTTTTGCTTTTTGGAGGAGCGATGTCAGTCGACAATCGTTGCCTGGGTCGCCGCTCTCATATCCGCATCGCTGACACCATCGGCAAGTTCAACGATCTTCAAGCCACCTTCGACCACATCGAGGACGCCCAGATTGGTGATGATCCGATCCACAACGCCCTGTCCGGTTAGTGGCAAAGTACATTCCTTCAGCACTTTCGAATCACCATGCTTGTTGGTGTGGTCCATCACAACGATAACGCGGCCTACACCGGCCACCAGATCCATCGCTCCGCCCATGCCTTTGACCAGCTTGCCGGGAATCATCCAGTTGGCCAGATCGCCTTTCTCGTCGACTTCCATCGCACCCAGGATCGCAGCGGCAATCTTACCGCCTCGGATCATCGCGAACGAAGTCGCGCTATCGAAGTATGAGGTGCGGGACAGTTCGGTGATCGTCTGCTTGCCTGCGTTTATCAGGTCGGCGTCTTCCTCGCCCTCAAACGGGAAGGGGCCCATACCCAGCATACCGTTTTCGGACTGCAGGGTGATGTCCTTGTCGCCCACATAGTTCGCCACCAGCGTCGGAATACCGATGCCGAGGTTCACATACATGCCGTCTTCCAGCTCTTCTGCCGCGCGTGCGGCCATCTGATTGCGGTCCCAGGGCATTATGCGTCCTCCTTCTTGCGGGTGGTGCGCTGTTCGATGCGCTTTTCGTGGCTGCCTTGGATGATACGGTGCACATAGATGCCGGGCAGGTGGATGCTGTCAGGGTCTAGCGAGCCGCGCGGAACGATTTCTTCAACCTCAGCCACACAAATCTTACCGCATGTTGCGGCGGGCACGTTGAAGTTGCGGGCGGTCTTGCGGAACACCAGATTTCCGGTGTCATCTGCTTTCCACGCCTTTACGATCGCGAGGTCGGCGAAGATGCCTTCCTCCATGATATAGGTCTCACCGTTGAAGTCTTTGTGCTCTTTGCCATCCGCGATCACCGTTCCCACGCCTGTTTTGGTGTAGAACCCGGGGATGCCAGCACCACCGGCGCGCATGCGTTCGGCCAGTGTGCCTTGTGGATTGAATTCCAGCTCCAGCTCTCCACTCAGATACTGGCGCATGAACTCCGCGTTTTCACCGACATATGAGCTGATCATTTTCTTGACCTGCTTGGTTTGCAGCAGGATGCCGATGCCGAAATCATCAACGCCTGCGTTGTTCGAAGCAAAGGTCAGGTCCTTCGCGCCCGACGCTTTGATCGCCTCAAGCAGCATCTCTGGGATACCGCACAGACCAAAGCCGCCCGCCGCGATCAACATGCCATCCGAGATCACCCCATCGAGCGCCTCTTCGGCATTGGCATAGATTTTCTTCATGGAAAACTCCCCCAATGACATGGTGCTGGGCCGAGTTGTGCCGCCACGTCACCGGGAAGTCAACGAATCCAAGGGGCAGGTGGTATTTCTACCTAACCTGCCTTTTTGGTGGTTTTCTTGGCAACTGCTTTCTTCTTGGGCGCCGCCTTCTTCTTAGTACCCTTCTTGGCCGCACGCTCGTTGACCAGTTCAATGGCCATTTCCTGCGTTACATCTTCGGGCTTGATATCTTTGGGGATGGTCGCGTTGACCTTTTCCCATTTCACGTAAGGCCCGTAACGCCCGTCCAGAATCTGCATCATGCCACCATCCGGATGTTCGCCTACTTCTTTCAGCGGTTTCGCAGCCTGTCCTCGCCGTCCCGGATTGGCCCGTTTTTCGGCCAGCATTTCAACCGCCCGGTTCATGCCGATTTCAAACACGTCATTTGGATCTTTGACATTGACGTAGACGGGTTTGGCCTCCTCCGGAAGCTGGTGCATGATATATGGGCCAAACCGTCCAAAGTTCGAGTTGATCATGCCACCCTCGGGATGTTCGCCGATCTGGCGCGGCAAAGACAACAAAGTCAGCGCCTTTTCCAGATCCATGTCATCTTTGTTCCAGCCACGGGGCAGGGATGCACGCGGAGGTTTCTTGTTTTCGGGCGTGGGCTCTCCGCGCTGTACATAAGGGCCAAAGCGACCGGATTTCAGCCAGATTTCATCGCCCACATCTTCGCCCAGCAAACGTTCGTCACCTTCAGCACCTTCGCCAGCGATCGGACGGGTATAGGTACATTCCGGGTAGTTGCCGCAGCCCACGAATCCACCGGTACGCGACGTTTTGAGGTGCAACTGCCCCACGCCGCATTTCGGACAAACACGCGGATCGGATCCGTCTTCTCGCGGGGGATACAGCTGGGGTGCCAACGCCTCATCCAGCTTGTCCAGCACTTCTGATATGCGCAGTTCCGAAGTCTCACCAATTGCAGCCGAGAAATCTCGCCAGAACTTACCGAGCAGATCCTTGTAGTCACGGTCCCCAGCGCTGACGTCATCGAGCTCTTCTTCGAGGTTGGCCGTAAACTCATAGCCCACATACTGGCGGAAGAAGTTCAGCAGAAAGATCGTGACGATCCGCCCCTTTTCTTCGGGGATCAGGCGGTTCTTGTCTTTGCGTACATATTCCCGATCCTGAATCGTGGTGACGATCGAAGCATAAGTCGATGGTCGTCCGATCCCCAGTTCTTCCATCCGCTTGACAAGCGTCGCCTCGGTATAGCGTGGCGGCGGTTGAGTGTGGTGTTGCAGCGCGAGCACGGCTTCGTTGTCGGACAGAATCGCGGCTTTGTCCGAGTCGCTGGTGGCCTTGGTGAACTGATCCCGCAATGATGTCTTGGCAAAGCGCGCCGGATCACCTTGCATGATCTGAGGCAGGCGCTTGTCATCGTCATCAACAACGTCATCGCGGCCTTCTTCATAGACGCGCATGAAACCGTCAAACAAGACGACTTGGCCGGTGGCGCGCAAGCCGACTTGGCCGTCATCACTGCCGATTTCGACTGTCGTGCGCTCCAGTCGTGCCGCAGCCATCTGACAGGCAATGGTGCGCTTCCAGATCAGGTCGTACAGTTTACGCTGATCTTCATCCGTCACTTTCAGCGCTTTGGCATCACGCGACATATCCGTCGGGCGGATACATTCGTGCGCTTCCTGTGCGTTCTTGGCCTTGTTCTTATACATGCGCGGGCTGTCCGGCACATATTCGGGGCCATATCGATCCGAGATGGCATCACGCGTGGCGGCGACAGCTTCGGGCGCCATGTCGATACCGTCAGTCCGCATATAGGTAATGTAGCCCGCCTCATACAGCCGTTGCGCCACCTGCATCGCGTGGCGCGCGCCCAATCCGAATTTACGACTGGCTTCCTGCTGCAGGGTCGAGGTCATGAACGGGGCACTTGGGTTACGTGCGGCAGGCTTGGCCTCGACTGAGGTGACACTCAGCGCCCGGCTGGTAATCGCCTGTACAGCCAGCTCGGCCTGCGTGGCATTAGTCAGATCGTGTTTGTCGAGCTTTTTGCCGGCCAGAGTAACAAGACGGGCTTCATAGGTCTGGCCGCGTGGTGTTTCGAACAAGGCCCTTACGGACCAGTATTCAACAGGCTTGAACGCCTCGATCTCCATCTCGCGTTCCACGATCAGGCGCAGGCAGACCGATTGTACGCGTCCGGCAGACTTTGCCCCGGGCAATTTGCGCCACAGTACCGGCGATAGGTTGAAGCCCACCAGATAGTCCAGCGCGCGGCGGGCCAGATAGGCCTCGACCAGAGGCATATCGACCTCGCGCGGGTTCTGCATCGCTTCGGTCACGGCGTCCTTGGTGATCGCGTTGAACGTCACTCGGCTGACCGGCGTGTCCTTCTTGATCGAACGCCGCTTGGTGAGCGCTTCTTGCAAGTGCCAACTGATCGCTTCGCCCTCGCGGTCAGGGTCAGTTGCGAGGATCAAAGCGTTGTCTTCTTTGAGAGCGTCGGCAATCGCTTTGACGTGTTTGCGGCTGTCGTTGCCCACCTCCCATTTCATAGAGAATTCATGCTCGGGATCGACCGAACCATCCTTCGGCGGCAGGTCACGGACGTGGCCATATGAGGCCAAAACAGTGTAGTCGGGGCCAAGATACTTGTTGATCGTTTTTGCTTTGGCCGGAGATTCTACAACAACTACGGGCATTTAAGGGGAATCCTCGCTCGACGGATTTTGCGCTTTGTATGACCGTGCAAAATGTGTGGGGCAAGATCGAATTGTCAATGCGTTCGTTTTCCGCGCCCAATGCCCCTGATTTTCAAGCCGATTCTGGCAGTTTGCACCGTGTCATAGGTAGCTGGTCCTAAATCTCAGCTTATCGGATATTGGGCGCTAAGGGCCAAAAGCCCGCCCGGTTGCCGCTGAATCTTACCATCAAGTTCCAGATCGACCAGCACTGGGCCAATTTCGCCAGCGGATGCGTCGACATCCCGGATCAACTGGTCCTCGGCAATTGGAGATGGACCAAGGCAACTGAGAATCACGTCGTGTAGTGCGCGTGGGGCATTTTCGGATTGTGCCGTCTCCAGTCGGATAGGCGGGATTTGTTGGGGCAGTATCTGATGCTGCGGCGTCGGCAATGCGTCAATCACATCTTCAGCGGTGCGTACCAATGTCGCGCCGTCCCGGATCAGCAGGTTGCATCCCGCCGCCCTTGCGTCGAACGGGTGACCAGGGACGGCCAGAACTTCTCGTCCCTGGTCTAGCGCGTCTCGTGCGGTGATCAGGCTGCCCGATTTGGCGGCAGCTTCGACCACGACAACAGCCTGTGCCAGACCTGAAATAATGCGATTGCGGCGCGGGAAATGCCGGGCCTGTGGCGTAGTGCCCATCGGTTGCTCGGACAGGCGCAGGCCGGTTTTTGCGATGTCGCGCGCCAGATCAGAATTCTCGGCTGGATAAATCACATCGACCCCACCAGCCATCACCGCCACAGTTCCTGTCTCCAAAGTGGCAATATGGGCCGAAGTATCAATACCGCGGGCCAGTCCCGAGACGACGATGTAGTCTTCTTTACCCAACTCAGAGGCCAACGCCCGTGCCATGCGGGCACCCAGTGAAGAACAGTTCCGTGCCCCGACCATAGCGATCGCCTGTCGATTCAGAATAGTCGGATCACCAATCGCCCATAACATTGGAGGTGCGTCAGAAATGTCGATCAGCGCATCGGGATAGTCAGCGGCCCCAAGGCACAAAAGCCGCGCTTTGGCTGCTTTTGCGGCCTTGAGCTCCGCCTCGATCACGCCGGGGGGGCAGATTTCGTACCCTTCAATTCCGGCTGCGCGCGCCATTTCCGGCAGCGCGGCCAGCGCATTCTGCGCCGAGCCATGTTCGCGCAACAGGCGCCGAAACGTCGCCGGTCCAACTTTGCGCGAACGCAACAGACGGAGCCACGAAAACCGGTCCTCTTCCGTGGTGGGTGGGAGTGGGGGGTGATTGGAAGAAAGCTGCTCTTCGGTCATCCGATGCTCCGCCTGATTGCAAAACTGGTTTACGGTGCAGCGGGTTAACAGCCTGTAAATCTTGGATAATTAGAACTGAATTATTCGGATTTTGAATTTAGATGTCACGCTATACATATGAAAATAAAGCAAAAATTTGCATGAATTTTTTTGCGCAAGTTACCGTTGATCGGCAACTTCTTCAATCGATGAGGCGCAGCGTTAACCCTGCGCCTCATTCCTCGCACTGAATTCCGACTCAAGCAGCAGAGCCGCCAACCGTAAGTCCGTCCATCAGTACGGTTGGTTGCCCCACTCCCACCGGCACCCATTGCCCGTCCTTGCCGCAGGTGCCCATGCCCGGATCAAGCGCCATATCGTTCCCCAGGCCCCGAATACGCTTTAGCGCCGAGGGGCCGTCACCAATGAGTGTCGCGCCTTTGACCGGAGCACCAATCTTACCATTCTCGACGCGATAGGCCTCGGTGCAGGAAAAGACGAACTTGCCATTGGTGATATCAACCTGACCACCGCCAAAACCGACGGCCCAGATGCCGTCCTTGATGTCTGATACCAGCGAGGCTGGGTCTGAATCACCGCCCAACATGATCGTATTGGTCATACGAGGCATGGGTTTGTGGGCATAGCTCTGTCGCCGCCCGTTGCCGGTGGGTGAAACCCCCATCAGACGTGCGTTTTGGCGGTCCTGCATATATCCAGTCAGTATACCGTCTTCGATCAGGACCGTGCGCGAACTGGGGGTACCTTCGTCATCCACCGAAATCGAGCCGCGACGGTCCGCTATCGTGCCGTCATCAACGACGGTCACGCCTTTTGAGGCGATCTGCTGTCCCATCAGCCCGGCGAAGGCCGAGCTGCCCTTGCGGTTGAAATCGCCTTCCAGACCGTGCCCAATGGCCTCGTGCAACAGAATTCCGGGCCAGCCAGGTCCCAATGCAACCTCCATCACGCCGGCAGGGGCAGGGATGGCATCCAGATTAACCAGAGCGATCCGCAGCGCTTCGCGTGCTTTGTCCTGCCAGTCGGTGGGGTCAATCAAACCGTCCAGCCCCACGCGACCGCCCCCCCCGGCTGAGCCGCTTTCGCGCCGTCCGTTCTGTTCTACGATGACCGAGACGTTCAGGCGGGTCATCGGGCGCACATCGCGCACCTGGACGCCGTCGGGGCGCAGAATCTCGATCTCCTGCACTGCGGCGGCAATCGTGGCGCTGACTTGCACGACCCGAGGGTCCAGATCGCGGGCAAAGGCGTCAATCTCGCGCAGGGTCTCGATCTTGACCGGAAAACTGGCGGATTCGATCGGGTCCTCATCGGTATAAAGCCGTGTGTTGGTGGCCTGTGGCGGTCCGGCCAGCGTCCCTCCACCATCACCGACGGCCAGCCGTGCGGTTTCAGCGGCTCGTTTAAGTGAGGGAATCGAAACATCCGTCGAGTGTGCGTATCCCGCAACTTCGCACTGCACTGCACGCAGGCCGAATCCCTCGGATGCATCGTAGGAAGCCGTCCGCAGACGACCGTCATCGAACACCAGTGACTCAGACTTTCGCCGCTCGACAAACAGCTCTCCGTCCTCCGCGCCATTGGTTGCGGCCTGCAGCACAGCAAGCGCCTCGTCCTTCGGAAGAACGCTTTCAAAGGGGCGAAATGGGGCCTGAGACATAGGTTGCGACCTTTCGGGTTTGATCCAGATCAAAAATAGCGTCTGTTTGACGCAAGCATTTTGCTTTATCTACCCGACGGAATATGGTTTTTAACGCGGCCAAAGACAACGGGAGAGGTGCGACCGATTCACACCTTTTCGCCAGAGACGCAAAGATCAAACGATCAGGACAGAAAATGAAGAATGCTTTGATGCTTTCCGGGCTTGCAACAGCCCTCTCCAGCCTTCCCGCCATGGCTCAGGAGCTTGAGATTATTGGCAAGCCGGTGGCAGGCGGCGTTGGTTTCCAGCCTGCGACCACCAGTCTTGCCGAAGGAATTCAGAGTCTCGACAATATGATTCTGGTGATCATCACGGTCATCTGCCTGTTTGTCGCCGGTCTGCTGCTCTACTGCATCGTGCGATACAATCGGCGTGCGAATCCTGAGCCTGCGCGGTTTTCCCACTATACCCCGGTTGAGATTGCGTGGACCCTTGGGCCAATCCTAATTCTGGTTTTCATTGGCGCATTCTCGCTGCCGGTTCTGTTCAAGCAACAAGAGATCCCAGAGGGCGACATCACCATCAAGGTCGTGGGTAACCAGTGGTACTGGACTTACGAATATGTCGATCACGATTTCGCATTCGACAGCTACTTGCTGGGCCACCCGGCCACTTTGGATGAGGGCGCGCGCCCTGCGGATGCAGATGTAACGCCATTTGTGCTGGATGACGCGATGCGCGCCAAGCTGGCCGATGCGGGCTACAGCCAGGATGAATGGCTGCTCGCGACGGACACGGCGGTAGTTGTTCCAGTTGGTAAGATCATTGTCATGCAGGTTACTGCGTCTGACGTGATCCATTCGTGGACCATCCCGTCATTCGGCGTAAAGCAGGACGGCGTACCAGGTCGTTTGGCCGAACTGTGGTTCCAGGCTGATAAGGAAGGCGTCTATTTCGGCCAGTGCTCGGAACTGTGCGGCAAAGACCATGCCTATATGCCGATCACCGTCAAAGTGGTCAGCGAAGAGGCATATGAGCAGTGGCTGCAGGGCGCTCTGGAAGAGTATGCAGGTCAGCCTGTTTCCTATCAGGTGGCCTCGAACTAAGCCGACTGAGGCCTGGGTAAACATGTGCGGGCTGCGCGGGATTCGCGCAGCTTTTGCCCCGAAAAGGACCAAAGATGAGCGACGCAAGCTTCAATGCCAGCACCGTTTCCGCGCAGACCTGCGCGGACGAGGCCAGCTTTGGCGATTATTTTGCGCTGCTGAAGCCACGCGTGATGTCGCTGGTGGTGTTTACGGCTTTGGTTGGATTGCTTGCGGCCCCGGTTCCGGTACATCCGTTTGTAGGATTCTGCGCCATCCTGTTCATCGCGATCGGCGGTGGTGCGTCTGGCGCGCTGAACATGTGGTGGGACGCGGATATCGACCGCGTGATGAAGCGCACCAAA
Source organism: Ruegeria sp. YTSA064 (assembly GCF_059610325.1). Taxonomy (NCBI): domain Bacteria; kingdom Pseudomonadati; phylum Pseudomonadota; class Alphaproteobacteria; order Rhodobacterales; family Roseobacteraceae; genus Ruegeria; species Ruegeria sp. YTSA064. The sequence goes on from NZ_JBXWNK010000005.1 coordinate 26,007, forward strand.
GGCCGCCCGATCCCGTCCGGCAAGGTCGAGGAAGGCGAGGCATTAGCATTGGGACTGGCTCTGTCTGGCCTGTCCGTCATCATGCTGGGTCTGGCAACCAACTGGTTCGCCGGCGCGTTTCTGGCCTTTACCATCTTCTTCTATGTCGTCGTCTACACGATCTGGCTAAAGCGTTCGACACCGCAGAATATCGTGATCGGTGGTGCCGCAGGGGCGTTCCCGCCGGTGATCGGATGGGTCGCGGCCACAGGTTCGATGACGCTTGAGCCGTGGTTGATGTTCGCCCTGACCTTTATGTGGACGCCGCCGCATTTCTGGGCCTTGGCGCTGTTTATGCGCTCGGACTATGACGACGCAGGTGTGCCGATGCTGACCGTTACGCACGGCCGCCGCGCCACACGCTGGCACATTCTGGTCTATACCGCGCTGCTTGCGGTGCTGGCGGTGGGCACCGCGTTCTCGGATATCGGAGGCCCGATCTATCTGGTGGTCGCACTGGTTCTGAACGGCTTGTTCCTGCGGGGCGCCTGGCAGATTTCCCGCCGAAACGAAGACGATTCCGAAGCCGACAATTTCAAGGTCGAGCGCAGCTTCTTCAAGCTGTCGTTGCTGTATCTCTTCCTGCATTTTAGCGCGATTCTGGCTGAGGCGCTGCTGAAACCTTATGGGCTGGGAGGCTGGTCATGAGCCTGCGCAAAAGCCATGAGCTGCATCAGCGTCGGTTCAGCCGCAATCTGGGCGTGGGCCTAACACTGGCCGCGTTCATCGTGATCATCTTTGGACTGACGATCGTGAAGGTCTCGGGCACTGATTTCAACATGGCACCACAAGAGGTGCAGAACTGATGGCGTTGACCGGTCCTCAGAAAACCGTTGCACAAACGGTTGGTGTGGTTGTCCTGATGGGCAGCCTCGCTTGGGCAGCTGTGCCGTTTTATGACTGGTTTTGCCGGGTCACCGGCTTTGGTGGGACCACCGGCGTGGCCGAAGTGGCACCAGACGAGATTCTGGACCGCACCGTCACCGTGCGTTTTGACGCGTCAAAAGCCAAAGACATGGCCTGGGAATTCAAGCCGGTCGAGCGCGAGTTGGAAGTCCGCATTGGTGAAACCGGGCTGGCCTTCTACGAAGCCTATAACCCAACTGATCGCCCGATTGCGGGACAGGCGTCATACAATGTCGCCCCGTATTCTGCCGGTGGGTATTTCCAGAAGATTGCCTGTTTCTGCTTTGAAGAGCAGGTTCTGCAACCCGGAGAGCGGGTTGAGATGCCGGTGACTTTCTTCGTCGATCCAGAGATGGTCGAAGATTTAGAAGCCAAGTATGTGCATACGATCACTCTGTCGTATACATTCTACGAAATTGACCTGCCCGAGGGCTTTGCCGCCCTTGACGTGCAGGCTGAGACAAACAAGAACTAACGCCTGTAGGTGAGGGACGCTGATGGCACACGCAAAAGACCATGATTATCACATTCTGAACCCGTCGATCTGGCCATTGATCGGCGCGGTATCTGGCTTTGTGATGCTATTCGGGGCTGTTCTGTGGATGCACGGGATTACCCCGTGGATCTTCTGGATGGGACTGATCGGTGTTCTTTACACCATGTTCGCATGGTGGTCCGAAGTGGTGGTCGAAAGCCGTCAGGGCGACCATACGCCAGTTGTGCGTATCGGTCTGCGCTATGGCTTCATCCTGTTCGTGATGTCCGAAGTGATGTTCTTCTTTGCCTGGTTCTGGTCGTTCTTCAAGCATCGCATGTACCCGATGTACGACTATGCTGGCACCGAGTACATCCAGCCCGACATTCACGCGGTTGACCCGTTCCACCTACCGCTGATCAACACTCTGGTGCTGCTGCTGTCGGGTTGTGCGATCACTTGGGCACACCATGCTCTGGTGCATGACAATGACCGCAAGGCACTGATCAATGGTCTGGCCATTGGCATCGTTCTGGGTATCGCGTTTACTGCATTGCAGGGCTTTGAGTACTACGAGCTGCTGGCCCACGAAGGCTGGAAGTTTGGCGATGACCAGTTCTACTCGAACTTCTTCATGGCAACTGGTTTCCACGGTTTCCACGTCATCATCGGAACCATCTTCCTGTCGGTCTGCTTGATCCGCGCCCTGAAAGGCGATTTTACGCCTGAGAAACACGTCGGGTTCGAAGCGGCAGCCTGGTACTGGCACTTCGTTGACGTCGTCTGGCTGTTCCTGTTCTTCGCCGTTTACATCTGGGGTCAAGCTCCGCTGATGTGACGCCGGTCAGGTGATCCAATTGCAAAAGCCGCCCCAAGGGGCGGCTTTTTCTCTATAAGGTGCGCAAGATTGCGCCCCATACAATTGCGTGGTTGCAATTAGACCAACACGCGCCGTAACAAGACGCCGATTTCTGCAACAAGGTTTGGCCCCGCCATGCGCCGCATTCTGTTTCTGCTGATTTTCGGCCTCGCGGGTTTGGGCGTGCTGACATCGCTCGGCGTGTGGCAAATGCAGCGCCTGGCTTGGAAACAGGGCATTTTGGCCGAGATCGAAGCGCGCATTGCGGCTGATGCGGTTGATCTCCCCGAGACCGTCATGGAAGCAGATGACAAGTATCTTCCTGTCACACTCTTCGGAGATATGAAGCCAGAGGAAATCCACGTTCTGGTCTCTGTCAAGCAGGTTGGGGCTGGGTACCGGATCATTCAGCCCTTCAGCACCGCTGGTCGCATAATTCTTGTGGATCGGGGCTTTGTACCGACGACCGCCAAGCAGGCCGATCGTGTGACTGGCCCGATGGAGGTCTCAGGCAATCTGCACTGGCCTGATGAAATCGACAGCTATACGCCCGTGCCAGATATCGATGGCAACATCTGGTTTGCGCGTGACGTGCCCACTCTGGCAGCGGCGCTAGCTACAGAGCCTGTGCTGTTGATCGCCCGGTCCAAAACGGACCCTGACATAACACCTCTTCCGGTGGACACGGCGGGTATCCCGAACGACCACCTTCAATATGCAATCACATGGTTTGGTTTGGCTCTGGTTTGGGCCGCAATGACCGGATACTTCCTTTGGCGCAACCGCGCCCCTTCTGAGAGAGAAGAGCAATGAGATATATCTCGACCCGTGGCCAAGCGCCGGAACTAAGCTTTGAAGAAGCGATGCTGACCGGGCTGGCACGTGATGGTGGCCTGTACCTTCCCGCCGAGATCCCTGTGATGTCGCAGGACGAAATTGCTGCGTTGGCTGGCTTGCCCTACGAAGAAATCGCATTCCGCGTCATGTGGCCCTATGTCAACGAGTCATTCGCCGAGGATGAGTTCAAGGCTATCATCGCCCGCGCTTACGATGGTTTTGGACACGACGGCCGCGCGCCGTTGAAGCAGCTGAACGAGAACCATTTTCTGCTGGAGCTGTTTCACGGACCCACGCTGGCCTTCAAAGATTTCGCCATGCAGCTAATTGGCCAGCTGTTTCAGGAAGCGCTGAAACGGCGCGGTGATCGCGTAACTATCGTCGGTGCGACAAGCGGCGATACTGGTTCAGCTGCCATTGAGGCGTTTCGAGGGCTGGACGCGGTGGACGTGTTCATCCTGTTCCCGCATGGCCGTGTTTCGGAAGTGCAGCGCCGTCAGATGACAACGCCCGCCGACAGTAACGTGCACGCTTTGGCCGTGGATGGCGACTTCGATGACTGTCAGGCTGCGCTGAAAGACATGTTCAACGATTTCGAATTCCGCGACGGCGTGAAGCTGGCCGGTGTGAACTCGATCAACTTTGCGCGCGTCCTGGCACAGATCGTGTATTATTTCTCGGCCGCCGTCAGCCTTGGCGCGCCGCATCGCAAGGTCAGCTTTACCGTCCCCACAGGTAATTTCGGCGATATCTTCGCAGGCTATCTGGCCAAGCGTATGGGTCTGCCCATCGATCGTCTGGTGGTGGCAACCAACCAGAACGACATTTTGCATCGCTGTCTTTCGGGCGAGGGGTATTTCAAGGGTGACACGGTCCCTTCGATCAGCCCGTCGATGGATATTCAGGTCAGTTCCAACTTTGAGCGCGCACTGTACTTTGCCTATGGTGAGGATGGTGGTGCCGTTGCGCAATTGATGGATGAACTGAAGAACGGTGGCTTCAACGTCAGCCAAGGCGCGATGGAAGCGCTACGGGAAAGCTTCGACTCGGGTCGTGTATCTGAGGATGAGACACTGGCCACAATCAAACACACTCTGACCCGCAGCGCCGAACTGGTTTGTCCGCACACTGCCGTTGGTATCAAGGTCGCTGAAGAACATCGCTCTGCCGACGTTCCGATGATTACTCTGGCGACCGCACACCCCGCGAAATTCCCGGCAACGGTTGAGAAGGCAAGCGGCGAACATCCGCCTCTTCCATCCCGCATGTCTGATCTGTATGAACGTCCGGAACGGGTGACACGGATTGCCAACGATCTGGGTGCCCTTGAGGATCATATCAGAAGGCATATCGCTGAGTGACTGTCAGACAAGACCAACTGAAGAACGGCTTTCGTATCGTCAGTGAACATATGCCGGGGCTGCAATCTGCAGCCATTGGCATCTGGGTATCCGCCGGTGGGCGGCATGAGCGGATCGAACAGAATGGCATCGCGCATTTCCTTGAGCATATGGCATTCAAGGGAACCGAGCGGCGATCCGCGCTGCAAATCGCCGAGGCGATCGAAGATGTGGGCGGATATATAAACGCCTACACATCGCGAGAAGTTACGGCCTATTACGCGCGCGTTTTGAAGGACGATGTGACACTGGCGATGGACGTGATCGGCGACATCGTTCTGAACCCAGTGTTTGATCCGCGCGAGATCGAGGTCGAGCGTGGTGTAATCCTGCAGGAAATCGGTCAGGCTTATGACACGCCCGATGATGTTATCTTCGATTGGCTGCAAGAGCAGAGCTATCACGATCAGCCGCTGGGCCGCACCATTCTTGGCCCGACCGAGCGGGTAAGTGCATTCTCGCGTGAAGACCTGTCGGGTTTCGTGGCTGAGCATTACGGGCCGGAACAGATGATCCTGTCGGCCGCTGGCGCTGTGGATCATGACGCCCTGATGAAGATGGCGGAAGAAATGTTCGGCCATCTGCAGCCGCGCAAAGGTCTGACCCCTGAAATTGCCCGCTTTACCGGTGGTGAGGCACGGCAGGAAAAAGATCTGGAACAGGCCCATTTCGCGCTGGCCCTGGAGAGCCCAGGCTATCGCGATGATGCGATCTATACCGCACAGATTTATTCGACGGCTTTGGGCGGCGGCATGTCTTCGCGCCTGTTTCAGGAAGTGCGCGAAACGCGTGGTCTCTGCTACACGATATTTGCACAGACGGGCGCCTATGCCGACACCGGTACGACCACGATCTATGCGGGCACCTCCGCCGATCAAGTTGCCGAACTGGCCACGATCACCATCGACGAGATGAAGCGCGCCGCCGGCGACATGAATGACGAAGAAGTGGCCCGTGCCCGCGCACAGATGAAGGCCGGAATGCTGATGGGGCTGGAAAGCCCCTCGAACCGGGCCGAACGTCTGGCGCGTCTGGTGCAGATTTGGGGGCGGGTGCCCTCGCTCGAGGATACGGTCGCCAAGATCGACGCCGTCAGTACCGAGGATGTACGCGCCTTTGCTGAACAGATGGCCATGCAGGCCCCGGCGGCGCTGGCGCTGTACGGGCCGGTTTCAGGTGCGCCATCGCTGGCTGAGCTGCAGGAGAGGCGTGCGGCGTGATGCTACTGGGCAGACGCAAGCTTAAACTTGAAACCGAGCGGCTGAGCCTGCGCCCGCCTGTCCATTCCGATTTCAATGATTGGGCGGCGCTGCGGCGCGCGTCAAAAGAATACCTGACCCCGTGGGAACCGGTTTGGGCGAAGGATCACCTGAGTCGCAAATCTTTTACCAACCGGGTTTACTGGGCTCAGCGCTCGGTTGCCGGCGGCACGGCGATTCCGCTATTTCTGTTTCGCCGTACGGATAATGTCCTGCTGGGGGCCATCACGCTGGATAATATCCGCCGTGGTCCAGCGCAGGCCGGAACACTGGGATACTGGACGGGGCAATCCTTTGCGCGTCAGGGCTTCATGCGCGAAGCGATTGGAGCGGTGGTTCATCACGCCTTTACCCGCCTTGATCTGAGTCGGATCGAGGCTGCCTGTTTGCCGGAAAACAAGGCCTCGCGCGGGTTGCTGGAAAGTTCGGGCTTCAAATATGAAGGCGTGGCGCAGTCCTATCTGCAGATCAACGGGCGGTGGCGGACCCATGTTCTGTATGCGTCTTTGCGGTCTGATCGGCGCGGGAAGACCGACGTAGGTTAGGGCGCGTTGCCCCGTGCGGCGGGACGCGACTCCCCCCGGAGTATTTTGGGCCAGATGAACAAGTGGCATGACTTGCGGGCGTTCTGCGCTACACTCGGGGTATGTGGCGGGTTGTTGCAGTATTGATGATGATCTCGGGCGGGGCTGTGGCGCAGGAGCGGCGGCCTAGTCACTGTATCGCCATTGCGGATGCAGCGCCGGGGATTGAATATCTTCACAAAGCGGCCTGGCAGGATCCTGTGCCAGAGTTTTCGGTTCGGATCAGCTATGTCGCGCATGCATCGTTTTTGATCCAGACACAGGGTGGATTGAACGCGGTGACCGATTTCACCGGCTTTATCGGCGGCGCAGCGCTGATTCCAGACGTAGTCACGATGAACCATGCGCACAGCACCCACTGGACCGCCCATCCCGATCCGGCCATCCCGTACGTCCTGCCTGGCTGGGGTGAGTTCGGGCAGGGCATTGAACATCATCTCGATCTGGGAGAGCTGCTTGTGCGTAATGTGTCGACCGATATTCGATCGGCTTATGGTGGCGTTGAAGAGCGCGGGAACTCGATCTTTGTGTTCGAATTAGAGGGGTTGTGCATCGGTCATCTGGGACATCTGCATCATATTCCCTCGGACAAACAATTCGCGGCATTGGGTCGGCTTGATGTGGTCATGGCCGCAGTGGATGGTGGGACGACCATGCCTCTGCCCGAAATGATCCAAGTTCTGAAGCGGCTGAAAAGCTCGATCATTATTCCAATGCACTGGTTCTCGGACTTCTCACTTGAACGATTTCTAGTCGATATACGCGAGGATTTTCCGGTTGAGCGAGATGGAGTTTCGGAACTCATCGTCTCATTGCGGACTTTGCCAGACCGACCGACGGTCGTCGTGTTGGAACCCCAGTATCTGATTGAGCAGGAATAGGGCTTGCCGCTGCCGTTGGCCTTTGGCAGGGAGTGGGTATGACTCTGTACCCCGCCGATGACCGCTTTGCCGAAGCAGTACGCGCCCAACTGGGCGATGATGTACTGAGGCCCGTTTCCGAACGCTATCTTGAAGAGCCACGTCAGCGGTTTGTGGGGCAGGGCGGGTTGCTGGCCTTGCCTAAGACCGTAGAAGAGGTATCGGCCCTGGTCCGGTTGGCTGCTGACGCGTGCGTGCCCGTTGTTCCATATGGCGGCGGCACCGGTCTGGTGGGTGGGCAGGTTGCGCCGGATGGCCCTACGCCGTTGATCATCTCGCTAGAGCGGATGTCAGCAATCCGTGCGATCTACCCGACCGAAAACATTCTCGTTGCTGAAGCGGGTGCCATTCTGGCTGATGTACAGGCGGCAGCCGAGGATGCCGAACGGTTGTTTCCTCTGTCGCTGGCGGCTCAGGGGTCTTGTCGGATCGGGGGCAATCTGGCCACCAATGCCGGCGGCGTGAATGTGCTGCGCTATGGTAATGCACGCGATCTATGTTTGGGGCTTGAGGTGGTATTGCCAAGCGGTGATATCTGGCATGGGCTTAGTCGTTTGCGCAAAGACAACACCGGTTATGATCTGCGCAACCTGATGATCGGGTCCGAAGGGACGCTGGGGATCATCACGGCGGCGGCACTGAAGCTGTTCCCGCAACCCAAAGGGGTCGGAACGGCGATGTTAGAGGTTGCCTCGCCTGAGGCAGCAATTGATCTGTTATCATTGGCGCGGGATCAGGTGGGCGAGGCGATCAGCACGTTTGAGCTAATCCACAGGCAAGGGCTGCAGTTTCTGACCGAGGTTCTGCCAGATATTCGGCAACCCTTTGCGAAGCCACCGGAATGGAGCGTCCTGATCGAGTTGGGCCTGTCCGCTGGGCAAGATCCTTCGGACATGCTCGAGGCAATCTATGTGGCGGCCGAAGAACGCGGTCTGGTGGGGGATGCCGTCATTGCTCAGAGCGAGGCTCAAAGAGCCGAGTTGTGGGCAGTGCGCGAGCAGATTCCCGAGGCCAACCGCTTGGTTGGGTCTGTCTCAAGTCATGATATCTCGGTTCCGATCTCCCGAATCCCCGAATTTATTCAGCGCGGCGCGCGTGTGGTTGCCAAACAGGGACCGTTCCGGGTGAATTGCTTTGGCCATTTGGGTGATGGGAACCTGCACTACAACGTGTTTCCACCTGCCGGTCACGACAAGGCCGAGTTTGATGCACAACGCAGTGCCGTCAAACGTGCCGTGCATGATCTGGTACATGAATTTGAAGGATCGGTAAGTGCGGAACATGGTGTTGGTAGGCTCAAGACTGACGATCTTGAAGACTATGGCGATCCGGTAAGATTGCAGGCCATGCGTGCCATCAAGATGGCGCTTGATCCAAAGGGGATCATGAACCCCGGTGCGGTTCTTAAAAACTAAGCGCGACCCGGTCGACTACCGGGCCGCGCCACAAGTTCATGACGCAGGCAGAATAACTTTGTCGATCACATGGATCACGCCGTTCTCGGCCTCAATATCGGCTTGCACCACGTTGGCATCATTCACCATGACGCCATTGTCCAGATCGATAGTAATATCCCCGCCTTGTACGGTTGCGGCGGTCATGTCATCGGACAAATCACCCGACATCACTTTGCCAGGCACAACATGATAGGTAAGGATCGCGACAAGTTGGTCTTTGTTTTCCGGCTTTAGCAGATTTTCTACCGTGCCTTCGGGCAGCGCTGCAAACGCCTCATCCGTGGGCGCGAACACAGTGAACGGCCCGTCACCCTTTAACGTTTCAACCAGTTCGGCGGCCTGTACCGCAGCGACGAGCGTTGCGAAGCTGCCCGCACCCACTGCAGTATCGACGATATCTTTAGAGTGCCCATCTGCCAGGACAGAAGTCGTCAACAGAAGACTTGCAACTCCAGCAACAGCGAATTTGCGAAACATGACGTGATTTCCCTTGTTGAAAATGCCTCAGGTGGCATCATTCGGGGTACGCAGTATGTTCACAAAGAGATCAGAGATATTGAGCGCCGCAGTTTCTTGAAATTCGCCTTACCCGGGCTAAGCTTGCGGGTTGCACGAATTCCAGTCACGAGTCCGTGAATTGTGTGATGGTCAGAGCCCTTCGAACTCGCACAGAACGTGCACATCCATACCCAGATCTTCCAGTGCTTTGCGACCGCCTAGTTCGGGCAAGTCGATGATGAATGCGCAAGAGATAATCTCGCCCCCCAGTCGTTCGATCAACTTGATGCCAGCGGCAGCGGTGCCGCCTGTAGCGAGCAGGTCGTCAACGACCAGAATTTTTTCACCCGGCTGGATGGCATCATCATGAATCTCAACGATGGCTTCGCCATATTCCAGCTTATAGTCTTGGCTGATCGTAGTGCCGGGCAGCTTGCCTTTCTTGCGAATTGGCACAAATCCAACGCTCAACTGATGTGCTATGGCACCGCCCAGAATGAAGCCGCGTGCCTCAAGACCCACGACCTTATCGATCCGCTCGCCCGCATAGGGGTGCAGCATCTGGTCGATTGCCATACGAAACCCGCGTGGATCAGCAAATAGGGTGGTAACATCCCGGAACATGATCCCCTCATGCGGGAAATCGACAATGGTCCGAATGTAATCCTTGACCGTTTTGTTTCTGGACATGGGCCACCCCTTTGGCATCAAACACGCGGGGGTGTTTGACCCATCAGGGTCGGTCATGCAAGAAAACTTTGGCGCCTGCGGCTACTTGCGGCGGCGGCCGATGGCGTTTGGCAGGTCATGGTAACAAAACTAAGCATTCGGGAGCCACGAGTTGCGCGGTTTACGTCAGCCACGCGCGCAATCCGCCGGTTCATCCGGGCGTTCATGAAGGAAAATGCCAAAGACTGACCTCAGGCAGGGCGGCGCAATACAACTGTAGCGACGCCCATTCCGATCAGAGTCAGCCCTCCGAACCGGGTCATGGCAGTGATGACGTTTGTACGTCCGATCATGCGGCGCAGCCGATCCGCCAGTAGCGCATAGGCGAGTGCGTTTAGCCCGGCGAGACCGACGAAGGTGGCGATCAGTATTGCAAATTGCGGCCCCAGCGGATCAGTAGGGCGCAGGAACTGCGGTACAAACGCAATGAAGAAAGCGATTGATTTCGGGTTCAACGCGGTGACGGCGGCGGCATGGCCAAAGACGCTGCGGGCGGTGACATTTCGTTCAGTCTCAATAGCCTGTAAACCACCAGAAGGCGCGCTGCGAAGAAGTTTGATGCCCAGCCAAATCAGATAAACAGCACCCACCCATTTCAGCACAGTGAACAGGGTAGCCGAGGCCAACACCAGCGCGCCCAGCCCCAACAGCGATGCAGTCATCGCCACCAGATCGCCCAAAGCCACACCAGTTGCCGAGGCAACCGCAACGCTGCGCCCTTTCGACAGCGCATAGCTGAGAACCAGCAGAACCGTCGGCCCGGGGATCAGCAGCAGAGCGGTCGATGCGGCCACAAAGGCGAGCCAGAGTTCAAGTGACATTGGAAATCCTGTCGATGCGTCGCTCACACCAAGCCTCGCCGCGACAGCGAGGTCAAGCCTTTGTGTGTTCTGTTAGGCGGCGCATCACCGTCTCTAATGGTCCGTGCTTGAATTTACTGAACCAAAGCACGGCAAATAGTGACGACAAGACACAGAAGTACAGTGCGTACATCGCGATTTGCGGCGCGCTCAGCGATCCGTTTAGCAGTCCGAGTTCTTCCAGCAGCCCCATTCCAATCAGGATATGGGCCAGATAAAGCGTCAGGCTTTGTCGTCCTGGCGCGGTCAGAAACGTCGCGATCCCACTCTGCTCGATCATTGGCCAGAGCTTCAATAACAACCCGATCACCATACAGGCGGTCCCAGTCCCTGCCATTATGTAGAACGGTCCGGGCGGGATCGACTCGGTCCCCAGGTAAGCCACCAATTTCGGGTCCGATGTTAACATTTGCGGAAACAGAGCCAGCACCGCAGCGCCAAAGCCCCACATGATCAACCGATGCTGAATGCAAAGGGGCTGAAGGTCAGACCGTCCGATCGCCATCCCGATCAATAGGAATGCTGCCCATGGCAAGATCGGGTGCCAGCCGTTGAAAAGTGCGTTGCGAATAAATCCGGGCAAGCTCCAGATATCGGTATACACCAGCGTTTCCCAATCCCAGCCCTGATCATAGTTGAAGATCAGGTTGGCGAATACTGCGAGGATCAGGATTCCCAACGCTCTCAGCCACAGCCCGCGTTTCGAAGCCGTCAGAAACGCGGCGCCGACTACAAAGTAAAGCGCATAGAAATGCAGGATATCGGCGTCGAATATGGTCATATTTATGAGACCGATCACAAACAGAAACGCAGCTCTGCGTAGCAATAATCCTGCTGAGATACGTGACAATCCGATACCAATTCCGGCGAGAACTACGAATAAAGCAGCTGCGCGCCCTTCCAGCGCATCAATCAAAACAGAGGCCCAATCAGTGCCCGGAGCGACTTCGGCTGCGATACGGAAGTTAACCAACACCATACCGCAAAAGGCTAAAAAGCGGGCAGCATCCAGCGCGTCCAATCGTTTCATAACGCCTCTCTATGCTCGGGCTGGGTTGGCTAAGTGTATGCCTTTTCATCGATAATTGGCTTCAACATGGCGTGGCATCAGGGCATTTCAACTGCTTCTATCTCAAACGCCAGGGGATCTTGCATTGCGGCAACAGATTTAAGATTGAATGAAGCTTGGCTCATGCATCTTGAAACGCGCTTAAGACTTCCCACACTCGCAGTGCGACCAAAGGAGGGGGCAATGGTTCAAACACAACATGCAGATACTAAGGCTGGTTCCAGCCACTTTGGCGTTGAGCGCGTAAAAAACATTCTGGTTGGGCTGCTGCTGACCGGTGCTATCATCTATGCAGGCATCGTCGGTTACATGTTTCTTAACCAGCAATCGCTGCTTTACAAACCGGATGGTGAATTGCCCGACCCATCCAGCGTTGGATTGGCAGATGTTGAGATGCAATCGGTCCCGATGACCGATGGCACAGTGCTGACAGTCTGGGCCGCGCCGGCTGCGGTTCCCGATGCACCGACAGTCCTGTTTTTCCACGGCCAAAGCGGCAATCTGGGTGATCGCGCTGATCGTTTGCGCGAAATTCTCAACTCTGGCTACGGCTTGCTGGCCCCCAGCTATCGTGGCTTTCCGGGCAGCGAGGGTGAACCTTCGGAATTGGCCTTGATCTCTGATGGCGTGCAACTGTTCGACCGGCTGACCGGAAAGGGTGAAGCCGTTGTTTTGCACGGACAAAGCCTCGGCACCGGCATCGCGGCCGCCGTTGCTGCTGAGCGTCCTGAGGCGGAATTGCTTGTGCTTGAAGCCCCATTCACTGCTACCGTCGATGTCGCTGCAGAACGCTATCCGTTTCTTCCTGTCTCTGTCCTGATGAAGGATCAGTTTGCCACCCGCGACCTGATCGAACAGATCAGGGTGCCGACGTTGATCTTTCACGGCACCGAGGATGAAACCATCCCGCTGCACCACGGACAGGCTCTGGCCGAGATGTCTGATATCGCGCAGCTTTACGTGATCCCGGACGGAAGCCACAACGATCTGTGGTCATATGGCCTTTGGGACGAGGTGCAAAAGAACCTGTCTCAGAACTGAGATCATAAGACCCGCCCAGCCACCGCATCCAGCTTGGCCAACAAGGCCGGGTCACGCTTTTCTGGCGCAGTCAGGATGGCATATTCCAGCGCCCGGTCGCAGCCATGCGGGCAGGGTGCGCGCTCTGCTCCCAGCACAGCGGGCAGACCTTTGACCAATGCTCGGCCTTTTTCCGCATTACCGGTCAGCGTAGCGATGATTGCGGTTACGTCGACCTCGCCGTGGTCCGGGTGCCAGCTGTCATAATCGGTGACCATGGCGATCGAGGCATAACAAAGCTCGGCCTCGCGGGCGAGTTTCGCTTCCGGCATGTTGGTCATGCCGATCACATCACAGCCCCAGTGCTCGCGGTACATCTTGGATTCCGCCAACGAGGAAAACTGCGGCCCTTCCATCGCCAGATAGGTCCCGCCCCGGTGGACAGTGATGCCTGCCGTCTTGCCGGCGGTCTCGCAAGCGTCCGACAGGCGCGGGCAGGTTGGATGGGCAACGCTCACATGAGCGACGCAGCCAGTTCCGAAAAAGCTCTTTTCGCGGGCAAATGTCCGGTCGATGAACTGATCCACGATCACGAAATCACCCGGCGCCATATGTTCGCGGAATGACCCGCAGGCAGAAACCGAAATCACATCCGTTACGCCCAGCCGCTTCAACGCGTCGATATTGGCGCGATAGGGCACTTCGGTCGGTGAATGCACATGACCACGACCGTGACGCGGTAGAAAGGCCATCTCAATACCGTCCAGTGACCCGGTTAGAATCTGATCCGACGGATTGCCCCATGGTGTCTCCACAGTGACCCATTCGGCATTTTCCAGACCATCGATCTCATAGATACCCGATCCTCCGATGACGGCGATTTTTGTTTGGGTCACGTTTGCTCTCCGTTGAAAATATCTTCTTGGTGAGTTCTGCGGGCCACGGTCACTTTTGACAAGTGGGTTCAACGGTTTGTGTGCATCTGCGTCAAGCTATGCGTGGGATGCATATCAGGGTCCCACCTGGCGCAGTATCTCAAGATCGGTTTGACCGCTAGAAGGCCCCTTTCGCGCGAACAAAACCGACCAACAGGACCGATCCATGCCCCGAGCCATGCTGGCAAGCTTTGCCAATCGTATCGCCAAACCCGATTTGCGTTGGGTCCCGGACGAAGGGCTAACCTTTTCCCGCCTGCGGATCGAGCTTTTGTCTGGCCTAACCGTCGCTTTGGCTCTGGTCCCCGAAGCTGTGGCCTTTGCCTTCGTTGCCGGGGTGCACCCTCTGGTCGGATTGTACGCGGCATTTCTGGTTGGTCTGATCACCGCGCTGATCGGTGGCCGTCCGGGCATGATTTCGGGCGCAACCGGGGCACTAGCGGTTGTCATGGTCGCTCTGGTCGCGGAACACGGGGTCGAATACCTGTTCGCGACCGTTGTCCTGATGGGGATCATGCAGATCATCGCGGGGGCCATGCATTGGGGCCGGTTTATCCGCCTAGTGCCGCATCCGGTGATGCTGGGCTTTGTGAACGGACTGGCGATTGTGATCTTTCTGGCGCAGCTGGGCCAGTTCAAAGTACCTGGCACCATGGAAAACACCGGCCACGGAATGAGTGGTGGTGAGTGGTTGTCAGGCCTGCAGCTTTATACAATGCTTGGCTTGGTCGGACTGACCATGGCGGTGATCTGGGTCATGCCCCGCATCACCCGCATCATCCCTGCACCGTTGGCCGGGATCGTAGTCGTCGCCGCTCTGGTCATCGGCATTGGGCTGGACGTCCCGCGTGTCGGCGATCTGGCATCGATCGAAGGCGGTTTGCCTAAATTCCATATCCCGATGGTTCCACTGAACTGGGAAACCTTTGAAATCATCCTGCCCTATGCGCTGATCCTTGCGGCGATCGGCCTGATCGAATCCCTGCTGACCCTGAACCTTGTGGGTGAGATCACCGGCAAACGCGGCGGCGCCTCGCAGGAGTGTATCGCGCAAGGCACAGCGAACGTGGTCACCGGCTTTTTTGGCGGTATGGGTGGCTGTGCCATGATCGGCCAGTCGATGATTAACGTGAAATCCGGCGGACGCACCCGGATCGCTGGCATCGCCGCGGCGTTGTTCCTGTTGTTGTTCATCCTCGTCGGCTCACCGCTGATCGAACAAATACCGCTGGCTGCTCTGGTGGGCGTGATGTTCATGGTGGTGATAGGCACCTTCGCTTGGAACTCGCTGAAGATCATGCGCAAGGTGCCTTTGATGGACGCGTTCGTGATCGTACTGGTGACAGTTGTGACCGTAATGGAGGACCTTGCGGTGGCTGTTGTGGTCGGGGTGATCGTCTCGGCATTGGCATACGCTTGGAACAACGCGAAACGCATTCACGCGGTCAGGCGCGACTCGGAAACGGAAGAAGGTGCCAAGGTTTACGAAATACAGGGACCACTATTCTTTGGCTCGTCCGAAGGATTCGTGGAACTGTTCGAGGTACAAAACGACCCCGAGACCGTCATTATCGACTTTGCAGCCAGCCGCGTGGTGGATCAATCCGCGCTGCAGGCCATCGAGAATATTGCTTCAAAATATGAGGCGGCGGGCAAGCGGGTTATGCTGCGGCACCTCAGCCGCGATTGTCACACGCTACTGAACAAGGCCGGCCACCTGATGGTCGATAGCGATGATGACCCGGATTACGAGCTGGCTGTCGATTATTCGGTCCGGACCGGAATTCTAGGTGGGCACTGAATACTGGAAAAGGCGGCCTGATTGGCCGCATTATTTCTGCAAAGCGATCTTCTCCAATACGTTGATATCACCCGAGAGCAGCGCTTCTTCGACCTGTGCGATGGTTTCTGCTGGCCAATCCCACCAGCGCAATGCTTGCAACCGCTCGATGACATGGCGATCAAAACGGAACCGTCGAACTTCCGCAGGATTACCGGTAACAATCGCATAGGGTGGAACCTCACCGCGCACGACCGAACCTGCGCCGATGATTGCGCCATTTCCGATCCGTGCACCGGGCAGGATCAGCGCCCCGAAACCGATCCAGACATCGTGCCCAATAACCGTTTCACGTGTGTCAGGTTGGTAGCCTGTCATGCGATCTGGATTGAAGATTGGAAACGGAAAGCAGGTCAACCCATCGACCGCGTGGTTTGCTGAAGCGGTGATAAACCTTACCCCATGAGCGATCTGGCAGAACTTGCCGAGCACCAGTTTTTCTTCCGAAAAGGTAAAAAGATACGGTGCAAGCCGCTGCGCCCAGTCCTGCGGAGCATCGAAGTCAGAGGCATAGGTGTATTCTCCGGCCTCGAACCGGGGATGGTCGATGGCCTGAGATAAGAATACCGTTCCCTTGTGGCTAGAGCCGTCGGGTAGAGAGATCGGATATCTGCGAAGAGGATCGGGCAGCGGCATTAGTCATCCGGTCGTGAAAGGCTGAACAGTTCTGTCACTACAGAATAGTCCCGATATCCCAGCCGCGCGAGGGGATTGAACGAGGTCACGTCAAACTTGCCATCGCGAATATGGTCGTCCTGCAGATGAATGCCGGTGACCTCTCCGAATACCACTCGATTTGCCTCACCCGGTAGGGTCACGATCCGCGTCAGTTTGCATTCCAGCGCTCCGGGCGCGCCTGCGACCCGCGAGCAGGCGATCGTTTCGCATTCAATCGGGGTCAGCCCGGCATGGGCGAATTCGTCAATGTGCTTTGCCAGGCCTTCCGAGCTGGCATTCATCGCGTCACGATGCGCATGGGCCACGACGTTCACGCAGAACACGCCGGTTGCCTCGATATTGGCGATGCTGTCCTTGCCGCCGTCCTGATCGTGCTTTGTGCCCGTTGTGGCAAACATCACCTGAGGCGGCGTGTAGGCGACGCCGTTAAAGAAGGAATAGGGCGCCAGATTGTTGATCCCTTCCGCATCGCGCGTTGAAATCCAACCGATTGGGCGCGGCGTGATGATGGCGTTGAAGGGATTGTGCGGCAGGCCGTGGCCGTCTTCGGGGCGATAGAACATAAGATCTCCAAGCGTTTGCCCAAGGCGTATCGAAGTGCTAGGGCGAATTCCAGCAAGGAAAAGAGGGCGCGCGTGCAGCAATTCAGGATCAGGCCGGAAGAGCCAGAGGACTGGTGGGAAGTCGAGGCACTATATGACCTGTGCTTTGCACCAGGGCGCGAGGCGCTGTCGTCCTATCGGCTGCGCGATGACGTGCCTCCGGTTGCCGGGCTATCGCAGGTTGCGCGCGATGGGCAGGGTATTCTGGCGGGTGCGATCCGGTTTTGGCCCGTACACATAGAAGATCACGACGCATTGCTGCTAGGTCCGGTGGCCGTGCATCCAACCCATCAGGGAGAGGGGCTGGGCGGCTATCTGATCCACCAGGGCGTTGAAGCCGGGCGCGCCAAAGGCTGGGATCGTGTCATGTTGGTGGGTGATGCGCCCTATTATGCGCGATTTGGTTTCAATCGGCTCACCGGTGTTGAGATGCCCCCACCCACCAACCCGGATCGCGTGCTTGGGTTAGAGCTAATCCCCGGAGTTTGGTCTGGAATCCAAGGAGTTGTCACCCGCTGGACGCGCTGACCCATTGAAAACCCGCCGCAAAGTGCCGATGTTTTCAGAACAGGAGGGCACAGATGCAGGACGTTGTTCTTGTCGAAAAACTCGATCCCGAGGCCGAACTTGACCGGCTGGCGCAACTTTATGGCTCGGCAGGTGGTGCGGGGGTAAACCTGTTGAACAAATTGGGCGGGTCTGCAGAATCCCTGCTGGATCAGCTGCCAAAACCGGTGCGGGAAGGCCTGACCGAAGCCACCGAACAGGCGCTTTGGCTGGCCATGCATGCCGCCGAAGGCACGCGCCGGGCGGTCCCGGATCAGAAACCTTGGGTCAATACGGCGCTGACTACCGCCATGGGCGCAGCCGGAGGCCTGGGCGGCGTGTCAACAGCTTTGGTTGAACTGCCCGCGACCACAGCAATGATGCTACGTGCCATCCAGGGCGCGGCAGCACGCGAAGGGTTCGATCCGAAGGCTGAAAACGTGAAATTCGACTCGATCCGGGTGCTGTCAGCCGCAGGACCGCTGGCCGAGGATGATGGGGCTGATCTGGGCTTTTTCTCGATGCGTTTGACCCTGACGGGGCCAACCATGCAGCGCCTGATTGCGCTGGTTGCTCCGCGATTGTCGGTCGTGCTGGGCCAGAAGCTCGCGGCGCAGTCCGTACCGCTGCTTGGTGCGCTTGCCGGGGGTGGCACGAACTTTATTTATACCCGCTACTATCAGCAGATCGCGCAGGTGCATTTCGGGCTCCGTCGATTGGCAATTGACGCCGACATTCCTCATGACGAGTTGGTGCGCCGATTGTCGGGACGGATGGCCCTTAGGCAAGGAACTTTCCCGTAATGCTTGGCAGATTCCACCAGATATGATAAATATCACTTTATAAACCGCAACATAAGCGGAGCGAGCAGTAGGTATGAACCGTGTTTGACGGGCGCAGCGGCGTGGCTGGCAGGCTTTCGGCAGAGGGGCTTTCTCTGTCCGGTGCGCTGCCTGTATTTACCCAATCTGCTGCACTTTGTTATCGCATCAAATGTGGTGCGCCTGAAATTTTGTTGATCACGACCCGTAGGGCGCAACGCTGGATCATTCCAAAAGGGTGGCTCATCAACGGGCTATCTGCGCCAGAAACTGCCGCGCGGGAGGCTTGGGAAGAGGCGGGCGTGCTTGGAAAATGTGGAACTGAAAGCCTGGGCCGATTTGCATACGTAAAGAAGCGATCTAACAATGCCTCTGCGTTGTGTCTGGTCGATGTTTTTCCGCTGTTTGTGCAGCAAATGGAGACTCGTTTCCCCGAAGCCGGGAAACGCAGAAGGAAGTGGCATTCGCCTGAAAAAGCATCGGCGAAGGTGTCATCCCCTGAGCTTGCTGCACTTTTGGACGGATTCGGTGGCCATACGCACTAGTGGGTCAAGATCAAGACTTGATATTGCCTTGTTGGTCGGTATCTATTCGCCAACCGTAAACTGGAAACACCATGATTCAATACGCATTGAAATGTAGCCAAGGCCACAGCTTTGATAGCTGGTTCCAATCAGCCGCTGCGTTTGACAAGTTGGCAAACACCGGGTTGGTCACCTGCGCCGTTTGTGGTTGCGATCAGGTGGAAAAGGCGATCATGACACCGCGGGTTCGGCCTGCACGAGATACCGTTGCCAATACAACTCCGGCGCCGACGCCAGCGCCAGCAGATGAGATCAATATGGCAAAACCTTCGCCCGAGATCCAAGAAGTGTTGAGCGAACTGCGTCGCAAGGTCGAAGAAAACTCTGACTATGTCGGCAAGGATTTCGCCAGCGAGGCGCGCAAAATACATTTAGGTGATGCGCCTGAGCGCGCCATCTATGGTGAGGCACAGCCCGAAGAGGCGCAGTCACTGATCGAAGATGGCGTGCCCGTCGCGCCACTGCCGTTTGTCCCCAGCCGTAAGACCAACTGACAAATGCATATCGTTATTACTGGCGCGAACCGGGGGATCGGAAAAACCCTTGCGGATCAATACCGTGCCGCAGGCCAAGAAGTGATAGGGACGTCACGAGACGGCAGTGCCGACATCGTTTTAGATGTCACAGATCCGGCCCATCACGCGGCGATGGCCGAGCAATTACAAGGTCGCCCGATCGATCTTCTGATCTGCAATGCGGGTGTGTATCTGGACAAAGGACACGACCTTAACGGTTATCCCGCCGAGATGTGGGCGCAGAGCTTCGCCACCAATGTGACCGGCGTGTTCCTGACTATTCAATCACTATTGCCGAACCTGCGTGCGGGGCGGGGCCGAATTGCGATTGTCTCTTCTCAGATGGCATCACATACGCGTGCACCCGGTGGCAGCTATATCTATCGCGCTTCAAAAGCAGCGGTTCTGAACCTTGGTCGCAACCTTGCGTCGGATCTACAGGCAGATGGAATCGCGGTCGGAATCTATCATCCGGGTTGGGTGCAGACCGATATGGGCGGAACCAGCGCAGAGATCAGCGTAGATCAAGCGGCGGTTGGCCTGATCGAGCGCTTTGCGGCGCTTTCGCTCGACACCACCGGTTGTTTTGAAACCTGGGACGGTCGCGCACACCCTTACTGAGTGTTCAAGGCCGCTTTGGGGAGTTCGTAGACTTCTCCGGGCTCGATGAAAATCACCATAATGTCGCCGCGTGTTTCATATGTCAGATTCGATGTCGAACTGCTGGAATCAGGCACGCCCTTGGTAAAATAGATCCGCCGCACCTCGCCGGTGTTCAACTGTACCGCCAGCGTCGCGGTTCCATCTTCACGCTTGCGCAATTCGGCAGGACAGCTGGCCAGTGTGTCACCCGCCAAAGCCGCGCAAGGTACCGTGCCCAGTGAATTCTCACCGTCCGTTCCCGACAGGGTGGCCACTTGGGCATTGGCAGCGGTTGAGATCAGAGTCAGGGCAAGGGCAAAGCGGAACATGGAAATCCTCTTGGAATAAGATGTTGATGGAACGCTTACATCACGTGCGATCAAAGTAAAGCTCTGCTGCGCAGACTTTGCCCACTTGCCCTTACGCCCCCCCTCGCATAAGACGCACGGGATCAGAAATTCAAGGCGCGGAGACTTTGGCCTCATGCCCGTACTCGTGATGAAATTCGGCGGCACGTCGGTCGCCAATCTGGACCGGATCCGCCGTGCTGCAAAACGGGTCGGTGTCGAGGTCGCCAAGGGCTATGACGTGATCGTAATCGTTTCGGCCATGTCGGGTAAAACCAACGAACTGGTAGGTTGGGTCGATGAAATCTCGCCCCTCTATGATGCGCGAGAATACGATGCCGTTGTCTCTTCGGGTGAAAATGTGACCGCAGGCCTGATGGCGTTGACGCTGCAAGAAATGGAAATCCCGGCGCGCAGTTGGCAGGGCTGGCAGGTGCCTCTGATCACGAACGGCGCCCATTCGGCTGCCCGGATCGAAGAGATCCCGCCGGAGAACATTACTCAGAAGTTTGACGAAGGCATGCGTGTTGCGGTGGTGGCAGGCTTTCAGGGCATCAGCCCCGAAGGACGGATCACCACATTGGGCCGCGGTGGGTCTGATACTACCGCCGTGGCATTCGCTGCAGCGTTCGACGCCGAGCGCTGTGATATCTACACAGATGTGGACGGCGTCTACACCACCGACCCGCGCATCTGCGAGAAAGCGCGCAAGCTGGATCGGATCTCGTTTGAGGAAATGCTCGAACTGGCCTCTCTGGGGGCCAAGGTGCTACAAACCCGCTCGGTCGAGCTGGCGATGCGCTACAAGGTGAAACTGCGCGTTCTCTCAAGCTTTGAGGAACAATCCGACGAGGCTGGTACGCTGGTCGTCGACGAGGAGGAAATCATGGAATCCAATGTAGTCTCGGGCGTGGCCTATTCACGGGATGAGGCAAAGATGACCGTTGTCTCGGTTGCCGACCGTCCCGGAATCGCCTCGATCATCTTCACCGCACTCAGCGATGAAGGCATCAACGTTGACATGATCGTCCAGAACATCTCGGACGAAGGGCGCACGGATATGACATTCTCGTGCCCAACCAATCAGGTTGCGCGTGCCGAAAAGGCACTGCTGGCGATCAAGGAACAGGGTGAGCTGAACTATGCCGAACTGGTTGCTGACGAAGATGTCTGCAAGGTGTCGGTTGTGGGGATCGGCATGCGCTCGCAATCTGGTGTTGCGGCCAAGATGTTCAAGATTCTCTCGGATGAGGGGATCAACATCAAGGTCATTACAACCTCCGAGATAAAAATTTCCGTCCTGATCGACAGGAAATACATGGAACTTGCGGTTCAGGCACTGCATGATGCCTTTGAACTGGACAAGGCGGCCTGAGTTTTCAGCCACGTGTCCCGTCTGAAACCGTAACGTGGGTGGGCCATGGCGGAAGGCACGGAAACTGAATCTCGCAAGCTGCTGGGGCGGCTGCGCGAAGAAATGGCCAGCGAGGCCGCTGGTCAGGAACGTCTTGACCGGATCACGCATCTGATCGCAGACAGTACCGAACGCGAAGTGTGCTCGATCTATCTGTTTCGCGATGAAGACACGCTGGAGCTTTGCGCCACAGAAGGTTTATCACCCGAAGCCGTGCACCAGACCCGGATGCGTATGGGTGAAGGGCTGGTTGGGCGCGTCGCCAAGTACGGCAAGGTGGTCAACACCGCCGATGCGCCGTCAGCCAAGGGGTTCCGGTACATGCCGGAAACCGGCGAGGAACGGTATTCGTCTTTTCTGGGTGTTCCAGTGCAACGCCTGGGCCAAAAGCTGGGCGTGTTGGTGGTGCAGTCACGGGACGCGCGTGAGTTTTCAGCGGATGAGGTCTATGCGCTGGAAGTGGTCGCGATGGTTCTGGCTGAAATGGCCGAACTGGGCGCGTTCGTGGGCGAAGGCGCAGCCTTGTCACCGCTTCATCAGCAGTCGGTGCAATTGAACGGGGGACCTGCGCAGGAAGGGTCTGCCGAAGGTCATGTTTGGCTGCACGAGCCACGCGTCGTCGTCACCAACCCAATCGCTGAAGATCCGCATCGTGAGCGCGAGCGGCTGACCGAGGCAGTTGAAGAGCTACGCGTTGGTGTCGACAAGATGCTTGAGATTTCTCAGGGCGGCGACAAGGAGCAGTTGCAGGTTCTGGAAGCTTACCGGATGTTCGCCAACTCCAAAGGCTGGATGCGCCGGATGGAGGAAGACATCGCCCTTGGCCTCAGCGCCGAGGCGGCGGTCGAGAAAGAGCAATCCCAGGCCCGCGCCCGCATGGGGCAGGTCACCGATCCGTACTTGCGTGAACGGCTGGCAGATCTGGACGACCTCAGCAACCGGTTACTACGGATTTTGACCGGCCAGGGCAATGGCAACGGGGCTGATCTGCCGCCCGATCCGATCCTGATCGCCCGTAACATCGGCCCTGGAGACTTGCTGGAATATGGCCGATCGCTCAAAGGCATCGTGTTGGAAGAAGGCTCGGTTGGCAGCCATGCAACCATCGTAGCGCGCGCACTGGCGATCCCGCTGGTGGTGCATGTGGGCCGTATCACAACCGAAGCACTGAATGGTGATCACATTCTGGTTGATGGGGATAGCGGCGTTGTGCATCTGCGACCCGAAGACACCGTGGTCAGTGCCTTCCGCGACAAGATCGCTATGGAGGCTAAGGCGCAGGAACGCTACGCGTCGATCCGCGAAACACCGACGGTGACGCAGGATGGTGCGCGTATCAACATGGTGATGAACGCGGGTTTGATGGCCGATTTGCCATCACTGAATAACTCGGGTGCCGAAGGCGTGGGTCTGTTCCGCACCGAGCTGCAATTCCTGATCCGCAATCAGATGCCCAAGCGATCCGAGCTTGTAACGCAATACAAACGGGTCCTGGATGCGGCGGGCGAAAAGCGAGTGGTGTTCCGAACATTGGATATCGGGTCGGACAAGGTTCTGCCCTACATGAAGCATGTGGAAGAACCGAATCCGGCGCTGGGCTGGCGCGCAATTCGCGTCGGACTGGACAAACGCGGCGTGATGCGGATGCAGCTGCAGGCGCTGATCCGTGCCGCCGATGGACGACCCCTGACGGTCATGTTCCCGTTTGTCGCGCAGGCAGATGAATTCAGGGAAGCGCGCTGGGAGGTCAAGAAAACCATCGAACGTGAACGTCGGCTGGGTCACGTCTTGCCCGAAACACTCGAGGTTGGGGCGATGCTGGAAACGCCCTCGCTCGCCTTTGCGCCACAGAAGTTCTTTGACGAGGTGGGCTTTATCTCGATCGGTGGCAACGACTTGAAACAATTCTTCTTCGCCGCCGACCGCGAGAATGAGCTGGTGCGTCGTCGTTATGATACGTTGAACGTCAGCTTTCTGAGTTTTATCGAACGTATTGTGGAACGATGCGCGATTTCCGAAACTCCGCTTAGCTTCTGTGGTGAAGATGCCGGTCGCCCGGTCGAGGCGCTGTGCCTCGCTGCGATGGGTATTCGGACGCTGTCGATGCGCCCCGCTTCAATCGGGCCGGTCAAAAGCCTGATGCTGCGATCGAACCTTCAGGAAGTGCGCAAGATTATCGCCGATGCCCGCCATCGCGGCGAACAATCCGTGCGACCTGCGGTGATGGATTGGCTGCGGACACAATCCTGACCGGCCTTCTGCGATGTTGATTGTAAATCCGAGCTTGATTTTTGCGTTCGGGTTTCTTATTCAGCCGATGAATGTTAGCGATAACATGAATTATGACGCACATGCGTTAAGTCCCGGACTGAATCCTTGCCTAATCTGGCGGGGAAGTCGAAAGGAGCCTTGCAATGGTCTCACGCGTAATTCCGGTTGATCCGTTCGACCTTGTTTTGTTCGGCGCGACGGGCGATCTGGCGCAACGCAAGATCCTGCCGGGCCTGTATCACCGGTTCGAGGTCGGCCAGATGCCGGAGGATGCGCGCATCATCGGAACCGCCAGATCCGATATGGACAGTGATGGGTTCCGCGAACAGCTGCGTACTTCGATGCAAGAGTTTGCGCCAGGATTCAAAAAAGACACGCTTGATCGCTTTCTCTCTCGCGTCGATTATGTTCCGGTTGATGCACTGGGTGATGCGGGTTGGCCCGATTTGGCTAAGGCACTGCGTCCGGATGTGGTGCGCGCATTTTATTTGTCCGTGGGCCCAAGTCTCTTCTCAGGTATCGCACAACGTCTGAACGATAACGGGTTGGCCACGCTAGACAGTCGTATCGTAGTCGAGAAACCTTTTGGTCACGATCTGGCATCAGCCAAAGCATTGAATGAGGGCCTGCGCGCCTGTTTCGAAGAGCATCAGATTTACCGGATCGACCACTATCTGGGCAAAGAAACCGTGCAGAACCTGATGGCACTGCGCTTTGCCAACTCGCTATTCGAACCGCTCTGGAATGCCACCCATGTGGACCATGTTCAGATCACCGTGGCCGAGACAGTGGGCGTCGAGGGTCGCGGCGCTTATTACGATCAGTCCGGCGCAATCCGGGACATGATTCAGAACCACCTTGTTCAATTGCTGTGCCTGACGGCGATGGAACCGCCTTCAAAATTCTCACCCAACGCTGTGCGCGATGAGAAGGTCAAAGTGATCGAAGCGCTGGAACCGGTGGAACCCAAGGATATCGCTCGTGGCCAGTACCGCACCGAAAAAGGGGGCGATGGCTATCTGGATCACGTCGGCAACCCCGCCAGCCGTACCGAGAGTTTTATTGCGCTCAAGGCCCATATTGGCAATTGGCGTTGGGCCGGAGTGCCATTCTATCTGCGCACGGGTAAACGACTGCGAGCGCGCGAATCCGAGATAGCGGTGTTCTTCCGCGACCCACCGCACACGATCTTCCCGAATGTTGGACCTTTGCACGGCAACGTGCTGGTAATCCGCCTGCAACCGGACGAGGGCATAACTCTGCGCACCACGATCAAAGAACCGGGGCAGGGTGGGTTCCGCCTGTCCGATGTGGCGCTGGACATGAGCTTTGCCGACGCGCTGGGCGATGATGGACAATCGCCCGACGCGTACGAACGCCTGATCATGGATGTGATCCGCGGCGACCAGACCCTGTTCATGCGTGGTGACGAGGCCGAGGCCGCCTGGGCTTGGGTTGATCCCATCATTCACGGCTGGGAAGAGCGTGGCGACAAGCCCGCGAAATACGATCAGGGCAGCTCGGGGCCAGAGGAAGCATTGATGCTGATGCATCGCGATGGGCGCCGCTGGCGTCAGATCGGAGGATAATCATGGTCAACACAGTTATATCCGACGTCACCAAACGCATCATCGACCGCAGCGCTGACCTGCGCGGCCCGCACCTAGAACGGATGGAGCAAGCCAAATCCAAAGGCCCAGCCCGCGCGCATCTGTCCTGCAGCGGTCAGGCTCATGCCTATGCTGGTGCCGGAGAGGATCAGAACTCCATGGCAACCGGCACCGCAGGAAACCTCGGCATCGTCACCGCCTATAACGACATGCTTTCTGCTCACCAGCCGTTCGAACGCTACCCCGGCCTGATCCGTGATGCGATCCGCGCAGCAGGCGGCACCGCGCAGGTCGCGGGCGGGGTTCCGGCAATGTGTGATGGCGTGACACAAGGTGAGGCGGGGATGGAACTGTCCCTGTTCTCGCGTGACGTGATCGCGCTGGCGACGGGCGTGGCTCTCGGCCACAACACCTATGATGCAGCTGTGTTCCTTGGCGTCTGTGACAAGATTGTCCCCGGTCTGGTGATCGGTGCGCAGGCGTTCGGCCATTTGCCAGCCGTCTTCCTACCCGCCGGTCCCATGACCAGCGGCCTGCCGAATGACGAAAAGGCCAAGATCCGCCAGAAATTCGCTGCAGGAGAAGTGGGCCGCGAGGAACTTATGAAGGCCGAAATGGCCGCCTATCACGGCCCTGGAACCTGTACGTTTTACGGAACCGCGAACACCAACCAGATGCTGATGGAGTTCATGGGCCTGCACCTGCCGGGCTCCAGCTTTATCAACCCCAACACACCCCTGCGCGATGCGCTGACCGAAGAAGGCGCGCGCCGCGCCCTTTCCCTCAGCGCGTTGGGCAATCACTACACGCCGGTTTGCCAGATCCTTGATGAGCGCGCTTTCGTCAATGGCATCGTTGGCCTGATGGCCACCGGCGGTTCCACCAACCTACTGATCCACCTGATCGCCATGGCGCGTGCCGGTGGTATCGTGCTGGACTGGGAGGATTTTTCTGACATCTCCGCCGTCGTGCCTCTGGTCGCGCGGGTCTATCCCAACGGTTTGGCTGATGTGAACCATTTCCACGCCGCTGGCGGGTTGGGCTTTGCCATCGGCACTCTGTTGGAAGACGGCCTTCTACACCCCGACACGCTCACCGTCGCCGGTCAGGGCCTGCACAACTACACTAAGGAACCGAAACTGAAAGACGGCGAATTGGTCTGGGAAGACGGCGCAGGCCACAGTCTGAACGAAAAGATCGTCCGCCCCGCCAAAGACCCGTTCCAGGCCACCGGTGGCCTCTCTCGCCTGACCGGCAACCTGGGCACAGGCGTCATGAAGGTCTCGGCCGTGGCGCCTGAACACCAAGTGGTCGAAGCGCCCGTTCGTGTGTTCAACGATCAGAACGCCGTGAAAGAGGCCTTCAAAGCCGGTGAGTTCACCGATGATGTCATCGTCGTCGTCCGCTTCCAAGGCCCCAAGGCCAATGGCATGCCCGAGCTCCACTCTCTGACACCCATCTTGTCAATCCTGCAGGGCAGGGGGCAGAAAGTGGCTCTGGTCACTGATGGCCGGATGTCCGGTGCCTCTGGCAAGGTTCCCGCTGCCATCCATGTTTGCCCCGAGGCGCTGGACGGCGGAGCCATCGCCTATCTGCAGGACGGTGATCTTTTGCGCGTCGATGCGATCAAGGGCGAGTTGGAAATCCTGACCCCCGGCGTTCTCGACCGTGTACCTGCTACTGCAGACCTCACTGCAAACCTACACGGCGTTGGCCGCGACCTCTTCGGCGCATTCCGCCAGAATGTCGGCTCAGCCGACACCGGCGCCAGCATTTTCGGAGTTTGACCCAATGTCGAAAACCCAACGCACCCGCGAGATTTGTGCACTGGCCCCGATTGTCCCAGTACTGGTCGTCGACGACGCGTCCCATGCCCGCCCTCTGGCCGAAGCTCTCGTCGCCGGTGGCCTCCCGGCGCTTGAAGTCACCCTGCGCACTCCCGCGGCGCTGGATGCCATCCGGGCGATGGCCGACGTCCCCGGCGGCGTAGTAGGTGCGGGTACACTGGTCACGCCCGAAGATGTACGCGCTGCCAAAGAGGCTGGTGCGCAGTTCGGTGTCTCGCCCGGCGCGACTGATGCCCTGATCGCGGCCTGCGAAGCCGAAGGTCTGCCCCTTCTCCCCGGCGCGGCCACCGCAAGCGAAGCTATGGCCCTGCTGGAAAAGGGTTATGACATGCTGAAATTCTTCCCCGCTGAGGCCTCAGGCGGAGCCCCCGCCCTGAAAGCCATCGGCGCGCCCTTGCCGCAGATCACCTTCTGCCCAACCGGTGGCGTATCGCCGTCAAATGCCCTCGATTACCTGTCTCTGTCGAATGTTGCCTGCGCAGGTGGCAGCTGGGTCGCGCCCAAACAAATGGTGCAAACTTGCGACTGGGCTGGAATCGAAACACTTGCGCGCGAGGCCGCCAGTCTGGTGGATTGACGTCGCAGGGCGAAACGCTAGGGTAACCCTCAATTCAGACAGGTTGCCCTCATGACAAACCAAATCCCCCTCGCGCATGGGCGCGAGTATTTGGCCATCCCTGGCCCCTCGGTCATGCCTGACGCGGTGCTACAGGCGATGCACCGTCCGTCGCCCAATATCTATGACGGCGAATTGATTGAGATGATGCCCGCGCTGACGCATGACCTTAAATGCGTTGCCGGAACCCAGCACAACGTCGCCATCTACATCGCCAACGGCCACGGCACGTGGGAGGCCGCGCTCTCAAACGTGATCGCCCCCGGCGAAACCGTGCTGGCCCCGGCCTCGGGCCGCTTCACCCACGGTTGGGCCGAGATGGCCGAGGGGATCGGCGCCAAGGTCGAATTGATTGATTTCGGCATGTCCTCACCCTGGGATCTCGAGCGCATCGCCGAAGCATTGCGCGCCGACTCCAGCCACAAAATCAAGGCCGTGCTTGCCGTTCACGTCGATACCTCCACATCGATCCGCAACGATATCCCGGCGCTGCGCGCCTTGCTCGACGACCTCGACCACCCCGCATTACTGATGGCTGACTGCATCGCATCCATGGGCTGCGACCGGTTCGAGATGGATGCCTGGGGTGTCGACGTCACGGTGACCGCCTGCCAGAAGGGGCTGATGACCCCGGCAGGTACCTGCTTTGTCTTCTTCAACGATAAAGCGCAAGCCAAACGCGCCACAATGCCCCGCGTTTCGCAATATTGGGACTGGCAGCCGCGCGCCAATCCCGAACTTTTCTATCAGTATTTCAATGGCACTGCGCCAACCCACCACCTCTATGGCCTTCGCGCCGCGCTCGACCTGATCCACGGCGAAGGCCTCGAACAGGTCTGGGCTCGCCACGAACACCTGGCAAAGGCCATCTGGGCCGCCTGTGACATCTGGGCGCAAGGCGGCGCGCTGCATTTCAACGTTACCGACCCGGCCGTTCGTAGCCACGCGGTCACCGCGCTGCGCTTGACCGAAGGGCGCGGAACCCCGCTGCGCAATTATACCGAAACCCAGCTTGGCCTGACCCTCGGCATTGGTCTGGGGATGGAGGACTGGGACGGCTGTTTCCGCCTTGGTCACATGGGCCATGTGAATGCTCAGATGGTCATGGCCATGCTGGGTGGCGTCGAAACGGCGATGGCCGCGCTCGACATTCCCCGCGGCAAAGGCGCGCTTGAAGCCGCCGCCGCCGCATTGGCAACCTAATACCCGATCCGAGTCTTCATCTGGCCAAAAATGTCCTCGGGGGGAATCGCGCGTCAGCGCGATGGGGGGCAGAGAGCCCCTCTACACGGCTCGGGTACTTGCTAAGGCCTTGGGCAAAGCAGCCTCGAAAGCGACAATCTCTGCCTCTCCCCCACAACTCACGCGAATACACCTGTTCTGAGGCGCAGCGAACGGCATGCGCACAAACACTCCCTGTTCGACCAGCGAGTCCAGAACGGCTTTGGCAAACACCCCATCGTGCCCGCAGTCAATCGCCACGAAATTTGTGGCTGAGGGCAAAGGTTCCAACCCATTGGACCGTGCAATCCGTGCGATCCGATCCCGAGCTTCGGCGATCTGATCCTGAACCTGCGCCAGCCAATCGCTGTCCTCAAGCGCGGCCAAAGCCCCGGCTTGGGCAGCCCGGTTCATACCGAAATGGTTGCGCACTTTGTTGAAGGCGGAAATCAACCCGGGCGCACCGATGGCATAGCCAACCCGAGCCCCGGCCATCCCATAGACCTTGGAAAACGTCCGCATTCGGATGACCCGCGGATCATCAGCCGCGACAGGCGCGGCGGTGCCCTCCGGGGCGCATTCTACATACGCCTCGTCCAGAACCAGCACGCAGCCTTCTGGTAACGCTTCCATCGCGGCCACGATATCCGCGCCGGAATGCCAAGTGCCCATCGGGTTGTCAGGGTTGGCCAGATAGACCAGCTTTGCGTTCACCTCTGCTGCTTTGGCAAACAACGCCTCCGGGTCCTCGTGATCGTCGCGATAGGGAATCTTGTGCAAATCCCCTCCGAACCCCGCCACATGGTAGTTAAAGGTGGGATACGCCCCGTCCGACGTCACAACCGCATCTCCATGCCCGACCAACAGCCGAACCAGATAGCCCAGCAAGCCATCAATGCCTTCGCCGACAACGATATTTTCGGGCGCTACCCCATGATACGCGGCCAGCGCGTGGCGCAATTCGTAATTCTCAGGATCGCCATACATCCATATCTCACCCGCCGCCCGCTGCATCGCCTCTATGGCGCGCGGCGAGGGGCCAAACACGCTCTCATTTGCACCGATCCGGGCGATAAAGGGCGCGCCACGCTGACGCTCCTGCGTTTCGGGGCCGACAAATGGCACGGTTGCGGGCAGGGATTGGGCAAGCGGGGTGTAACGAGGAACGGTCATGGCGGCAGATAAGCGCAACCTCTGCAGCGGGGCAAGCCTTGCACGCAGATGCAATCACAGTCAGTGTGCTCGCAACCGCAGTTCGGAGGCGTTATGCGTTATATACTGGCACTTGTCCTTATCGGTCTTGCCTATCTCGTGTTCTGGCCGGTCCCGGTTGACCCGGTGGCCTACGAGCCACCCGAACCGCCCGGATTCACGGGCGATTTCATCGAAAACAACTATCTCGATACAGCACAGCTGATCTCGCTACCGGCGGGGGAGATTGGCTCAGAAGACATCGCAGTGATGCTAGACGGCGCAGTTTATACCACCGGCCAATCCGGCACCCTCTATCGCATCGACGGTGACCAGCCGGCCGAGATCGATCAACTTGGCGGCCGCCCCCTCGGTCTGCGGGCGGGGCCAGATGGCGCGCTCTATATCGCCGACAGCTTTCGAGGGCTGATGCGCTGGGCCGGGCCCGGAACGCTGGCAACACTGGTCTCCGAGATCGATGGCGCGCCTATCATCTATGCCAACAACCTGGACGTGGCACAGGACGGCACGGTCTATTTCTCGAACTCCTCAGACCGGTTCGATCCTGAAACCATGGGCGGCACCAAACCCACCTCGGTCATGACGATCTGGGAGCAATCGCCAACCGGCTATGTGGCACGTTATTCGCCTGACGGCACCGCCGAAAAGATCGCAGAAGGGTTCGTCTACACCAACGGCATTGCCCTTTCACCGGACGAAGATTTCCTGCTGATTGCCGAAACGGGTCGGGCAAGGGTGCACAAGCTGTGGCTGGTCGGCCCCAAAGCCGGAAAACAAGAGGTTCTTTTGGATAACCTGCCAGGCTATCCGGATAACATCAAAGCGCAAGGTGACGGCACCTATTGGATGGCATTCGCCAGCCCGCGCGTGCCTGCAGAAAAGCTGATGCCCTATCCCTTCCTACGCAAGATAATATGGCGGTTGGGACCCAAGGTGCGCCCCGCGCCGATCCACCGCGGTATGCTGGTACAGTTTGATGGTGACGGAACCATCCTGCGTACGCTGCAAGACCCCCAAGGGCGGCTGGGCATCACCACTGCGGGCCAGGCGGCTGGCGACCAGTTCTATGTAATGACTCTGGACTCTCCCTGGTTTGGTCGGATGCCGATCGCCGATTTGCCCTGACGTCGTTGTAGCGCTGCTTGCCTCTTACTGGCATGCTTGACGCAACAAAGAACGCACCGGAGGTCCCATGTCCCGCGTATCCGTCGAATACAAAGATCACATCGCCCATGTCACGTTGACTCGCGGCGACAAGATGAACGCTTTGGACGATGCGATGATCAAGGCTATCCTCTCGGCGGGGCAAGAGGTCGCCGCCGCCGATATCCGGGCGGTGGTGCTGTCGGGAGAGGGCAAAAGCTTCTGCGCCGGGCTCGATATGGCCAGCTTTGCCAGCATGGCCCAAACAGACCCGACCGAATGGCTGATGACCCGCAGCCACGAAGATGCCAATGAGTTGCAGGAGATTGCCCTGATCTGGCGGCGTGTCCCGGCCCCGGTAATCTGCGCCATTCAGGGCGTGGCCTATGGCGGTGGCCTGCAGATCGCATTGGGTGCGGATATCCGCATCGCGCACCCCGAGGCCAAGCTGTCGGTGATGGAGATGAAATGGGGCCTCATTCCCGACATGGGCGGGATGGTGTTGCTGCCTGAGCTTGTTCGTTCGGACGTTCTGCGCCTTCTGACCTATACCGCCCGTCCGATCGGTGCGCCGCAGGCCGCAGATTGGGGGCTGGTGACGAAACTCTCGGATGACCCGCTGACCGAGGCACTTGCGCTGGCCGAGGATATCACGGGCAAAAGCCCCTCGGCCATCCGTGCCGCCAAGCGTCTGATCGATGTGGCCGAAACCCGAGACCGCGCACATGTGTTGATGGCCGAATCCTCAGAGCAGGTCGACCTGATTGGAAAGCCAGATCAGATGGAGGTTGTCATGGCGCAGATGCAGGGCCGCAAGCCCGAGTTCAAGTAGTCACCGCATAAAACTGCGTCGCGCATCGCGGGCCATATTGTATCGCATCTCCAGATCGGCGATGCGGGACATCGCCGACTTGCGCTCTTCGGGATCCGTCAGAGCATCATAATCCTTGCGTGCCGCGTCGAGTTTTTTCTTGATGTTGAACTCTTCCGGCAGAACCCCGGCCTGCGCCATGATGCGGTGACCAGCGGCAATGGCAGGATCACCCTGCGCCTCACTTGAACGGTCAGGCAGCGGCGCACCTTCGCCTTCAAGCCCCTGCAACTGGCCCTCGGCCTGTGCCTTCTTGATCTGGCGTTCCACCAGTTTTCCAAGCGATCCGAACATGTCTGTATTCTACTGCCTGTGACGGTCGGGCGAAAGGGATTACCGCACTCTGTTTGTCACGACATACGCAATTCCGCCGGCCAAAAGCCCCCAGACCGCCGCACCCAATCCAAAGACCGTGATACCAGAGGCGGTGATGACCAAGGTCAGAATTGCCGCCTCGCGCTCGGCAGGGATATCCAACGCTGCATGCATGGCGTTGGCCATGACCCCGATCAGAGCAACCCCTGCCAGCGTACCCATCAGCAATGGGTCGGCATGGGCAGCAAAGCTTGTGATTGCCACCGCAAAGATGCCAAACAAGCAGTAAAACACACCACCCATTACAGCAGACCAGTACCGCTGCGCCGGGTCAGGATGGCTGTCCTCATTGGAACACATCGCGGCGGTGATTGCTGCCAGACAGGTCGCCGGCGCTCCAAACGGGGCCGAGAGCATGCTTGCGCCACCGACGGATGAAAACAACCGGCCGGGAACTGGATCGAAGCCAAAGCTGCGCATCACAGCGACACCGGGAATGTTCTGTGTCGCCATCGTGACGATAAACAGCGGTACGCCGATTCCGATGGCAGATGCGACCGAGAACGTGGGCATGGTCCAGACCGGAGCAGCGATCAGACGATCTGGCATCAATTGAGCATCTCCGGCGTTCAGCGATACAATGATAGCCGCCGCGACCACAGCTGCCGGAACCGCGATCAACCGATTGAAACGGCCCGCAATAAACCATGTTAGGATCACCGGCAACGCCTGCCATGGGATCTCGACCGTCGCTTTGAATGGTACAAGGCAAAGCGGCAAGAGCACGCCTGCCAGCATCGCTTGCGCCAGAGTAATTGGGATTGCTGCAGCCAACCGACCAAGCGGTTTCCACAGCCCTGCCAGAACGGTCAGGGCTCCGGCGCAAAGGAATGCGCCGATTGCGCCTGAAAACCCTTCGGTCGGTGTAGCAGACACAGCCATCAGCGCGACACCTGGCGTGGACCAGGCAACGCTGATTGGTAACTTGTAAAACAGGCTCAACACAATGGCGGCGAGCCCCATAGCGATGGCTGCACTCATCAGGCCCGAGGCGGCTTCTTGCGAAGAGGCTCCCATCGCGTTCAGCCCCTGCAACACAATTGGGAATGAGCTGAAGAACCCGACGATGGCCACGACCAGCCCGGTCGAAACGGTCTGCATTGGGGGAAATGCGCGTGTCATCCTGTCCTCGGCTATAACCACCCGCACTTGCTAACAATCACAAGCTGCTGCGAACAAGGTGAAATACGTCATTGCACAGTAAAAACCCGCCGGGAGAACGGCGGGCTTTTGAACTTTGAGTGCTTATGAAAAGTAGAGGATCAGGCGATCTCGGCCAAACGTGCAAGCGCCTCGTTCAGCTTGGCTTCTTCTTCCTCACGAGCTGCAAGATTCGCTTTGGCTTCAGCAACAACCTCTTCCGGGGCCGAAGCCACGAATTTGGGGTTGTTCAGTCGCCCGCGCAGACCACCAAGCTCTTTTGCGAGCTTGCCCATGGCTTTCTCCAGCCGTTCCTTTTCCGCGCCGATATCGATGATGTCCGCCAGCGGCAGGCCAAAGCTCGCACCTGGGGCGGCAATCGAGATGGTCCCCTTGGGCAATTCATCGGCCTTGGTCAGGCTGTCGATCCGCGCAAGACGCTTGATCAGCGCTTCATTGCGGTCCCATGCAGCCTGCCCGTGGGCGTCGATCTCGGTCACCAGCATAGGGACATAAAGGCCGGCAGGAACACGCATCTGCGCGCGGGCTGAGCGGGTGTTTTCGATCACCGAGATCACCCAGTTCATCTCACGATCCGCATCGGCATCCACCAAGTCAGCGGCGGAATAGCTCGGCCAGTCGGCGTGAACGACCATCTTGGCGCGGCTGCCTGTCAGGCCCCACAGCTCTTCGGTGATGAAGGGCATGATCGGATGGAGCAGGACCATGCACTGATCCAGAACCCAACGCATGGTGGCGCGGGTTTCGGCCTGCGCTTCTGCATCGTCGCCTTGCAGCAGCGGCTTGGACAACTCCACATACCAGTCGCAGACCTTGCCCCAGACAAAGGCATAAAGCGCGTTCGCCGCGTCGTTGAAGCGATAGCTTTCCAGCGCCGCGTCGACCTCTTCCCGTACGCGTGCGGTTTCGCCAATGATCCAGCGGTTTACGGCGGCTTTGGGTTTCAGGTCGGCCACGTCCAGTTGCGGGACGCTGTCGGTGAAGACCTCGTTCATCTCGGCAAAGCGGACGGCATTCCAAAGCTTGGTGCCGAAGTTGCGATAGCCGGTGATGCGCTCTTTGGAGAGTTTCAGCACTCCGCCGATGGCCGCCATCGAGGCATTGGTAAAGCGCAGCGCGTCGGCGCCAAATTCGTCCACGATCTCCAGCGGGTCGATGACGTTGCCGGTGGTCTTGGACATCTTCTTGCCCTTCTCGTCGCGGACAAGCTGGTGCAGGTAAACGGTATGGAACGGGATCTGATCGACCACGGCCAGCTGCATCATCATCATCCGGGCGACCCAGAAGAACAGGATGTCGAAGCCGGTGATCAGAACGTCCGTAGGGAAGTAACGCTCCAGCTCTTCGGTCTGCTCGGGCCAGCCCAGCGTGCCGATGGGCCAGAGGCCGGAGGAGAACCAGGTGTCGAGGACATCGGGATCGCGCCAGACCGGATACACCAGCTTGGTCGGGTCCTGTTCGACTGCGTACTGAGCAAGGCTTTCAGCGAATTGATGGATGGCCGCATGCTTGTCGGCGACCTCAATAACGGTCGCATGGCTCAGCGGGCTGGGGATATCGGCATTGTCGTCCAGGAATTTATCGACAACAGCATCAAAGTTGGGCGCACATTCCATGACGTTGCCACGGTGGAGCATGCCGCCTTCGTTTAGCAGGCGGCCGAGTTCGACTAGGTCAAGATCGCCGTCGTTTTCGTCGTCCTTGAAGTTCTCAGCCGATAGATCAAGGCCATACCAAACCGGAATCTGGTGCCCCCACCAGAGCTGGCGAGAGATGCACCACGGTTCGATATTTTCCAACCAATGGTAATACGTCTTTTCACCGGACTCGGGGATGATCTTGACGGTGCCGTCCTTGACCGCATCCAGTGCAGGGCCAACGACCTTTTCAGCATCGACGAACCACTGATCGGTCAGCATCGGCTCGATCACGACTTTTGAGCGGTCGCCGAATGGCTGCATGATTGGTTTGGATTCGACCAGCGGAACGGTTTTGTCCGCGCCTTCGTGGTCCGGCTTTAGCGCGGTCGATCCCAGACGCGGGTCATCAGCACGGGTCATGACAGCCAGACCTTCGCTGGTGATCTCGTCGATCACTTTGGCGCGCGCCTCGAACCGGTCCAATCCGCGCAAGTGGTCGGGAACAAGGTTGATCGCGTCGATCTCACCTTCGGTAAAGGATTGACCGCGCGCGTATTGCCCGGCTTTGTAAGCCTCGTTCGCGTAGGGTACACCATCGGCCCGCATGTGCCCGCTTGTATCCATCAGGCGATACAGCGGAATGCCGCCACGTTTGGCGACCTGATAGTCGTTGAAATCATGCGCACCGGTGATCTTCACCGCGCCCGAGCCGAAATCGGGATCGGGGTAATCATCGTTAATAATCGGGATATGACGGCGGTGCTCTTTCGGACCAACCGGGATTTCGCAAAGCTTGCCGACGATGGGGGCGTACCGTTCGTCCGAGGGATGAACCGCAACCGCGCCATCACCCAGCATGGTTTCGGGGCGCGTCGTGGCGATCGAGATGTAATCGCGCTCTTCCTCAAGCACTACGTTCCCGTCTTCGTCCTTCTCGACGTAAGTGTATGTCTCGCCCCCGGCCAGCGGGTATTTGAAGTGCCACATGTGGCCGGCGACTTCGATATTCTCGACTTCCAAGTCCGAAATGGCAGTTTCGAAATGCGGATCCCAGTTGACCAGCCGCTTACCGCGATAGATCAGGCCTTTTTCGTACATCTCGACGAAGACCTTGATGACCGCGTCGTGAAAATTCGCAGAATTTTCGTGTCCGGTACGCGGATCGCGCGGCGCGCCAGCCATGGTGAAAGCATTGCGCGACCAATCACAGGACGACCCCAGTCGTTTCAACTGTTCGATGATCGTGCCGCCGTATTCGCCTTTCCATTCCCAGACCTTGTCCAGAAATGCCTCACGCCCTAGTTCGCGCCGACCAGGTTGCTGAGTGGCCGCCAGCATCTTTTCGACCTGCATCTGCGTGGCGATACCAGCGTGGTCCTGACCGGGCTGCCACAGAGTGTCGAAGCCGCGCATCCGGTGCCAACGGGTCAGAATATCCTGCAACGTGTTGTTGAACGCATGGCCCACATGCAAGGCCCCCGTCACGTTGGGCGGCGGGATCATGATGGTAAAGCTCTCGTCGCGCGATTTGTTCGCGCCTGCCTTGAAGGCTCCGGCCTGTTCCCAGGCCTGATAGATGCGGGCCTCGGCCTCGGCCGCGTTGAATGTCTTTTCCATCGCCATGGGATGCGTCCTGCGTCAACAAATTCGGGTCAGCGCCTGCAATAGCGAATGGACGCGGGAAGGGGAAGGCCCTGCGCGGCAGTCGGGCCCGTCTCAGCCCGGATTCGATGGGGCCTGATCGTAAAGCTGCAGTTTCTCGCCGGCCCCCTGGGCCATCGCTTTGGCCTGATCGGCGCGAATGCGCGCGTGAAGGTCCAGAGCGTCTTGTGCAAACAATTCCTTCGGCGCCGGGATGTGAATGAAATTCCCCACCCGGTCTTCGCCGCGCGCCAGAATGGCGTAGTCACGGTCGGCGACCTTTTGCTGCGCGTTGGGGTTGAGATAGCGGATGGCCAGACCGATCCGACGATCATCCGACGCGTTTGGACCTGATCCGTGGATCGTCAGCCCGTGATGCAGTGACATCTGACCGGGCTGTAGCTCGATATGCGTCTTGTCCTCATCTGCAACGTCCACTGCAACTTCCTGCCCACGCGACAGCAGGTTGTTGTCGGAAAACGTATCATTATGCGGCAGGATCGGATTCTTGTGGCTGGCTTTCACAAAATCCATGCAACCGCTTTCGACTGTTGCGGGGGACAGGGCGATCCATGCGGTCAACTGGTCCGAGGTTTCACCCATCCCCCAATAGGTCAGGTCCTGATGCATGCCCACCACCTGCGTTGTACGCGGTTCCTTGATGAACAGTTCAGCCGACCACAGCAGCAGATCGGGACCCAGCACGCCTTCGACTACGTCCAGAACGCGCGGGTCCAGAGAAATGCGCGTGGCCAGAGGCATCACCACATGCGCGTTGATGCGTTTGTACATGTTCAATGGCAGTGGCAGGTCCGCCTCGCGCCAATTGGCTTCGACATCTTCCAACTCGGCACGGAACCCAGCGGCTTCTGCGGCAGAGAACACGGGGATCGGAAAGATAAACCCCTCATCCCAATAGGCCTTGACAGCTTGGCTCTTCAATCGGCCATTCGTCAGCTTGATTTCTGTGGTCACGGGAACCTCCGCAAGACTGAATATGGGTTCAGCCTAGGCGTGCCCAAGTTGGGCGCGCAACGCGGTTTCCAGACATGAATGTCGCTTTCAGACCGCGCGCAGGGAAATTTTCAGCCTCTGGACAAGGAGCAGCTTCACGCTAGGGTCGCGCATTCAGGCAGCCAAAGGATCATCCCATGGAAAAATTCGGCAAAAGCCAGCCCGTCAAACGAACCGAAGATCAGCGGTTTCTGACCGGGCAGGGGCGGTACATGGATGATGCGGTGCCCGAGAATGCCCTGTTTGCTGCTTTCTTTCGAAGCTCTATGGCGCATGCCACGATAACTGCGCTGGACCTTGAAGAGGCGCGTGCGGCTGATGGGGTGCGTCTGGTCATGGCACTCGAGGATCTGACCGATGCCGGGATCGATACAGTGATGAATGCCACCACAGTTGCCAACCGCGACGGCACTCAAGGCGCAGCGTCCGAACGGAACATGTTGGCCAAGGATCGCGTGCGTTTCGTCGGGGAACCCGTTGCGGTCGTCATTGCCGACTCATTGTTGCAGGCGCGCGATGCAGTCGAATTGATCTGGATGGAAACCGAAGACCTGCCGGTCAAGACGGATGTCGCTGCGGGTGGGGAGCCTTTGCATCCACAAGCCCCCGACAACCGCGCCTTTGACTGGGGCTTGGGTGATGAGAAGGCGACCAATGCGGCCTTTCAGTCTGCGGCGCGCACCGTCGCGCTGAACGTGCATGACAACCGGGTCATCGTGAGCTCGATCGAACCGCGTGGCTGTCAGGCCGATTGGTCGGGTAGCCGTTTGCATTTCTCCTATGGCGGGCAGGGCGTCTGGGGGATGAAAGCGCAACTGGCACATAAGCTGAAACTGGATCCCGAGGCGATCCGCGTTACTACGCCCGATGTCGGCGGCGGATTCGGTATGAAGGCGATGCCCTATCCCGAATACTTCACCGTTGCTGTTGCTGCTATGAAATTGGGCCAGCCCGTGCACTGGATGTCGGACCGGTCCGAAGCGATGCTGTCCGATCACCACGGCCGTGACCTGACCTCGCTGGCGGAACTCGCATTTGATGCGGATCACAAGATCACCGCCTACCGGGTCCACAGCAAGATCAACCTTGGTGCCTATAACAGCCACTTCGCACAGGCCATCCAAACCCAATTGTTTAGCCGCGTTCTGATGGGCGTCTACGATGTGCAAACCACCTATTTGCGGGTCGAGGGATTCTTCACCAACACCACGCAGGTCGATGCCTATCGCGGGGCCGGTCGGCCTGAGGCGATCTATGTATTGGAGCGTGTCATGGACCGCGCTGCACGCGAGCTTGGCGTCGACCCGTGGGAACTGCGGCGCAAGAATTTCATCCGACCCGAAGCTTTCCCCTACAAGACCGCAACCGGTGAAACCTATGATGTGGGTGAGTTCGACATGGTCCTCAGCCGCGCCGCCGAGCAGACCACCGGCTTTGAGGCCCGCAAGGCGGCGGATGCCGAAAACGGTCTGATCCGGGGGCAGGGGCTTTGTTACTATATCGAAAGTATTTTGGGGGATCCTTCCGAGGGGGCAAAGGTCGAGTTTTGCGAGGATGGAACGGTGAACCTCTATGTCGGCACGCAGTCCAACGGGCAGGGGCATGAAACAGTCTATGCCCAGTTCCTGTCAGATCAGACGGGCATTCCGGCGCACCTGATCAATGTTGTGCAAGGCGACACGGACAGGCTGGCGCAAGGTGGCGGGACTGGCGGGTCACGCTCGGTCACGACCCAAAGCAACGCGACACTGGTGACGGTTGATACGATGATTGCCGCATTCACACCCTATCTTGCGGATAAGATGGGGGTAGAGGAAAGCGATGTGACCTTCGACCATGAAACCTTCCGCGCGCCGGGGTCCAACCTGACCCCCACGCTGACCGAGGCGGCTGAGATGGCGCGCGCAGACGGGCGCACCGATCTGTTGCAACACAAGGCGCGCGCCAAGTTAGAGGCGCGCAGCTATCCCAACGGCGCACATGTTGCTGAAGTTGTTATTGATTCTTTCACTGGTGAAACATGGGTCGATCGCTACACGGTCGTGGATGATTTCGGTAACCTTATCAATCCGATGCTCGCCGAAGGGCAAGTGCATGGAGGAGTTGTGCAGGGCATCGGTCAGGCGCTGAATGAACATGTTGTGCATGATGCCGAGGGGCAACTGCTCACGGCATCGTTCATGGACTACGCCTTGCCCCGTGCGGCGGGGATACCCATGATAGAGTTTACCTCGGTGCCAATTCCATCAACCGCCAACCCGATGGGGATGAAAGGCTGTGGCGAGGCCGGCACCGTGGGCGCATTGGCCGCTGTGGCAAACGCGGTTCAGGATGCGCTCTGGGATCACGGGGTGCGGCAGGCGGATATGCCTTTCACACCTCATAGAGTTTGGGAATTGTTGACGCATGGTTCTGTCGCGGCTGAGTAGAAAGGTACTGGGATGGCTCGGGCGGCCTCTGCGGTCCGAGCACTCGGCCGAAACACGCCATCGCGAACCGATCAGCCATGTCATCATCCTTGATGGCACCATGTCGACACTTGAACCGGGTTATGAGACTCACGCCGGCCAGACCCTGCGTCTGTGCTGCGAGATGGGCAGCAAGGTTTCGGTCTTCTACGAAGCCGGTGTGCAGTGGGAAAGCTGGAAGTCCACTATGGACGTGATGATGGGCCGGGGCATCAACCGCCAGATCAGACGCGCCTATGGCTACCTCGCATCTCGCTATAAGCCCGGCGACAAGATCTTTTTCATCGGCTATTCACGCGGCGCCTACGGGGTGCGCAGCCTTGCGGGTGTGATTGACGCGATCGGGCTGCTCAAGGCCGAACACGCTACTGTTCGCAATATCAAACAGGCCTATCGCCATTATGAATGCACCGCCAACGGCAAGGCTGCGGCGGAGTTTCGGCAGGCCTTCTGCCATGAGGGTGTTGCCA
Source organism: Ruegeria sp. YTSA064 (assembly GCF_059610325.1). NCBI lineage: Bacteria > Pseudomonadati > Pseudomonadota > Alphaproteobacteria > Rhodobacterales > Roseobacteraceae > Ruegeria > Ruegeria sp. YTSA064. The sequence continues at coordinate 67,403 of NZ_JBXWNK010000005.1, forward strand.
TCGAGATGGTCGGCGTCTGGGACACGGTCAAAGCGCTGGGCCTGCGCCTGCCGCTGCTGTGGCGCTGGGCCGAGGAACGCCACGCCTTCCACAACCACCAGCTTGGCCCCGCCACCCGCCATGGTTATCACGCCATGGGTTTGGACGAGACCCGCGAGGTGTTCGAGCCGGTATTGTGGAAATGTACCCCCGATTTCAAAGGCCATATCGAGCAGGTCTGGTTCCGAGGCACCCATGGCGATGTCGGAGGTCAGCTGAACGGTTTCGAAGAAGCCCGCCCCCTCAGCAACATCTCCCTGATTTGGATGCTGGACAAAGCCGAGCTGCACGGGTTGCCCCTGCCCGAAGGCTGGCGCGACCGTTTCCCCACCGACCCCCATGCCCGCTCGGTAGGCACATGGCGCGGCTGGGGCAAGATTTTCCTGCTGCGCAAACATCGCAAAGTGGGAAAGGACCGGTCAGAGAAGCTGCATGTTTCGGTCGCGCCGGATGAGCTGCCCCGCTGGGTGCCGATGCCGGATTTGCCATCGCATCCAGCGCAGTGAAAGGTTGATCATGTGCCGGCGGTTGCAAGATCACCGACACCTCAATGTCAGGTTCGAGCCCAAAGTGACCGATGACAGTCGTCAATTTTGGAACTTGCGCCAAGGCATCAGTCAGATTTATCCGTTTTGTTTTTATCAATGCGGCGTTAGATCACACTTAGCATAAACACAACGTAGATCATGGGGAATGCAGCCAGATACCAAAGCAACGACTGTCGACCATAGTTGAAATGAACCAGCAGTAACACTGTAGAAACAAACAACAGTTTCACGCCCAGTCCTTTTCGGAACTGAGGAAGCTCGTTTCTCGTAGGAACTCTGATCAACTCAATCAATCGTGTCATGGCTTTATTGCACGTCTGTTGGTTGCGAATGTCAAGAAACCAACACAACGCCACGCTGCCTCTGAAAATGATTGGCATTTCAGCCCAAGTTACAAGCCAGACTCTCATGTTTGAATGGCAGTTTTGTCCGCACAGCTGACACTCCGGTCGAAAACACCCTCGCAGCTTTCAGCGAGGGTGTTTTCTTTGTAAGAGCTCGCTACGCCTTGTGTCGTTCCCGACTATGCAGCGCTTCCGGTAAGAGGCGTGGCGAAACGCCTGCGCCCTTTTCACGTTCTATAGTAAAGATTTAGGTTCTTGTGTTCGCTATTATCGCCGACGGTCGCGACGCGAGCTCATTGGCTGGAACGCCACGCCCACATGCGCCTCGCAATAAGGCTTGCCCGCCTCAACCGGAAGGCCGCAGAACCAGAAATCCTCGGTCGCGGGGTCGCCGACGGGCCATTTGCAGGTTTTCTCGGTCAGTTCCATCAAGGTCAGCTTCTTGGCTTTCTTCTCAATCTCGTTGACCTTGGCCAGCGCCTCGGGGCTGATTTCGTTGGCCGAAGGCTGCGGTGGCAAGGGCTGACCCGCCGGGATAATCTGGCGGCGGGCAGGGATAGCCGGTTTCGCTTCCGGAGCAGGCGCCGGTCGGGCCGGTTCTGTTTTGGGCGCCGGTTTTGGCTTGGCCTCCGCCTTGGGCGCGGGTGCCGGTTTTTCCTTGGGCTCGGCCTTTGCCGGGCTGGCGCCGGTTGCACGGTTCGACAGGCCCAGACGGTGAACCTTACCGATCACCGCGTTGCGGGTCACGCCGCCCAGTTCCTTGGCGATCTGGCTGGCCGACTGGCCCTCGCCCCACATTTTCTTCAGCAGCTCTACACGCTCGTCAGTCCAGGACATCATTTGCCTTTCAAAAGCGGAAAGCGGCCCCGGATTCGGGCCGCCTTGGGAAATCGTCTCAGCCCCCTATTTTAATCACTGCGGCCCGAGTTACAAGCGGTCTTCGAATCAGGTAAGGGGCAGACATGCAGAATCTCTTGGATCATGACGCGCGCCGCTTTGGCGCAGTGAACTGGATGGGCCTCTATACGCTGGCGCAGCGCGAAACCCTACGCTTTCTGGCGGTGTGGACTCAGACCTTGCTGGCCCCTCTGGTGACGGCGGGATTGTTCCTGCTGATCTTCACCATTGCCATCGGTCCCAGCCGTCCGGATGTGATGGGTGTTCCGTTCCTGACGTTTCTGGCCCCTGGCATCATGATGATGACGGTGATCCAGAATGCCTTTGCCAACACCTCGTCTTCGATGGTGATCGCCAAGGTGCAGGGCAATATCGTGGACACGCTGATGCCACCGCTGTCGCCGCTGGAAATCCTGCTGGGTTATCTGGCTGGCGGCATCGTTCGCGGTGTCCTGATCGCCCTTGTCGTTGCAACTGCGCTGGCGCTTGTTTTGGGTATCGTGCCGAAAAACCCGTTGATCGCACTGACCTTCGTGGTTCTGGGCGGGGCCTTCATGGGCGCGCTGGGCCTTTTTGCCGGCATATTTGCCAATAAGTTCGATCAGATGGCTGCGATTACTAACTTTATCGTCACGCCACTGGCCTTCCTGTCGGGCACTTTCTATTCGGTCGAGGCCCTGCCGCCGGTGCTGAACCGGCTCAGCCATGTGAACCCGGTCTTCTACCTGATCGACGGGTTGCGATATGGCATGATTGGTGTCTCTGACAGTTCGCCTTGGCTGGGGATGTTGATTTGCACGAGCGCGACCGTGCTGGTTGGCGCACTGACCTGGCAGATGTTGCGTACAGGCTATCGGCTCAAGGCCTGACGCTGTCGCGCCTCACGCCAGACCAGGATTAGGCCACCAGTGAGGATGATGGCCGATCCGATCATGCTGACGCTGTCCGGGACAACCTGAAACACGGCGAAATCATAGAGCGCGGCGAATATCAGCGTGGCATAGCTGATCGGCGCCACAAAGGACGCATCCGCCCGCGCCATTCCGTTGACGAAACAGGCCTGAGCGCAGGCCATCAACACGCCGATCGCCGCCAATGCCGCCCATTGCTGCGGGGTCGGCATCTGGAACACAAAGCTGACCGCAACCGTCGCAATTGTCAGCCCCATCGCGTTGTTGATCAGCAAGATCTGAATTGGAATTTCGCGGCCAGAGAGTTTCTTGATGAAAATCAGCTCCATCCCAATCACTGCTGCCGCGGTTAGGGCTAGCAAGGCGGCGGGTTGAAAACTCGCGGGTGTTGGGCGCAACAGTACCAGTGCTCCGATCAGCGCTACAATGGCTGCCATCCAGCGCCACGGACCGACGCCTTCTTTAAGCAGCGGGATCGCCAGCACCATTGCAAAGACCGGGTTCAGGAAGGATATTGCCGTCGCATCCGCAATCGGGATGAACGCAACCGAGGCGAACATCAACGTAATCCCAAGCCAGCCAAAACTTGTCCGCCCGACATGGAGGCCCCAATGGACACGCCCGAGGCGCGGGCGCAGGATTCCGACGGTCGTGACGATTACCAGAAAGGCAAACAGAAACCGCCCGTGGCTGATCTGCATTGGATTCAGCGCAGGCCCAAGAACATCTGTGCCCAGCGCCTTGGCTAGTAATGTGGTGCCTGCCAGAATGGCGCTGGCCACAAGAATCAACAGGGCCGCAAGGGCAGGGTTCTGGCTTATCGGAGTCATGGCCCACCCGTGCGTTAGCGCAGGACAAATGGCAAGCAGCAAATCCCGGTCTCAGAATGATTTTTGCCTTATTCGCAAAAACGGGGTTTTCAGACTAAACGTACACCGCTATACGACCCGCCATGATCAAAGCCGCACATATCCTGCGCCTCCGACGCCTGCGCTTTACCGCGTAACCGGCCCGTTTGATCTATTTGCGCTGTCTAAATCCGCGCAATCCCAACCAAATCAGTTGACGACCATGGCCCCAGTGTATCACTCACAGGGCTCAAGCTATTCGAAAAGGATGATCCGATGATCCCGTCCGTTCTGCCGACTTATAACCGTGCGCCCCTGACATTTGTGAAGGGCGAAGGCGCCTGGCTGACCGAGGCGGATGGCCGACGTTTTCTGGACCTTGGCGCGGGTATCGCGGTGAACGCGCTGGGCCATGCCCATCCAGCGCTGGTGGCCGCGCTGACCGAGCAGGCGCATGCGCTGTGGCATGTCTCGAACCTCTACAACATCCCGCAGCAGCAGGCGTTGGCAGACAAGCTTGTCGAACATACCTTTGCCGACACGGTATTCTTCACCAATTCGGGCACGGAATCCTGCGAACTGGCCGTGAAAATGGCGCGCAAGTATTTCTTTGACAAAGGTCAGCCCGAGAAGGTCGAGATCATCACTTTCGATGGCTCCTTCCATGGCCGTTCCTCGGCAGGTATCGCTGCCGCAGGGTCCGAGAAGATGACCAAAGGCTTTGGCCCGCTACTGCCCGGCTTCGTGCACCTGACATTCGGAGATCTCGATGGCGTCACCAATGCGATCAACGAGAATACTGCCGCGATCATGATCGAGCCGGTTCAGGGTGAAGGCGGCATTCGCCCAGTCCCCGACGCCGAGCTTAAGGCCCTGCGCCAGATTTGCGATGACAACGGCCTCTTGCTAATCCTCGACGAAGTTCAGTGTGGCGTGGGCCGCACCGGCAAGCTTTTCGCCCATGAATGGGCCGGTATCACACCGGATATCATGATGGTCGCCAAGGGTATCGGCGGTGGCTTCCCTCTGGGTGCTGTTCTCGCTACTGAAGAGGCTGCCAGCGGTATGACCGCAGGCACCCACGGCTCGACCTATGGCGGTAACCCGCTCGGCTGCGCCGTGGGCTGCGCGGTGATCGATCAGGTCGCGACACCCGCTTTCCTCGAAGGTGTCAACCGCAAGGCAGGCCTTCTGCGTCAGAAACTTGAAGGCCTGATCGCGGATCACCCCGAGGTGTTCGAAGAGGTGCGTGGATCAGGACTGATGCTTGGCCTCAAATGCAAGTCGACCAATATCGACGTGGTCAACGCAGGTTATGACAACGAAGTCATCACCGTTCCTGCTGCCGACAATGTGATCCGCCTGCTGCCTCCGCTAACCCTGACTGAGGATGATATCGCCCAGGCCATGATCCGCCTCGACAAGGCTGCGGCGCAAGTTGAAAACGCAATGGCTTCGGCCTGAATGTGCCTGATTGAAAAGTGAAATAAAATGAACCACTTCCTTGATATCCACAAAACCGACGCAACCGCCTTGCGGGGTATGATCAATCAGGCCGGTGCCATGAAACAGGCCCGCCTTGGCCGTCCCAAAGCCGCGCCGGATGATGAGCAGCCGCTGAAGGATCGCATGGTGGCTCTGATCTTCGAAAAGCCCTCAACCCGCACCCGCGTATCCTTTGATGTGGGCGTGCGCCAGATGGGCGGGCAGACCATGGTGCTGTCGGGCAAGGACATGCAACTGGGCCACGGGGAGACCATTGCCGATACCGCCCGCGTACTGTCACGCTATGTTGACATGATCATGATCCGGACCTTCGATGAAACCATCCTGACCGAGATGGCGGAATATTCGGACGTTCCGGTGATCAACGGCCTGACCGACCGCACCCATCCCTGCCAGATCATGGCTGACGTACTGACGTTCGAGGAACATCGCGGTCCGATCAAAGGCAAAAAGGTCGTCTGGACCGGTGATGGCAACAATGTCTGCGCCTCTTTCCTGCATGCTGCCGGTCAATTCGGGTTCGATTTCACCTTCACCGGCCCGGCCCAGCTAGACCCGGAAGAAGAGTTCATGGGGCTCGCCCGCCAGCAGGGCTCGAAGGTCGTGATCGAACGGGACCCGCAAAAAGCGGTTGAGGGCGCCGATCTGGTGGTCGCCGATACCTGGGTGTCGATGCACGACAGCCAGTCCGCCAAGGAGCGCCGCCACAACATGCTACGCCCTTATCAGGTCAACGCCGAGCTGATGGCGCATGCCAAACCCGACGCGCTGTTTATGCACTGTCTGCCCGCCCACCGCGAGGAAGAGGCCACGTCCGAGGTCATGGACGGCCCAAACTCAGTGATCTTCGATGAGGCCGAGAACCGTCTGCATGCGCAAAAGGCGGTCATGCGCTGGTGCCTGGGCGTCTGAGATTCACAGAAAGTACCGAGAGAGCCACATGGCTCTCTCAAATCTCGGAGCTTCTCATGCCGCACATCACCCTAGAATTCTCTGCTGGTCTTGAGCAGTCTCATGATTTTCAAGCCATCTGCGAACAGCTTCATACAGTTCTCGCCGGGCATGAAGAGTTTGACCCGCCAACGCTCAAAATCCGCGCCACCCCGGTTCCGTTTTCTCATATTGGGACCGAACCGCAGACCTTCATCCATGCCACGATTTTGCTGATGCAGGGCCGGGATGAGGCGACGCGAGCCGAGTTGAATGCCATCATCATGAATGTTCTGGCCGAGGCTGCGCCCACGGTCGGCAGCATCACCGTGCAGGATGTCGAATTGAACCGCGCCACATATGCCAAGCGCCTATCAGTCTGACGCATCCCCGGAACGCGCATGCGGCGTCTAGCCGCGCTGTTTCACATCCCAAACCCGCAATCTGACAAGCGTTGTGAGGCACGCCAGAACCACCAGAACGCACAATGCGAACTTGGTCATGATCTCCATCGTGCCCTCAATCAGCAGTGCGTGAATGACGCTACCCAGAATGGTCACTATGGCCAACCCTGCATGGCCCAGGCGCCAGACCCGAAGCCGCAAGCTTAGGCGTTGCCGAAAAATCCCCATTGCCGCGGCCGCAAAACCCGCCCACATGGCGGTAACTCCCCATGTCGAAAAAGGTGTTGCAGACACAAAAAGCAATGCGTCCACGACGTCAGGCGGGCTTGTGATCCACAAGCCGATCACATGGATCACAATGCTTACGACAAGGGCCAAGCCACACCGCCTGTGCCAATGGCGACTGTTAACCGGAGAAAGCCCGGGCAACCAACGCCCGGCCAACAAGGGTTGCAGCAGAAGAAGGCACATCCCGATGATGCCCGCAAAACCGGCGAGGATGTAAATCGGCTCACGCCACGCCAGATACGGGCTGAAAGCCGCTGCTATGACCGGTATAAGAAGTGTGGCAACCAATGCCGCCCAGACAGCAGCTTGCCTTAACATCCGTCAGACAGGCTGCAAGACAAAATGTGCGGCAAGGGTCTTGTCCTTCGCGCTCGACATCACTGGGCGCAGGAATACCGTCTCAAATTCACCGCTGTCATAGGCCAAATGCCCGTGTGGTTGACCAAAGGCGGGCACAATCTGAGGCATTTCCAACCGGAACTCTCCGTTCGCATCGGTGAGAGTCGCCCCATGGCTGCGCTGATCGCGTTCATGCCCTTCGGTTGTATGGGCCCAGATCTGGATGCGTTGACCGGGCAGGGGGGCTCCGTCACCCGCACGCCGCACGGTGCCGGTCATCCAAAACCCGCCACCGCCGATGCGCTCCACGATCGGCGCGCCGGGTCGATAGTTGTTCGACCCGCCCCGCATCGACGGTGTCGGCGCAAGACCAGAGGCGTGCGCAGGTGTGATGACGCCGGTCAAACCGGCTACAATTGTGCCAACCCCTGTCGCAATAAACTTGCGGCGATTGATTTCGAGTCGGGTCATTGCATCCACTCCTGTCGGCTGAACCTCATCTTGGACCGGCTTCCCTGATCCGGCGACACCCGATTTCTAAGGATAGCACGATTGTTCATGATTCCGAGAGTCGGCGAAGGTGAGTATCAGGTGCTCCGTTCCACGCCTTGGTGAGTATCCGCAAGTCGTTCCAAGGACTTCACGATCATTGTGCGAAAATGCACTTTTCTTGCGATATTTTCCCAATACATTCAGCATTGGCAAACATGAACGCGTCTTATGGAACCGAAAAAACGGAGATCTGGAATGAGTTGGAACCCCACCCATAATCCCGAATGCGCCTCCGAAAAAGATGCTCTCGAAACCTTGATCATCCCACGTGCGCGAGATCTGGGCGGGTTCGAGGTGCGTCGCGCGCTGCCCTCGGTCAAGCGTCAGCTCGTTGGCCCATTCATCTTCTTTGATCAGATGGGCCCTGCCGAATTCATTACCGACAGTGGCATTGATGTGCGGCCGCATCCTCATATCGGGCTGGGCACCGTAACCTATCTGTATCAGGGAGAGTTCGAACATCGTGACAGCCTCGGTACCCACCAGATGATTCACCCCGGTGAGGTCAACTGGATGGTCGCGGGCCGTGGTGTAACTCATTCCGAACGCACGAGGGCAGAAACGCGCGGCAAACGTCACAACCTGTTCGGCATCCAGACCTGGCTCGCGCTGCCAGAAGCCTATGAGGACATGGCCCCTGACTTCGAGCATCACAAGCAGGGCGCGCTGCCCCATATCGAAGACAAGGGTGTCAGCGCCCGCCTGATCCTTGGCGCCGCCTATAGTGAAACCAGCCCGGTGACCATGTTGTCCGAGACCTTCTATGTCGACGTGCAACTGGACCCCGGCGCATCTTTCCCGTTGCCTGACGATCACGAGGATCGGGGTGTTTATGTCACGCAAGGCTCGGTCGAGGTAGCCGGTGATACCTTTGACGAAGGGCGTATGATGGTGTTTCGGCCCGGTGACAAGCTCTCGGTCAGGGCGGGGCCTTTGGGTGCGCGATTGATGCTGCTGGGCGGAGCAACCCTGAGCGAGGATCGCTACATCTGGTGGAATTTCGTCTCGTCCTCAAAGGAAAAGATCGAAACCGCTACGCGCGAATGGAACACCGCCGACTGGGCCAACGGTGCGTTCCATCTTCCGCCCGGAGACGATCAGGAATTTATAACCATCCCAGACGAGCTTGAACGTACCCGGCCACGGTTGGCGCGTGTATGACTTGACGTCACTCTGGCGCCACTGAACCATCCCGGTGATCATTGGGCCACAGCGGAGGAGTTCAATGAGAATCGTCATCGCGGGCGCAGGCAGCATAGGCTGTTATTGCGGTGCATTGTTGGCAGATGCGGGCCACGTGGTCACGCTGCTGGGCCGCGCCCGCGTGCTGCAGCCGATCCGCGAGCAGGGACTGACCGTTACCGATTTCGCAGATCTGGACTGCCATGTGCCGATCGCGAAATTGACGCTCAGCGAAGATCCCGCCTGCTTAGAGGGCGCTGAATTGGTCATCGTCACGGTTAAATCCGGCGCAACAGCCGAGATGGCAGCGTTGATTGCGGCGCACGCGCCGGCGAATGCCCCGATTGTGTCCTGGCAAAACGGTCTGGAAAACACCCGCGCACTACGCGCGGTCCTTGACGGCCGCGACGTGCGGGCCGGAATGGTGCCCTTCAATGTGGTGCCAACCAATGCCGCGTTCTATCATCGCGCCACCTCCGGCGATATCATCATCGAACAAGGTCAGGGCGATCTCGCGCTGCATCTCAGTACCCCGGATTTGCCCGTCACCGAAAGCGACCGGATCGAGGCGGTGCAATGGGGCAAACTGGTGATCAATCTCAACAATGCACTGAACGCGTTATCAGGTCTGACCCTGCAAAACCAGCTGCTTGATCGAAGCTGGCGTTGCTTGATGGCCGATCAAATGGCCGAGGCTTTGCGCGTTTTGAAAGCCGCGGGAATCGAAGTCGCCTCAACGACGCCACTGCCAGCATGGACGACCCCGCATCTACTGCGGTTGCCAACACCAATCTTTTCGCGGATTGCAGCAAAGATGCTTACCATCGACCCTAACGCGCGTACCTCGATGGCCTACGATCTGATGGAGGGTCGCCCGACCGAAATCGACAGTCTGCAAGGCGAAATCATCAAGCTCGGGCAAATTCACGCGATCCCAACTCCGATCAACAGCCACATCTGCGGCCTTATTCATCAAGCACCGCGCGGGCCACTTGCGGTCGATCAGGTAATACCCCCGATCAACCAAATGCGGTCAGCAGCCAGAAGATAACTGCCGACAGGGCTGCAGCTGCGGGAACTGTGATTACCCACGCTGCTACGATCGTCATAAAATGGGATCGCCGTACCAACTTGCGCCGCCGACGCTCTTCCCGTGCAAGACGCAGTTCAGCGGGTCGTTGAAGGTTCGAATATTTCCAGCGCCGTTCTGCATGCCATTCTCGATAGAACCCCACGCCAAACACGGCCCCAACTGCGATATGGGTTGAGCTGACGGGTAAGCCCAGCCAACTGGCTACGATAACTGTAATCGCTGCTGAAAGCGCAACACAGAACGCGCGCATGGGGTTCAATTTGGTGATCTGGCTGCCTACCATGCGGATCAGCTTGGGCCCAAACAGGAACAAACCGAAAGAGATGCCAAAGGCTCCGATTACCATGACCCATGTCGGGATTGACACTTTTGATGCAAAATCTCCGAATTCGGCAGCATGGACGATCGCGGCCAGCGGACCCACCGCATTGGCCACATCGTTTGCGCCATGGGCGAAGCTCAAAAACCCTGCGGAAATCACCAGTGGCAAACCAAACAGCGTTTTCAACGACCGGGTTCTGTTCTCAAGGCCTTCGGATTTCCGTCGCACCCAAGGCACGGTCGCGGCCCAGATCAATCCGCCCGAAGCCAGCCCGATCAGCAGGGCGAACTCAATATCGATTTTGACGATGCGTTTCAGGCCCTTGACCGAAAGGTAGGTGGCAAAAGCCCCGGCCATCACGGCGACCAGAATGGGAACCCAGCGACGTGCGGCTGCGATTTTATCGTCCTGGTATTGAATCTTGTGTTTGATCAGCGCCAGAAATCCCGCAGCGATCACGCCACCCAACACGGGTGAGATAACCCAGCTCGCGGCAATTGCGCTCATCGTGCCCCAGCTTACGGCACCAAGCCCGGCAGCAGCGACGCCGGCGCCCATAACGCCCCCTACGACCGAATGCGTGGTTGAAACAGGCGCGCCCACCCAGGTGGCTAAGTTTACCCACAACGCGGAAGATATCAGTGCAGCCATCATCGCCCAAATGAAGACATCACTATTTTGCACCGACATTGGATCGATGATCCCTTTGGAGATCGTCGAAACCACGTCTCCACCCGCGAGCAGTGCGCCAGCACTTTCGGCAATTGCGGCGATCAGAATCGCGCCCCCCATTGTCAGTGCATTTGCACCAACCGCCGGTCCCATGTTGTTGGCGACGTCGTTGGCCCCGATGTTGATCGCCATATAGGCCCCGAAGGCTGCAGCGGCGACAACGATTAATCCGCCATCGGCGCGACCAAACATAACTGCGGCGGCCAAACCTGCCAAAGCGATAAAGACGAGTGCGATACCGGGTGCCAGCAGCGGGCGCGCCACATGGGCATTGGCATACTCAAGACGAGAAATGCGGTGGAGGTCGCTGTCGAGCGCGTGCCAGCGGGCTTTGGGTGGTAGATCAGACATCGATTTTCACAGGCCGTTCGATTTGACGCCCGCCGCTACCCTGTTCCGTCGAAAGCGGCAACCTTTGTCATGAGAAATATACGTAATTGTTACATTTGCAGCAGCAGATCGCGCAATTCAGGCTCCTGCACCCGTCCAGCCGCCACTTTGGGCGAAACCCAGCAGCGTTTGCGCTGATTGGCCTCAGGATAATCGTCGGCCAGATTCGTCACCTGAACACGATACACGCTGGTGACCACATGCTGCGCCGTGCCGTCGTTCAATGTCTTGTCATAAGAGTATTGGCCGATCGGTTCCTTTGGAACATCCGTCGCCTGAACGCCAGCTTCCTCCCATGCTTCCTGCAACGCAGTCTCGGGGCCGTTAAGGCCATCAATGGGCCAGCCTTTTGGAATAATCCAACGTCCGGTTCCGCGGCTGGTGATCAGTAATACATCATCGCCGGACTCTGTGCCCCGCGTGCAAAGCGCCGCCACCTGCACCCGGTTTGGGCGCTGGAATAACGGTCGCGCGACCTCTTCCCAGATGTTGCGTATCCATTTCGTCATGTTCAGCCTGCTCGGACGTCTTTGTTTTTATTCGAAAGAGTTAAATAATCATGTATTGCAGGCTTAACAATAGATTGGCGGAAGAATGGGCAAAAATGGCCTAATTTCAGCCAATAATGCGGATATCTGTAGCATTTTTGCTGAATTGTGGTGCTATCACCGCCAAAAACATTGGTTAGATTGCGTCCGGTTCAGTTTTTACGACGTTTCGCACGCAGAGTTGGGTCAGCTTGAGTTGGATCTTCAGGCCAGGGATGTTTGGGATATTGCGCCCGCATATCCTTGCGCACGTCCGCATAAGACCCAGCCCAGAACCCTGGTAGATCGCGGGTGATCTGTATCGGTCTCTGCGCCGGTGACAGCAGTGTGATCTTTAAGGGCTCACCACCGATTAACGGGTGTTGGGTCACGCCGAACACCTCTTGCAATCGCACCGAAATCTCGGGCGCCGCACCGCTATAGTCGATTGGCAGCTTGCGTCCAAGCGGAGTCACAAACGACCCCGGCGCGCGGCGGTCCAGCTCTTGCGTCTGGGCCCAATCCAGCCGGGCACGCAAAGCTGGTAGCAGGTCAAAACGCTTCCAGTCTTCGGCGCTGCGTACGCCCGAGAGCGTAGGCAGCAGCCAGTCCTCCAGCGCGTCCATAAGACCCCCTTCCGAACAATCGGGTAGGTCAACACCTTCAGCTCGAACCAACTCGACCCGCGCTGCCAACCTTGCCGAGGCCCCCTGCAGCCGTATTCCGAGATCACGCACCCCGACCAGCATTGCCTGGGCCACAGCGTCTTCGGGTACGTCTTTCCAGATGCGGTCATCCAGGGTGATCGCCCCGAAGCGTTCCTGCCGTCGGGCCACGACACGGCGTTCGCGCTTGGACCATTCGCAACTATCGACCCATTCAATCTGATCGTCGAATAGATCGCGGATTTCACCCTCGGAAATCTGTGCGGCCATGCGTACGCGGGCCTCGCGCGGGTTGCCGTCTGTGTCGGTGACGACCAGATAAGGAGCTGTTGCCAAGGTGTCGTCAGCCTCCAGCACCACGCCCTTACCGCCCGAGAGGACATAGCGGGGGGTATCACCCCTGCGCCGTTGCGCGATGCGGTCCGGATAGGCCAGGGCTGCCGTCGCCGCAGGGCTCAGATCGCCAGAGCCCTGCGCTTGCGCACGTAACCGTTTTCCCTCTGTTTTGATCCGATCCAGCGCGCCCTCGTTGACTTGCCAGACGCGATTGTGCCGAAACTTGCGGATATCCCGCAACGCCTCAAGCCGCAACGACAGATCAACCGGCGCTCCACGCAGCGGATCTCGATCTGCCATCAGCGCCGCCAAGGGGGCGGCCTCGCGGCCCGCACGCACCAACATATGCGCGAGACGTGGATGCAGCGGCAACGCAGCCAACGCGCGCCCGTGTTCCGTAATCCGGCCCTTGCTGTCCAAGGCGTCGAGCATGGTTAGCAAGGATCGTGCCTCGGTCAATGCGCCCTCAGGTGGCGAAGTCAGGAACGCAAGATCACCCGGCTCCGCGCCCCAGAGCGCGAGCTCCAGCGCCATTCCGGTCAAGTCGGCGGCTTCGATCTCAGCAGGTGGGTATGCGAGCAGTGCGCCTTCTTCGCCCTTGGACCACAGCCGGTAGCACACGCCTTCGGCTACACGGCCTGCACGGCCCGCACGTTGAGTGGCCTCGGCTCGTGTTACCCGCTCGGTCACCAGCCGCGACATGCCAGAACCTGGATCGAACCGTGCGCGCCGCGCTTGGCCCATATCCACCACCACGCGGATATCGGGTATGGTCAACGAGGTCTCAGCAATCGATGTCGCCAGCACGACTTTGCGGCCTGTCGTCACTGGCGCAATTGCTGCGCGTTGGGCTGCAAATGGCAGGGCACCAAAAAGAGGGTGTACCGTGCAGTCGTTGGGCAGGCGGCGTGTCAAAGCAACCTCGGCGCGCCTGATTTCCCCTTCGCCGGGCAGGAAAACCAGCATTCCACCTGTAGTTTCCCGCTCGGCCTGCACAACCAGATCAACAAGCGCATCCAAGCGTCGAGCCTGCGCACCCAGAGGTCGGTCAAGCCAACGGGATTCAACCGGATAGCTGCGCCCCTCGGAAGTGATGAGCGGCGCATCCATCAGCCGCCCCACCGGTTCGGCATCCAGTGTCGCAGACATTGCAAGCAGGATAAGATCGTCCCGAAGCGCTCCTGCCACCTCAAGGCATAAGGCCAGCCCCAGATCGGCGTTCAGCGAGCGCTCGTGGAATTCATCAAAAATTACTGCCCCCACGCCTGCTAAATCCGGTTCGAATTGCAGCATGCGGGTCAAAATGCCCTCGGTCACCACTTCGATCTGTGTGGAATTTGAAACCTTCGTATCACCGCGTACGCGGTAGCCGACGGTCTTACCCACAGGTTCACCCAAAGTCTCAGCCATGCGCTCTGCAGCGGCCCGCGCGGCCAGTCGACGTGGCTCAAGCATCACGATTCGACCATCGCCAAGGCCTGCATGCAGCATCTCAAGCGGCACGCGGGTCGTTTTACCCGCACCCGGAGGCGCCTGCAGTACCGCGCACCCATGCGTTCGCAAGGCGTTCAGAAGATCGGGAATGGCGTCATCAATGGGCAACCGGGTCATATCGCCTTATCGCCAAAGCCTCGGCCAAGGTCCAGCATCGCCGATCCGGACCCGAGTTGGGGCTGGACAAACCGGGTCATCCCCTCTCATCTATGGCAAATTCCAGCCGGGGACTGACCGATGAACATTGCCGAGCTTGGCGACAGAATCTTGAACGGAGAGCGCAGGGCACTGGCCAGAGCGATCACGCTGGTCGAAAGCGGGCGTGATGACCACCGAGCGCAGGCCACGGACTTGCTCGATCAGTTGGCTGGTGTCGGGCGGCAGGCGCTGCGAATTGGCCTGTCTGGCACGCCAGGTGTCGGCAAATCGACCTTTATCGAAAGCTTCGGAATGATGCTGACGGGGCAGGGGCTACGTGTTGCGGTTCTGGCAGTTGATCCCAGTTCGGCCCGTTCGGGCGGCTCGATTCTAGGCGACAAGACCCGCATGGAGCGGCTGAGCCGCGAGAAAAACGCCTTTATCCGCCCATCACCCAGTCAGAGCCATCTTGGTGGTGTGGCGCGCCGCACGCGCGAAGCGATCGCACTCTGCGAGGCGGCGGGATTTGACGTCGTGTTGATTGAAACTGTGGGTGTGGGCCAATCGGAAACCGTGGTGGCTGAGATGTCTGACCTTTTCCTGCTGCTGCTGGCCCCGGCGGGCGGTGATGAGTTGCAGGGCGTCAAGCGCGGCATCATGGAAATGGCCGACATGATTCTGATCAACAAGGCTGATGGCGACCTGAAAGCGACTGCCACCCGCACCTGCGCTGATTACGCGGGCGCGCTGCGTTTGCTGCGCAAACGCCCGCAAGACCCCGAAGGGTTCCCCAAGGCCATGACCGTTTCAGCGGTTGAAGAGCATGGGTTGGAACAGGCCTGGGACGAGATGCAGACCCTGACCACTTGGCGACGCGACGCCGGGCATTGGGCGTCGAACCGCGCTACACAGGCGCAATACTGGTTCAAACAAGAGGTGCGCCACGCCTTGCTGGCGCGACTCGAAACGCCACAGATGCGCGACCGGATGAGCGATCTGGGCACGCAGGTCAGTGCAGGCCGTCTCAGCCCGTCGGCGGCGGCCGATCAAATCCTCGCCGGACTGTCCGACACGTAACACTCTGGCGGTATGATGCGTGCGCGGCTGGTGGGCTGACCGCTAATCGTGTATTATCGTTGCATATATTGCTGTGTTTGAGTGTGAGTTGCTGCGTTTGAACCGGGTTGAGAAAGGGCTTGATCAGCTCGGATCGTGCCCGGATGCTCCGAGGAACGGGACACGTCAGAATGCCCAATATCAATGGCACCAACGGCGACGACGATATCGATGTCACAAATGACAACGGTACGTTGAATGGCGCGCCGCAGGGGTCCCCGATTGATAATATCCGGGGCCGTGGCGGCGATGATGATATCACCATCACCGATAGTACCATTGCCAACAATGTCCTGGGCAACGCAGGTATCGACACGATCACAGTCACCAACAGCACGGTTGGCGGGCGCATCGCCAGCGGGTCCGATGCGGACACGGTTGGTGTCAGCGGGTCAACCGTGGGCAATATCCGGCTCGGCGGCGGCAATGACACGCTGAATTTCATCAGCACCACGGTGACAGGCGACATTCGAGGCGGCAGCGGAACCGATACGCTGAACCTGCCTGAGGGCACTGTTATCACGGACGATACCTTCGGGGTGATTACGGTTGAAGATGGGGTCGGATACTCAATCTCAAGCGGCACATTCACCCTGCCATCCGGAATAACTGTCACCTATTCGGCGTTCGAGAACGGATCAGGCATGCCCTGTTTCACGCGCGATACATTGATAACGACGCAGCACGGCCAGACTACGATCCAGTCGCTGCGCACCGGTGACCTGATCCCCACGCTGGGGCAGGGCCTGCACCCGATCCGCTGGATCGGACGGCGCGAATTTGACCGCCCCCAGCTTGAGGCCAACCCCAGACTCTGGCCTGTGCGCATTCTTGCAGGTGCATTGGGAGAGGGGCTGCCTCATCGTGATCTGCTGGTCTCGCGCCAGCACCGGATGCTGGTGCACTCAAAGATCGCCCAACGTATGTTCGGCACGAACGAGGTTTTGATTCCGGCCATCAAGCTCACTGCGATGCCGGATATCTACGTTGATCAAAGCGTCGAAAGCGTTGAGTATTTTCACCTGCTGTTTGACCGCCATCAAGTGATTTTTGCTGAAAACACCCCGACCGAAAGCCTTTATACCGGCCGCGAAGCGTTAAAATCTCTTAGTGTTGCGGCGAGACGTGAAATATTCGAAATCTTCCCTGAGTTGGCCGAACTAGATTACCGCATCGATCCGGCCCGCCTGATCCCGCGTGGGCGATTGCAGACACAGTTGATCTCGCGCCATCTGAAGAACAACAAACCTCTATTGCAGCGGTCGGAAGCTGGCGCCACAATGGAAAACGACTTCGGTATAAAGATTTCGCCGCACCCGTCTTGACCCTTCGCGTGATTCCCACTACACGCATCCAACCAGTTTTCGGGCGCGACTTCGGGTTGCGCCCCTTGTGATTTGGCCGAGGGTCTTGTACCCGGCCTCCAGAAACAAAGGAAGAAACCATGTCGCGCCGTTGCGAACTGACCGGAAAAGGCCCGATGACTGGCAACAATGTCAGCCACGCCAAAAACAGAACTCGTCGTCGTTTTCTGCCCAACCTGAACGACGTTACCCTGCAGTCGGAAACCCTGGGCCGCGGCGTAAAGCTGCGCATCTCGGCGGCAGCCCTGCGCTCGGTAGACCACCGCGGTGGTCTGGATGCATTTCTGGCGAAAGCCAAGGATGACGAACTGTCGGCGAACGCCTTGAAAGTGAAGAAAGAAATCGCCAAAGCGCAAGCTTCGGCGTAAGTCTTGCCGACACAAAAGTATTCAGCCCTGCATCCTTGGATGCGGGGCTTTTTTGTCGGTGATGATTGCAATGATCCTGTCCATTGTTTTTAAAAAGCTAACAAAGCGAGCCTTTCCGTGACTTTGTTCACAGAAGTCTTGATGAAATCAATATATGTATATGCATATTGTTGATTTTGGGGGGTCATCATGCTGTTTCGAGTAACAAATTTATTGTCTTTCGTGCCAGCTTCACTTGCGGCGGCAGTGGTTCGATGCACGCGGATGCAACGCCGGGTGAATCGACTACATACGAGTATGAACGCCGACCCGGCAAAACCACCCAAATCCTGAACCGGGCCATTCTGTCTCAGCCTGGCCTTCTCGCTTGTAGCGGATAGAAACTCAGGCGTATATCTCGGGCTAGGATGAAAGACTTTTTCCGCCAGATACTGCCTTATGCGCTGTCCCTGCTCGTACTTGTCACGGGGCAGGGCCTTGCTGCATCGCGCGGCATTGATCGTGCGGTGGGGCAGATGGTTCTGTGCACCGGAACCGGGCCTGTGGTTGTGTATATGGATGACGAGGGTCAACCGACACGTGCGCCGCATTACTGTCCGGACTATGCGCTTAGCCTGCTGGGCGCTGTGCACGATGCGCGCGCTGCCCTGCCTTTGGCTCCGTCCAGGGCGTTGCCCGCTCCACCACTACGCTCGGCGGATTTGATTTCGGCCCCCTTGCCACGGCATCCTGCCCGCGCTCCTCCGATCTCTGTCTGAATTAGACATCTAACAAAATCAGAAATTTACGTAAGGAGAGTCGCAATGACCCTCAAATCCACTTTGCTCGCAACTTTGGCTGCGCTTTCATTCACCTCAGGCGCCATGGCTGCCGATGCTATCGTTGTTGACGATGCCTACGCGCGGTCCTCAGGTAAATCCGCCAAGGCCGGTGCCGCCTTCATGGTAATCGAAAACCACAGCGATACCGATGACCGCCTGATCGGCGTCAAATCAGATGTGGCAGGGCGTGTAGAGCTTCACACCCACAAGGTTGATGAAAACGGCGTTGCCCAGATGATCCATGTCGAGGAAGGATTTTCCATACCGGCAGGTGAAGCCCACCTGCTGAAACGTGGCGGTGACCATGTCATGTTCATGGGACTCAATGCGCCATTTGAACAGGGATCTTCTGTGCCGGTGACGCTGATTTTTGAACAGGCCGGAGAGGTTGTTGTAGAAATCCCGGTAGATTTGGAGCGGTAGGATCAGGGCGGGCACGGCTCACGCGACCACTCGCATTCGAACTAATCCGCCGTTTCATCAGCCATCATCAAGGCATTAGGCCGGACAATGCCCGGCCTATATTGCTAGCGGTTGACAGTTTTCATTCCCAACCGATCACCTGCATTTTTGAACCGTGCGGCCAGAAAGAACATCACGATGGCTGAGGTCAACGCAAAGAAAGCAATTGCCCAACCCAAAGCCACCATTCCGCTGCCGGGCCAGAATATAAGCACCAGCCCGATGATGAGGGCAAAGATACCTGAATTTCGCACCGTTGCACGCTCGGGATCCTGTGGGTGCATCTGAGGCAGGGCCATGAAGGAGCCTATGGCCACGAATAACGCCATCGCCCCCATCAGCGTAAATGCCAGCCACGCCACTCCCTGTGGCCAGATCAATAGTATCAATCCGATCAGAGCAGCACCGATGCCAAAGCCTCCAACCAGCCCACGTCGCCCAAACCCAAGCCAAGTGAGCGCACCATCCAGAATAAGCAGCGCCCCCACCAGCCGCAGCAATACTGAGATACTGCTGGTGGGCCAGAACAGCGCCGCAATCCCGATCAGACCGGCCAGAATTCCGCGCAGCAAGAAGGTCCACCACAGGTTGGCAAGATTCTCGCTTAAGGTGTCACGCGCGTTGATGCTGCTATCGTCAAGGATTTCTCCGTCTTTGGGTGGTAGATCTGTCATGAACTCACTCAGCATTATTGTTTTCAGCACCATAGACGCGAAAGCGCTGCTCTGTCTGCCCCTATCGCGTGCGGCCCCGTACCAACATTTCATTGACCCAACGCGGGATCACCTCGGTAGCAGGCCCGAGGTGTGTCTCATCAAAGACGGACGCCCCAGAGGAAGGTTCAAGGTTCAATTCTATCGTTCGCGCACCTCCGGCCCGTGCCTCTTGCGCAAAACCTGCCGCCGGATAAACCTGACCTGAAGTGCCGATTGAGGCGAACAGTGCGGCTTCAGCCAGGTGATCGTAAATTTCATCCATAAAATAGGGCATCTCACCAAACCACACCACATCGGGTCGGGCCGTCGGTTGAAAGCAGGCTGGGCAAGGCTCGTGTACCTCCATCTCGGGTGGCGAGGTCCAGCGGTGCCCGCAAACTCCACATAGGGCACCGGCCAGCGTGCCATGCATATGGAGCACCCGTGCAGCCCCGCCTGCCTCATGCAGGCTGTCAACATTCTGCGTGACGATGACCACTCCGCCGGGCCATCGCTTCTGCAGCCGGGCAAGCGCCCGATGTGCGGCATTGGGCTGTGCCTTGGCGGCCTGCACCCGGCGGGCATTGTAAAACCCATGCACCAGTGCCGGATTGCGGACGAATCCTTCGGGCGTTGCGACATCCTCGATCCGGTGCTGCGCCCACAGGCCGCCTTCGTCGCGGAACGTGCCCAGCCCGCTTTCGGCGGAAATTCCGGCTCCAGTCAGAATGACGATCTTTTCCATGGCCGCCTCACGCGCTACACCCATTCCCATGACACACCGTATCCTTTTCGTCTGCCTGGGCAATATCTGCCGCTCTCCGGCAGCCGAGGGCGTTTTTCGCGCCCGCGCGCGCCATCACCAAACCGACAGCGCCGGAACATCGGGTTGGCATATCGGTGATCCGCCCTATGGCCCAATGCAAAAAGCCGCCCGCGCCCGCGATATTAACCTCAGCGACCTGCGCGCCCGCCAGTTCGTGGCCGAGGATTTCCACCGCTTCGATCTGATCATCGGTATGGATGCGGACAATATCGCCAATATCGAAGACCTGCGCCCCGATGGCAGCGATACTCCTGTCCGCCTGCTAACCGATTTCGCGCCACATTCCGGTGCCGATCACGTGCCCGATCCGTATTATACCCGCGATTTCGATGGAGCGCTGGACCTGATCGAAATTGCTGTTGAGGGCTTGCAGGCGTACCTGAGCGCTGAGCTATAGAAGCTGGAGTACGCCCTGCATTCAGGGCACTGAACGCACCGATGCCTGCGCAGAGCTCATCTAGATCGATGCTGTACTGCGCACCAATGTCCGAACCGAGGTGAGCAACAAATATGGAGGGGCATGTACCCCTCCTTTTGAATCTTGGTTCTATTCGTCCGGGTGAAAGTGTACGTCCATTAGACCTTCCCCTTGAATCAACAGAATTGTTGGTTCGTCGGATATCAATCCCGGAGCAAAGAGGGGCCACACACCGGTATAGAATAGGACCACTATGTTTGAGTGATGCGGCGTTGTGGTGCGAGACCGCCAGTGTAAGGTTGAGCGCTCGCGCCTTCTAACTCTCTTCCAGCACCTTCTTGGCCACACGGAAGCACTCCAACGCCTGCGGCACGCCGCAATAAATTCCAATCACGTGAACGATTGCGCGGATTTCTTCTTTGGTGACGCCATTATTGATGGCCCCGCGGCAGTGGGTCTCCCATTCAGTCATTTTGCCTAGTGCGCCAATCATCGAGAGGTTCATCATCGACCGGGTCTTTGCGTCGATCACGTCATCCCCCCAGCCAAAGCCCCAACACCACGCGGTCATGGCCTCCTGAAACGGGCGAGTGAAATCATCTGCTGTAGCCAAGTTCTTTTCGACATATTCAGCCCCCAGCGTAGTTTTGCGCTGTTCGAGCCCTTTCAGAAACAGATCTTCGTCAAATACGCTCATGGTCTAGTCCTTCAGTTTGATGGCGACGTTTTTGGTTTGTACATAGTTCCACAAGGCTTCGCGCATCTTGGGGGGCGCCATTCGCGAACGCATTCAGGTCAGCATCATCATGCGCTATCGCAGCGGATTTCCGGCCAAGTTTCAGCACACTGGAGACGACGTTCTTGGCGGTGATGGTCGCAATGGCAATGCCCGTGGGGACGGGCCCTGTGAAGACGATCTGGTTCACATGCGTGTGGGTCGACAAGGCACTACCGGACTCGTGGCCCAGCCCGTAAAGGATGTTCACCGCGCGCTCAGGCAGGCCTGCGGTCTCTGCAGCGGAGGCAAACCACGAGTTGCTGAACGGTGTCAGCTCTGGCGTTTTGATCACGCCGGCGTTGCTCGAGGCAAGTGCTGCTGACAGCGAACGCGTCGTCATTTCGATCGGATTGCTCCAAGAGATTATCTGCGCCGAAACACCGTGGGGTTCGTAGGTCGTGAAATTGTAATGGTCTTTCCCCAACGGGATCGAGTGGCCCTCGAAGGATTCAGCCTGATCGCCATAGTATTCGAAATACGGCGCGGCTTCCTCGACCTCGATCCGGGCTTCCCACAGGGGGTCGCACTGTTCCAGCGTCAGAATCCTGGCGATCTCGTCAATATGGGTCAGCATATAGTGGCCCATGGCCTGCACTATGTGACCATGTTCGACTGGGCGCAGATCGGACAAGGTACCTGATAGATGCGCGCGTTTTGCAGCCATATCGGCGCTGACAACGTTGCCCGCATCCGTAAGCGCACACTCGGCCAGCTTTTTGTCGATGCTAGGGTTCAACGCGTCGATCCGGCTGGCTATGCCGTTGACCAACGCGCCATCAATGTAGCTTAGCCAATAGGCCTTCATTACAGATCGATCAATATGTTGGTGCATTGTGCGTCAATGTTCTTGACCATCTACAGCTTCACGCATCCAGCGCTGCAATGCAGCGATGGAATGCTCTGAACTGACCCCGCAGTTGGGGTCCAGCACAAGGGGACCGGGGCGATAACCACGAGATTTCAGCCCTCGCTGCACGCTTTCCACGAGGTGGATGTCCTCTTTTACTGTTGTCTCGCGATCTTGAGCGGCAAGACCCCGGATTACCTCACTTTCAGCACCTTCCGGCGTAAACCAGCCGCGCCAGACGGTACAGTTTTCATGGCCGTGGGCACGCCAGTGGTAGGTGTTTAGAACATTGCCCGGATAGCATTGGAATGAGAACATGGGCCACAGGAACCAGCTCTGATAATCCCCGGCATGGGGCACCGACATGTCCACGGGATAGGTCATCTTTTTCATTGGCTGACATTCGGTTGTATGGCGCAGAACATATCCGCCGTCCGCATCCGGTTGGATGTCATAGGTTTCCGGCTTGATTACACCCTCGGCGAAAGTCGCGTGGTTAATGGGACAGTGGTAGCACTCTGAGTAATTCTCGACCGAGACCTTCCAGTTGCAGTTCTCAGGCACCTCGACCCATTCCAGAGGGGCAAGCCTGACGACATTGGGAACGAATTCGGCGATCTCTTCACGGACACCGGGGAACCAATCGTCCATCGGCGCCGCATCGTCATCGAGGTTGACGAAAAGAAAGCCATGGAAATCTTCGGTCCGGACTTCGGTCAGGCAGATCTCAGAGCGGTCAAAGCCCGGAACGGATTTGATGTTCGGACCCGCGCGCAAATGTCCAGTCAGTTCGTAGGTCCAGGCGTGATAGGGGCAGACCACCACACGAGTGTTACCAGTCCCGGTGACCATTTCGTGGGCGCGGTGTTGGCAGACGTTATAGAAGGTGCGGATCACTTCGTCCCGGCCACGGATCGAGAATAGGCTTTGGCCCGCAATTTCAAAAGTGAAATAGTCACCGACATTGGGAAGCTGGCTGACATGGCCCGCGAATTGCCATGTCCGGGCAAGCAGGCCGGACATTTCTTGCGCATAAATATCGGGATCGGTGTAATAACGCGCGGCCAAAGACCTGATGGGTTCGGTCATGTCTTCTCCTCGTGATACAGTCCCAGCTGGTGGCGACGGTTGTGGAATTTCTCGACCCGTTCGACGATCTCGTCGCTGGCAACGGCGATGACGAATGACAAAAGCGTCTCAAGCAGCGCGATGATGCTGACCGAGGACGGGAAGAATTGCGGTGTATCGACCGATACCACGAAGTCATGATCGGCCAGACGCAGGATCGGGCTGGCGGGACTGTCGGACAGAGCGACGATGACCATGCCCTGTTCGCGCGCTATCTCGACGGCTTTGACCACCTCGGACCGGTAGGTTTTGCAGGTGATCGCGATCAGCACGTCACTTTCATCTGCCCACGCCAGATCATCGACAGGGGTCGAGCCCGGACGCGGGATGGCGTGAAACTCCTTCATACCGGTCGAGGCCAGATAGGTGAAATTGCGCGCGATCGAGTTGTTGACGCCCACGCCAAGGGTAAACACATTGCGCGAGGCCCAGATCGCCTCGGCCGCCGTCTTCAGGTCGTCGGTCAAGATACCCGCAAAGGTCTCTTCGACGTTGCGCAGCACGTCCTGCACTATGTCGGCATATAGCCCGCCCAGATCGTCCGATTTGCGAATGTCCTGAAGCCAGCGCGCGCGGTCCGGGAAGTCGGCGGCGCCGCGTCGGATGGCATCGCGGAAGGGCGCGCGGAAATCTTCGTAGCCTTCGAACCCGACCTGACGGGCCATGCGCACGACGGTGTTGGGTTTGACATTCGCAGCCTCTGCGATTTCGCGCACCGTCGACACCCCCACATCACGGGGGTTTTCCAAGACATAAGTTGCCGCCTTGCGTGCCTCGGGCGTCAGCTCGGAAAGCTCATCGGCCAGACGCTCGAGAATCGTATTTGATACATTTGTCCCATTCATGATTGACGATGGTATTTTTGTTTGCTTAGCGTGTCGAGAGGAAAACGACTCGAAAAGGATGTTGTCGTGGCAAGTGAGTTTCCATCCCACGCACGCGTGGTCATCGTCGGCGGAGGCATCATGGGCGTCGGGCTGGCCTATCATCTTGGGCATGAAGGCTGGGGTGCGGAAACGGTGTTGCTTGAAAAGGCCGAGCTGACCTCGGGCAGCACATGGCACGCCGCCGGACAGATCACACATTCGACCTCGTCCTTTGGGTTGGGGAAGTGCGTGGACTATAATATCGGCCTCTATTCCGGTGGATTGGAAGCGGAAACAGGCCAGCCGGTGACATGGCACGGCTGCGGGTCGTTTCGCCTAGCCTATACGGAAGACGAAATGGACTGGTTGCGCCATACGCTATCGGTGGGTCGCTCGCTGGGTTTCAACATCGAACTGGTTGGGCCGGAAAAGGTGGCCGAGTTGCACCCGTTCTATAACCTCAGTGGTGTTCTGGGCGCACTTCACACGCCGGATGACGGTCACGTGGACTCGACGAATGTCACGATGGCGATGGCCGCTGGGGCCCGTCAAAAGGGCGTGCGGATCATCCGCCAATGCCGCGCTTCCAACATCACGCAAGCTGACAATGGCGAATGGGTGGTTGAGACTGGGAAGGGCACAATCACCTGCGAGCATGTCGTCAATGCCGGCGGCACATATGCGCGGCAGATGGGCGAATGGTCGGGGCTGCAATTGCCCATGACCTCGATGACGCACCATTACTTCGTGACCGACGAGGTGCCCGAATTCCAGGGTCTCGACGTAGAACTGCCCGTCATTCGCGACGACAAGAAAGTTTCGGGCTATATCCGGATGGAGCAAAAGAAGGGCCTGATCGGGATTTACGAGAAAGAAAACCCGAACTCGGTCTGGCACGATGAATGTCCATGGCATTACGAGAATTGGCTGTTTGACGCGGATTATGACCGTGTCATGCCGTATTTGGAAGAAAGCCTGAACCGGATGCCGATCTTTGCCGATCTGGGCATTCAACGCGTCGTGCACGGCGCGATCAGCCATCCACCAGACGGCAACCCGCTGATCGGCCCGGCACCCGCTGTGCGCAATTACTGGTGCTGCTGCGGCACTCAGATCGGCATTGGATGGGGGCCCGGCCTGACCCGCGAGCTGGCGCGCTGGATGGTGCATGGGGCGGCTGACATCTCGATGCGCGAATTCGACCCGCGCCGGTTTGGCAGTTATGCCACGAAGAACTGGCAGGTAGTGAAGGCCGAAGAGGATTACTGTCTGCGCCACGAAATCCCCTTCCCACATTTCAACCGTCTGGTCGGACGCCCGATCAAGCCGTCCCCCTTGCATGATCTGCTGAAAAGCAAAGGTGCCGTGCATGAAGAGGTCTATGGCTTTGAACGCCCACGCTTTTTCGCCAAGGGGATCGAACAGTGCGACCACTATTCCTTCAACCGTTCCCCCGTCGACGATATGGTAGCGGCCGAGGTGAAAGCGGTGCGCACCGGCGTCGGCATCATGGATGTTACCGCCTTCGCAAAGGTGCTGGTCGAAGGGCCGGATGCATACGCATTGCTGGACCGGCTGACCGCCAACCGAATGCCGCAGAAGATCGGCTCGATCACCCTGACCCACATGCTGAACCGCGCTGGCCGGATCGAGCTGGAAACGACGATTGTGCGGATGGCTGAAGACCGCTTCTATCTGGTCTGCGCCGCTTTCTTCGAACAACGCCTGCTGGACCACTTGAACCATCGACGCGCGGAGGAAGATGTGACGATAACGGCCCTGTCGTCCGAGTGGAGTGTCCTGTCCCTGAACGGTCCCAAGTCGCGGGACGTGTTGGCCGCCTGCACTGACGCCGACTTGTCCAACGCCGGGTTCCGCTGGCTGTCTGCACGGGAAATCACGGTTGCAGGTCACAATGTCTGGGCATTCCGTATGTCCTACGCGGGCGAGCTCGGTTGGGAATTCCACATGCCCAATGACGCCAGCCTTGATGTCTACACTACGCTGTGGGCTGCGGGTGAGATACACTGCATTGCCGATTACGGCAGCTTCGCGATGAATGCGATGCGTATGGAGAAGGGCTTCAAGGGGGCTGGCGAATTAACCAACGAGGTCACACTGGCCGAGGCTGATGTTTTGCGTTTTGCTCGGACGGACAAGGAGTATCTGGGCCGCGACAAAACTCTAAATACTGACCTGCCGTGGGTCTGCGCCTATCTGGAAATCGAGCCCGACGGAAAAGCGGACGGCCACGGCGGTGAGGCGGTGGTTTTGAACGGGCAGGTGGTCGGATCCACAGCGTCCGTGGCCTTTGGCCCAACAGTCGGGAAGATTTTGGCCTTTGCCTATGTCAAACCTCACGCCGCCACTCCCGGCACGGCGCTTGAAGTGGTGATCCACGGCATCCGCCGTGCAGCCCGTGTGCTGGGCGATCCCGCCTACGACCCCAAATCCAAAAAGCCCAGAACCGACGCAAGGGAGATCGCGTGACACAAGCACAGGTCTGGACGCACGCAGCAGCCGAGCTTGCCCGCTGCTTTCGTACCTACCCCTCTCTTGCGGAGTTCAGTTCATTTCCGACTGATCTTGTGCCACAAAAGGTCACGACGCGGGCCTTGCCCCCGCTTGATTTGCTGGCAACTGACCAAGCCTTGCGGTCTGGGACAGTCTCGACTTTGCGTGACGCTGTGCTTGCGCTTGCCTGCGACGCGCACTGGCTCGAGCATTATCGAGATAGCGGGATAGGCGATGATTTCATGGATCGGTTTGGCTGCTTCTGTCTGGTCGGCGATCAGGGCGGCTTTGCATCAGACCAACTCCGTGTCTGGCTGGTTTATATGCCGCCACATCTGCACTATCCGTGGCATCATCACCCAGCGGAAGAGCTTTATTTAGTGCTTGCCGGGCAGGCAGAGTTCCTACGTGCCGGACAAGCTAAGCGCTGGCTGAGCTCTGGCGACACTGCGTTCCACTCCTCTAACCAGCCTCACGCGATGACGACGGGCGCAGACTCGGTTCTATGTCTGGTATTCTGGCGCAATCAGTTCGAGTCCGGGCCGCAACTGACTGATGGAAATGACATATCATGAAAATCTCTCGCATTTCGTTATGGTCTGTCGATCTTACCAGCCATGAGACCTACTACATGGCCGAGGGCAAGACCTGCGACACGGTCAAAAGCCATGTCCTGAGTCTGGAGGCCGATAACGGAAAGAAAGGCTGGGGCGAGGTCTGCCCCATCCCGCATTACCTGCCCGCCTTCGCCAATGGTGTCCCCGGTGCGATCGAGGAAATGGCACCCGAAATCCTTGGCGTCGAACCGTTCGGCATTGATGCCCCAATGCGTAAACTGGATTCGTTCCTGCAAGGACATCTCTATGCGAAATCTATCGTCGACATGGCGTTGTGGGATCTGTTCGGCAAAGCGAGTGGGCAGCCCCTTTACGCGCTGCTTGGTGGCCGCACTCAAGCTGACATGCCGCTCTATCACTCGATCACCTGCGTCATGCCCGACGACATGGCGCGGATCGCGCGTCAGGCTTATGCGACGGGTATCCGACAGTTTCAAGTCAAGCTTGGGGCCGACGCCGACTGGCAAGCAGATGCCGAACGGTTGGCCAAGGTACGCGAGGCCGTGGGCGACGGCCCACTGGTCTATGGCGACTGGAACTGCGGGGCGACAAAACTTCAGGCCACGCGGACGGGACGCGCTGTGGCACATCTGGATGTTATGCTGGAGCAGCCCTGCAAAACGCTGGAAGATTGTGCAGCTGTCAGACAGGCAACTGGCCTGCCTATGAAAATCGACGAAAATGCCTATGATCTGGCGTCGCTCATGCACGCGCATGAACTGGGCGTGCTGGACGCAGTCGCCTTGAAACTGTCGAAATTCGGCGGGCTGTCCGCGATGCGCCGCGCGCGTGATCTGACTGTTCATCTGGGGGCCGAGATCTGCGCGGAATGCACTTGGGGATCAGACATAGTCACCGCCGCATCGCTGCATTTCGCCGCCTCGACACCGCGAGATGCCCTACTGAACACCTGCGATCTGTCGTCCTATGTAGGGCCACGCATTGCGCCGGATTGTCCGTCCCGCAAGGATGGGCGTATTGCACCACCAGAAGGCCCCGGGCTTGGGGTGAGGCCCGATCTGGACATCCTTGGTACCCCAATTCTTGAACTGGACTGACCTATGCAGAAACTGACCTCTCAAGCCGATTGGATCGCCCGGGCCCGCACCGTGTTGCCTGCCGGAGGCTTCGGCAATTTCGATCCCGGCATAGTCATCGCGCGCGGTGAAGGCAGCCGTGTCTGGGACGAGGATGGGAACGAATATGTCGACTATCTGATCGGCTCTGGCCCGATGCTTCTGGGGCATGGCCATCCTGAAATCATAGAGGCCGTTCTTGAGCAGCTCCCCAAGGGCATGACCTTCTTTGCTAACAATGCCAAGGGCATCGAACTGGCCGAGGCGATTGTTGAGGCGGTGCCGTGCTGCGAACAGGTCCGGTTTGTGGCCTCAGGTGGCGAGGCCGACATGTACGCCATCCGTCTTGCCCGCGCCTATACCGGCCGCGACAAGGTCCTGAAGTTCGAAGGCGGATACCACGGGATGAGCGCCGAAGCACAGATGAGCCTTGCGCCCGAAGTCCGCATCAACTTCCCCCAAGCTATTCCCGACAGCGCGGGCATCCCGCAAGGGGTCGCTGATCAGATGTTGATCGCCCCGTTTAACGATCTGACCGCGGTCGAGGCGCTGCTGGACGAAAACAAGGACGTTGCCGCGATTATCGTAGAGCCCCTGCAGCGGATAATTCCCGCCTTGCCCGGCTATTTGCAAGGGCTGCGCGACCTGTGCGACAAATACAGTGTCCTCTTGATCTTTGACGAAATCGTTACGGGCTTCCGGCTGGCCTATGGCGGCGCGCAGGAACGCTATGGAGTAACTCCAGACATCTGCACCTTGGGCAAGATCATCGGCGGCGGTTTTCCTCTGGCCGCCATTGGGGCCAATACCGAGATCATGCAGCATTTCGACAAATCTACTGTCGGCGCGAACAAATGGCTAATGCAGCTTGGCACACTGTCAGGCAATCCGATCGCTGCCGCAGCCGGCCTTAAGACGATGGACATCCTACGCCGCGAGGGCAGCTATGAGCGCTTGCGCGCTATCGGAAAAAAGCTGCAAGACATGCAAAGTGAGGAGTTGAGCAAGGCTGATATTCCGCATCAAATCTGTGGTGATGAGACCTTGTTTGACATCTTTTTTACAGCCAGTGTTTGCAGAGACTATCGGACCGCCAAGCATGACGACCCAAAGCGTAACGAAGCCTATAATGCGACGCTGCGACACCACGGCATCTTCAAGTCGGCCGGCAAACTCTATCCTTCACTGGCGATCTCCGAGATGGACCTTGAACTGACAAAAAATGCAGTTCAGGCAGCGGTGCGATCCATTCATGCTTGACTAACTTATCACCTTCAGCTGCCCGTCCAGCCACGGCAACTGCGCCAAAGCAGGGTCAACGATCTGGCTCTGCATCAGTCGCTTAATCATATCCGCCACTTCCTGCGGTACCTGATCCGACCAGTCGGAGCGAGTAATCAGTGAGATTCTGCGCGCGAACTTGCCAAACGGGGCAGGTTGCGCTTCCAGCCCGTCATGAAACCGTGCGGCGCGCATATAGCCCAGCGGTGTGGTGATCGCCCAGCCCAAGCCTCGTGCCACCATCGCCATTAATGCCAGATGCGAACCGATTTCGAACCGTTCTTCGAACTCCATTTGCTGCCTGGCCAGATGACCTTCGATCTGACGGCTGATCAACTGTTCACGGGCGTAGCGCAGGAAGGGCAGGTCTTGCATCGGCTGCTCGGCGCCCTTGGGAGCGACCAAAATGAACGGGTCTTGGACCAGAGGGTATTCGATGACACCTTCCAATACTTCACCAGAATGGGCCGAGACAGCCATGTGTAACCGCTGCGCCTCCAGTGCTTCGAACAAATCGAGGCTCGACAGCGTGATCAGCTTGAATTTCGACCGGGTCAGACTGTCGGCTAGCAGAGTGGCCAACCTGGGCGTCAGATCATTGTCGAAATCGTCGATCAATCCGATGGACAGAGTGGTCAGATGCCCCAGATCCATGACCGCCAGCTCGCTCTGGGCCACTTGCAGCTCACCCAGCACCGCTTGAGTGCGCGCCAGAAAACTGCGCCCGGCCTGCGTCAGCCGCATCGGTCGCCGCCCGTGATCCACCAGATCAGTGCCTAAAGCCTTTTCCAGATTGCGCAATTGCTGAGACACCGACGGCTGGCTGAGCCCCGTGATCTCGGCCGCCTGCGCCACCGATCCCGTCCGCGCCAGCGCCTCGAACACCTCAAGGCCCCGCAGGGTCAGCCCCTTCATCACCATCGCACATACCTTTCGCTGCGCCTTTCTGGGGCGCAGCGGGCATCAGGTCAAGGATTTGCCGTCGGTCAGCTGCAGATCGCCTGCGCCATCAGGCCAAAGTTCTGATACCGATCCCACAGCGCATCATCGCGCGCGGTCTGCGACATCTTCAACTCCTGCGCCTGATGGGGGTCTTCGAACCACTTTGCCACGGTCTTCTGATCGCCCCGCGTCAACGCCTGATCCGCTACGCGCTGAATGCAAGTGCATCGCGCCCGCGTCGCCGCCTCGCGGTCCGACGCCAAACACGCCCGTTTGATTTGCGCCGCGTCCACTGTGTGGGCCACCGCCGTCACCGATGCCGCACAAAATGCGATTAAGAGGAACTGTTTCATACTCGAGCCTCGTTTTTTGCCTGCCCGGACGGGTCTTATGCCCCTCTCGGTCTGCGGCGGAGTATGAATCAAAGTGGATTCGGGATCAATTGGGTGGCGCGAAAAAGTGATTGCACGAGTCGGAAACACCCCACCCCGTAGGCCGGGCTTCAGCCCGGCACCGGTCATGACAAAAACGGAAGCCACCGCTCCAAGGCTTCAATCAATGCTTCAATCTTCTCTGGATGCTTGGCGATGTAAGCATCCACAACAACGGTCGAACCCTTGGTCGCGCCAACAACGATTGCGGTGCCAACAGCTAAATTAACCTTTCCAGCACACCACTTGAGGAGACTGGTTAGTCCTGCTTTGAACTTGGCTAAGATTGCCTCAATCCAATCGTGAGCGGGATTTTCCTGCTCTAACGCGGTTGAGAGTTCTTCTTCGGCTTCCCAAATCAATGTGGCTGCGCCGTACAAACGCTCGTCTTGAATGCTCTCAGGAGGGTTGTTACCTCCGATGCCGTGGCGTGCGGTGGTTCGGACACTCAGGCTATCGCTTAAGTCCGTTAGGGCTTTCTCGACCTCCCAGCGGGTACGAATTCGTTCGATTTCTTCGGCAATTTCTTCTGAACTTGATTTCCAGATGTCATCATCAATCAACGCAACTCTACGTTGGAGTTCCCAGTCGATAGGTTTGCCATCGAGAAAACCTTGATACCATTCTTGCCAAAAACCAAACAAGTTGGACTTTCCATAGATGCTGGTTTGGATCGCATCCCAAAATTGAAGTAGGTTTTTGTTTTTTGAGTCAAGCAATGGAGTCGCGAAGCATTCCACCTTGCCCTTTGTCCTCATTGCCTCAATGTCTGCTACGGCAGAATTTATGGCCGCGTGGCAAATTGCTTCTGCAATCTTCGCTGCTTCAGACGCTCGAGATGCATTAGCGGCGTATTCTGCCGCATCCGATGCTGCGCGAGCGACTTCATCGGGTTGCTGCGTCCTGGCAGCCTGCGCAGCGGCTGCTGCCGACCTAGCTGCATACACCGGCGCTTGGTGCTTAAACTCCTCAACAACTTCGATTGTGCCACTTAACGATGCACGAATGAGATCGACCTGTACCTCAACGTCTGTGGCTTCTGATTGATCAAATAGTTTAACAACTTGAATTAGTACTTGCCGGAATTCGTGAGTTAAGTTCACTGCGGGATTTTGAGATAGCGTTCCAAAGGAAGTGTTAGGTAACAGTCTTAAGGCAATACGAGCTGCAATGATTGCCCTCTCTTGTTTAGTCATCTTTGCCCAGAGAGCTTTTTCTGCGTTTTGTAAATCGTTCATTTGAAAGACTCGATTGCAAGTATTCACTGTTTTAGTTCATCGATTGATGCACCTTGACCAACCCACGATTCCTCTACATATCCCCAACCCATGACAGACCTCGCTCATATCCGCAATTTCTCCATCGTCGCGCATATCGACCATGGCAAATCCACCCTTGCTGACCGGCTCATCCAAGAGACCGGAACGGTCAAGGATCGCGACATGAAGGAACAACTGCTCGACAGCATGGATATCGAGCGGGAACGTGGCATCACCATCAAGGCCAACACGGTTCGCATCGACTATACCGCCGACAATGGCGAAGCATACGTGCTGAACCTGATCGACACCCCCGGCCACGTGGACTTTGCCTATGAGGTCAGCCGGTCCATGCGCGCGGTCGAAGGTTCTCTGCTCGTCGTGGACTCGACCCAAGGGGTTGAGGCGCAGACGCTGGCGAATGTCTACCAAGCCATCGACGCCGATCATGAGATCGTGCCGGTGCTGAACAAGATCGACCTGCCCGCATCCGATTGTGACCGCGTCGCCGAACAGATCGAGGATGTGATCGGCATCGACGCGACCGACGCCATTCAGGTCAGCGCCAAGACAGGGCAGGGCATCCATGAGACGCTTGAGGCCATCGTGCAGCAACTGCCCGCACCGCAGGGCAATCTGGATGCGCCGCTCAAGGCGATGCTGGTGGATTCGTGGTACGACGCCTATCTCGGCGTCATCGTTCTGGTCCGCATCATGGACGGCACGCTGAAAAAGGGGATGCGGGTCAAGTTCATGTCGAACAACACCCTGCATCATGTCGACCGCGTCGGCGTTTTCCGGCCTGAGATGGAGATGGTCGACAGCCTCGGCCCCGGTGAGATCGGTTTCCTCACCGCATCCATCAAACAGGTCCGCGACACTCGCGTTGGTGACACCATCACCAATGACCGCAACGGTACTGAAGAGGCACTGACAGGCTTCAAACCCGCGCAACCGGTGGTGTTTTGTGGCCTCTTCCCCGTCGACAGTTCCGAATTCGAAGACCTGCGCGACGCGATCGACAAACTGGCCCTGAACGACGCCAGCTTCAGCTTTGAAATGGAAACCTCGGCCGCACTTGGCTTTGGCTTCCGCTGCGGCTTCCTTGGCCTTCTGCACCTCGAGGTTATCCGCGACCGGATCGAACGCGAATATGATATCGAGCTCATCACCACCGCGCCGTCGGTGATCTATCACGTCTACATGAAAGACGGCGAGATGATCGAGCTGCACAACCCCGCCGACATGCCCGACCCCTCCAAGGTCGATCACATCGAGGAACCGCGCATCAAGGCGACCATCCTTGTGCCGGATGAATTCCTCGGCGATGTGCTGAAACTCTGCCAGGACCGACGCGGCATCCAGATGGACCTGACTTATGCGGGCTCCCGCGCCATGGTCGTCTATGACCTGCCGCTGAACGAGGTCGTCTTTGACTTCTACGACCGCCTGAAATCGGTGACCAAGGGCTATGCCTCGTTTGATTATCAGATGACCGGCTATACCGAGGACGCGCTGGTCAAGATGTCTGTGCTGGTGAATGATGAGCCCGTTGATGCGCTGTCGACCATGGTTCACCGCGACCGGGCCGAGATGCGGGGCCGGGCGATGTGCGAAAAGCTCAAGGACCTGATCCCGCGCCACATGTTCAAAATCCCGATCCAGGCCGCCATCGGAGGCAAGGTCATCGCCCGCGAGACCCTCTCGGCGCTGCGCAAGGACGTGACCGCCAAATGCTACGGAGGCGACGCCACGCGGAAACGCAAACTGCTGGACAAGCAGAAGGCGGGGAAGAAAAAGATGCGTCAGTTCGGGAAGGTGGATATCCCGCAGGAGGCGTTTATTTCAGCGCTGAAGATGGATAGTTAAGTCTTGATTTTGAATTTAAACTCTTGGGTGAGGCAATACGGATCTCACCTAGTTGAGGCCTTTGAATATTTTTTGAATGATCCTGAAAGCTTTTGTGCTGATCTACCTAGATCCAGATCCGGAAACGCAACGCTAGGATTGTTGATGCGGGGTAACGACGACGGATTTAGAACTAACATTGAAGCGGTACAATTTGCCGAACTAGTAAGGGAAAGAAACGGTCTAGATTCGTTTCCTTATCCACTGGCCTTTTTCGCACTAGACCGAATGGCAGAGTATCTGGGATCGCCAAAAGCGTTCGTAGGTGCCTATGGAACATATGGGCTAATTAGCGAACTAATCGAACCTCCAAAGAGAGAAGGGTGGTTGTCTGGTGCGCTGCTAGGGCACTTGCATTTTTGTAATTCGCTGTCCGACGGAATTTTGGAAATTTGTGTAAAGACGCCGGAGGGTGACTATTGTACGGGAACAGGCTTTGTCGTCAAATTCAAAGACGGGAACAACCGAATTGTCACCTGCAAACACAACTTGTTCTCGGATCGCGGAGAGCAATACAAAATCGAGTATGTCAAATCGGGAAATACTGAACTTGAAGTTCATGGCGGATTCTTCTTCGATCGACTAGACGCCGCGGTGTTGCACTTGAGTAACGACTACTCAGGGGAGACCCTCTGCTTTTCTAAGGCCAGTTTGCTTGAGCAAGTAATTTCAGCGGGTTACCCGAAAGTCCATCTGCGCGAAACTAGCCCATTGCTGTTTCATAAAGGTGAGGTAAATGGGTGGACTGGTGACACAACAATTGGGACGAAAGAGATTGTAAACTCTTGTCATGTGGCACCCGGAAATAGTGGTGGGCCGTTGTTAAATGAGTGTGGCTGCGTGGTTGGAATCGTTTCAAGAAGGACTGAAACGTCATCAGTCGAAGGATTGGCAAATTACTCGTTGGCAGTTCCTTCCGAAGTTCTTTTTCAGGAACTCGAACAAGACCATATCACTGAATTTTAATTTATGTCGTCTGGGATTCGGATCTTGCGAAAATTAACCGTTTTGCACTGTTCCCTGCGTGTCGGCCCTGCTGGGCTCCGCTGACCCGCCCCCGTCAAACCGAATGTTTGCCTCCGACAAAATAGACGGCTCGTTTGCGCCTCCCTTCGGGTCGGTCGCGGCCCTCAGTTCTTTTGGTCATCCGTTTGCAACAAGTCGTAGGGCGGGCTTCAGCCCGCCATCCCCCTCCAATCCTTGCGTGTTGGTTTTGGGTCAGGTGAGTGGCGGGCCGAAGCCCGCCCTACGGGGATGGAATGGTGGGTTGGAAACCCACCCTACGTAGGATGGGTTTTTAACCCATCATCCCACTGTGACCCACCTCACAGCCCCAACCGTCCCCTCCTGCTACACTTGACCCAACGGAATCCTCGGCAGGAGGCCCCTATGTCCACATCCATGATCCCCATCATCGCCCTCGGGTCGGCGGGTCTCTATTCCGTGGCCATGATCTCGATGAAGTTCTGGTGGAAACTCCCCGGTGTGGGTCTTGGCCTGCTGATCGTCGCAACCCTGCTGGCCGGGGCGACGCTGGAGCTTGCCGCGCTGCGCGAGGAACGGCTGGGTATCATCTATACCGGCATTCTGGGGGCCGAGGTCGTTCTGATCGCCATCGCCTCATTCTTCCTGTTTGGCGAGAACTTCTCGTATCGTGAGGCGTTCGGTATCGGTCTGGTCATCCTCGGCACCGCGCTGGCCTGGGCCTGACGCAAACATTACCGGTTTATGAAGTTTCCCTTAGGTAAGTTGTAACCGGCGCACCTCCGCCCAATCTGTATCCCACAGCAACGATGTTCGTTTTTGAACTCTAAAGGGTCGCATTCAGGAGGAAAGCCATGACCAGATACATGACTGCCGGAGCAGCCGCTCTGGCCACCAGCCTCACCCTCGGAACCGCCGCACTGGCAGAGAACACGCCGGATCTGCGTGGCACGTGGGTGGGGAATTACACAACCGTACAGCCCAGCCATTACTACAAGGGTGATCAGCCCCGCTTTAATCAGGCTGAATGGATGCTCGACGTCCAGATGCAGGAAGACAATGTCTTCTGGGGCCCCAGCAAGTGGCGCCGCGAGGGTGATACCGAATGGAACGAATACGAGGCCACCGGGACCATCAGCCTCGATGGGACTGGCTCGATCGGCATCGTCGAAACTTCCCCGCTGGTGATTGGCGCCAATGCGTTGATCGATGCGCGGTACGAGGACGGCAAGATCTTTGCCGATTTCCGTAGCCTGCGGAATGGAACGACCTATAGCACCGTTCTGGAACGTCAGGTGAACTGAAGCGTTTCCGGCCCGATCGGATGTTAAAGGGGGTTAATGCCGCTGAGATTTGTGACTGCGGCAGGAGTAATAGGTACCCCGGTCAGGTCGGAGCGCTTCTCATCAACAAACGTCTCCACAGGGAGGCGACGGGCCGGGCGGCAATCTCGCCGCCTGCGACAGGGTCCAGACCCCCGCGTTTGAGAATGCGGCGTTCTTCGGCTCGGGTCATCTGGATCTCGCGGACCTTCAGCGCGGCGTCGCACGCGGTGAGATAACTGCCGTCCGGCCATGAGAGTACCGCTTGATAGGAAGTGAAACTATCCACTGCAGGGTTTTGGGTAGCTTTCCAACTCCTCTGGATCGCATTGTGGACGGGGCCCATTGCCAGCCCGTCGGATTCTCAAGGCTGTTACCATGTACGGGTTGGTTGAGTTCTGATCCCGCAACATATGGATTGCCTAATCGCCAGATCTTAGGACGGGCGATAGCCATCATTGGGACCGTAGGGCTGTTCGATGAAGTGGTTGTCTTCAACAAGGTCCGGATACCATTGGTTGGTTTTACCTCCGAGGAAGCCGCAGAAACGGTCAAATCTCAGGTTCAGAGGCCGTTCCGTGTGGCTGGCGCCTGAGGCCACTTCCTGTTTGGGTGCATTATGGATCTTGCCAATCCAGAATGTGCTGTAGCCATTGGCCCGCAACACTTCGGCAATAGTTGTCACTTTGGGCGGGAAACGCCCGCTGGCACCTGGAAATCTATCTGCAGTGTCGGTGATGGCCGCCATGCCATTCAGGTAATGGTTTCGTCCGGTTAGAAGGCTGGATCGTGTGGGAGAATACAGCGCGATTGCGCGCCTCTTCGTATAGGTCAGCCCTTGTTCCGCAAGCTCATCCACCGTGGGCAATTTGATCTTGCTGCCAAAAGGGGACTAGTCACCCAGACTGGTATCATCGAGTAGCACAAGGAGGACATTCGAGGCACTTTCTGCGGCAGCTATTGCGCGAACGGAGCCCAGTCAGATTCAGAATCTCTGACATCCAGTTCGATCTTGCCATTGAATCAGGGTAATCCAAGGGCCTCTTCATTTCTGGCACGCCCTGCGCAAAATGCGTGCTTTTGTCAAAGGAATGTTTCAGTAACACCTGTCGCGCTTGCATTTCGAAATCAGGTCTCGTCCATACTACTTCTACGCACCATGGGCGATTTCACAGCAATCACAACTCATTGATGGTGCTTTCGTAGAGGTCTTAAGACCGGATACCCTTGTCAAATGATTCAGCGTGCCCATCGGGAATTTCAATCACAAGATCGGCCGACTGCGGGATCGAGTTAACTGATACTTGCAGGGCTGCATTCATGTAGCCTGGTGGTGAAAAGGGTTAAGTCTCAAATTGACTTTGTTCTTTGGCAACAATTTTGTGAATGCTGCATTTCAGTCTCTTTTCCGCCCATTTTTTCACTGATACATATGCAACATAAAAAGTTGGGCGAGTAAATGTACGGGCGGGTATATGGGAACCGGGTTTAACGGTCAGGTAGCGATATCTTGGTCGCAGACAGAGATTGACGGGCTTGAGGCGGCGCCTCTTGCCCATATGGTTGTCGGTGCAGCTTGGTCTTGGCGGGGCCGCAAGATCGAATTGTCGGCAGATGCTGATGTTTATGTTCAGAACGATGCATACTCAAATGTTGTATCAGCGCTGGCGGCACGAGCGGATGTTGCTTTTGACCCGCTTGCTGTAGCTCAGGGCTCGCTTGTCGAGCTGACAAATGGAGCGCAGAAATTCACTGCCGAGCTTGTGCAAATTGTCGGTGGTTCTTCTCTGATGTTGATTTTCAAGGACGGATGCCCCGAAGCGGATCAAGAGTTTTGGGTCAGTGAGGCGGCTGAGAATGTGGAGCCCGCCGATATTGGATTTATCGATGACAGTAAGGTGATTGCCTTCCCCGGTTCTGCGGCTGGGGTGATCGCAATTCCCGCAGATATGCCAAAAATCGTGGGTGTTGCCGCTGAATAGCAGGCCGCACCGCTGAAAATTGTATGAATAATACGGAAAACGGCCCGACTGTTCGGTTCGGCATGTTGACTCTGGTAAAACTGCAGATATAAGCGCGGCTTCATTGGTGTTGGTGGCCCCCGCAAGGGGATGCCTGTCATGGGGGAAACCTCAAGAGGACAACGCCCTTCATAGTGGCCAATGTGGCCTCGACCAAACGAAGGAGATCAGCCGTGACCAAACGCACGTCTGCCAAGTACAAAATCGACCGCCGGATGGGCGAAAACATCTGGGGTCGTCCGAAATCCCCGGTCAACCGTCGTGAATACGGCCCCGGCCAGCACGGTCAGCGCCGCAAGGGCAAACTGTCGGACTTCGGTCTGCAGCTGCGTGCCAAGCAGAAGCTGAAAGGCTATTATGGCGACCTGACCGAGAAGCAGTTCCGCCGCATCTACGCCGAAGCTGTTCGTGTAAACGGTGACACCGGTGAAAACCTGATCGGTCTGCTGGAACGTCGTCTGGACGCTGTTGTCTACCGTGCCAAGTTTGTTGCAACCGTGTTTGCCGCGCGTCAATTCGTGAACCACGGCCACGTCAAAGTGAACGGCAAGCGGGTCAACATCCCCAGCTACCGTGTCAAGGAAGGTGACGTGATCGAAGTGCGCGACAAGTCCAAGCAATTGGCCGTTGTTCTGGAAGCGGCTGCTCTGGCAGAGCGTGATGTCCCAGACTACATCGATGCGGATCACTCGAAAATGACTGCAACGTTTGTGCGCGCACCTGGCCTGAGCGATGTGCCTTACCCGGTTATGATGGAACCGAACCTGGTCGTCGAATTCTACGCGAAGAACTAATCTTCGCCGATCTGCTGAGTTTAAGGGCCGCGCTTTAAGCGCGGTCTTTTTTGATTTTGGGGGCTCTGCCCCCGTCGCTTTGCGACTCCCCCGAGATATTTTGAGCCAGATGAAGAGGCGGATCCGAGGAGGCACCCATCGGTGAGCGTTGCGATAGCGCAAGGGCTGAGCCGAGGATATCCGGGCATTTCATTCTGCTGAACCGGCGATGACCTGCTTCGAGGCGGTCTGAAGGAATTGCCGCTTTTCTCAATGCGATGAGAAGGGTAAGAGGGGCCACGTTATTGGAGCCCCTCATGAACCAGATCACCCCACAACCCGGCATTATGGACATCGCACTGTATCAGGGCGGGCAGTCACATGTTGAGGGCGTGGCTGAAGTCATCAAGCTGAGTTCCAATGAAAACCCTTTCGGACCAAGCCCCAAGGCAATCGAGGCCGTGCGCGATAGCGCAGCTTCGTTGCATCGTTATCCCAGCACCGATCACGCCAGCCTGCGCAACGCGATTGCTGAAAAGCATGGGTTGAACCCGGACCGTATTATATGCGGCGTCGGCAGTGACGAGGTGCTGCAATTCGTAGCGCAGGCCTATGCTGGGCCGGGCGATGAGGTGATTTATACCGAGCATGGGTTTTCCATGTACCCAATCATCGCGCGCATGGCTGGGGCGACCCCGGTCATGGTTTCCGAGCGGGATCGCCGAGTGGACGTGGATAACATCCTTGCTTCGGTCACAGGCCGGACACGGATTGTCTTTGTAACCAATCCAGGGAACCCGACTTCAACAATGGTTTCTGACGCAGAGTTGGTACGATTGGCGCAGGGGTTGCCCAACGATTGCCTAATGGTGCTGGATGGCGCCTATGCAGAATTTGTCGACGGTTTTGATGGCGGGGCAGGGTTGGTTGACCGGTTTAGCAACGTCATCATGACCCGAACATTCTCCAAGGTGTACGGTCTTGGGGGCATGCGCGTTGGCTGGGGCTATGCAGCGAAAGAGATAATCGACGTGCTGAACCGCGTCCGGCAGCCCTTCAATCTGTCTTTGACCGCTCTGGCAGCCGCAGAAGCCGCTGTAGGCGACGAAGAATATCTGCGGTTTTGCCAGTCAGAGAATGCGCGCCTTCGCATTTGGTTGTCCGAGGAACTGGCCAAGGTTGGAGTGGCTTCAGATGCCTCCTGCACCAATTTCGTACTCGCCCGCTTTGCTGATCGGAACGAGGCTGAGGCTTGTGACGATTTCCTAAAAACTCAGGGTTTGATCGTTCGGCGGGTTGCGGGCTACAACCTGCCAAACGCTCTGCGGATTACCGTAGGTGACGAAAACGCCTGCCGCCACGTGGTTGCAGCCATTACCGCGTTCAAAGGGGGCACTGCATGACCCAGATATACGACCGTGTGGCGCTGATTGGGCTGGGCCTAATCGCTTCCTCCATGTTCTGGGCGATCAAACGCGCCGGGCTTGCAGGCGAAGTGACGGGTTATGCCCGATCCGAGGCGACTCGTGAGACTGCGCGTCGTATCGGACTTTGCGACCGGGTATGCGATACCGCGCAAGAGGCAGTCGAAGATGCTGACCTGGTGGTCCTTTGTGTTCCTGTTGGGGCGATGGGAGCCGTGGCAGAAGATATCGCACCAGTTCTGAAGCCGGGTGCAACAGTTTCGGATGTCGGGTCGGTCAAGCGTCATGTGATCAAGGCTGTCTCGCCGCACATCCCCGATGGGGTCCATTTCATTCCTGCCCACCCTCTAGCCGGAACCGAACATTCCGGCCCCGAAGCTGGTTTCGCCGAGCTGTTTGACAACCGCTGGTGTCTGCTGGTGCCGGTAGAAGGTTCAGATATAGACGCAATCGCACAATTGCGCACCTTCTGGGAAGGCATGGGTTCGAATGTCGATGAGATGGACGCTGATCACCATGATTTGGTTCTTGCCGTTACCTCGCATGCTCCGCACCTGATCGCCTACACGATGGTGGGTGTCGCAGATGATCTTCGGCGGGTTACAGACACCGAAGTTATCAAATACTCGGCCGCCGGCTTCCGCGACTTTACGCGAATCGCAGCTTCGGATCCGACCATGTGGCGCGATGTGTTCTTGACCAACAAGGACGCGACGCTGGAGATTCTAGGACGCTTCACAGAAGAACTCTTTGCACTTCAACGGGCTATCCGCACAGGTGACGGAGAGCAATTGTTCGACTACTTTACGCGCACTCGGGCAATCCGCCGAGGCATTATCGATGCTGGGCAGGATACGGATGCACCAGATTTTGGGCGGGGAAAGACATCGACATGAGAGGCTTGAGCAGCAGCTTTTTGATAGGTTTCATCGTATTGACGGCAACGACTTCACATTCCGCTGCGCCTGAAGCCTCTCTTGTGCCGCTGACACGCCCAGGGACCTCCGAGGTGGTAACAACAGTTGTCACTTCCAACGTCCGCCCCATCCTAAGGCCTGCTTCACCTCAGGTAACAGCCGCGGCGGCCCGACCCGTTGATCTCCCATTATTTGGGCCAGAGAAATCGATCCGGCCATTCGTTCGACCAGAACAATTGGAACAGCAAGTTCTCTTCAAGAAACGCAAGCTGCGCAAAACCTCGGTGTGCGGTGACATCTACATACAGGGCAAGGCGGTCGGGCGCGTTAACGGCAAGATCAAAGCCTGTGGGATCAAGGACGCGGTTCAGATCACATCGGTTTCGGGGGTCAAATTAAGCCGCCCTTCAACGATGGATTGCGGAACAGCGCAGGCACTGAACAAATGGGTCGACAAAGCCGTTATACCCACGTTCAAACGACGTGGTCCGGTGGTCGAACTGCAGGTCGCCGCGCACTACGCTTGTCGAACGCGGAACAACCGCAAAGGGGCGCGAATTTCCGAACACGGCAAGGGACGCGCCATCGACATATCGGGTTTCAAGATGGCGGATGGTGAGGTGGTGACAGTCCTGGATGGCTGGCGCAAAAATCCGTCCAAGAAGCAACTAACCAAAGTCTGGCGCGGCGCTTGTGGGCCGTTTGGCACGGTACTGGGGCCAAACTCGGATCGCTATCATCGGGATCATTTCCACCTTGATACCGCGCGGTATCGAAGCGGTACTTATTGCCGTTAACGGAGAACCAGCCGGGGTGCAGGGCCCAGTGGCAAAGGCCCCAAGGCGACGAACCCGTCGCGGAAATTCAGTTGTAAATCCAGCGCATTTGGATTGCCGCCCAAACCGGCCATGAACCCCAAAGCGCGGGTCACCGGATCAACTGCCTGATCAGGAAGTGCGCCTGCAGCATTCGCCATCGCGATCATATCGCGCCAATTTTCCGCCTTCATCGCGATTTCACCGGTTGGGATGCCTTGTTCGTCTACATTCAATTCTCCGGTGGCGAACAGACGCAACTCTCCCCATTTCACCTCTGCCAAGCGCAGATCGATCTCGACGGGTTGAGGGCGACGCTGCTCAAGCGCCGAGCGATCCCAAGGTTTGTCGAAAGTGACAAACATATCCAGTTCAAGTGTTTCGAACGATTGCGGTAGGGTCGAGGATGAACGCATCAGACGCCTCAGATCATCACCGGGTGTAAATCCGTCGACATTTGCCGTAATCCCATAGCTTTCGGGTGCTCCGGATTGTTCCATCACAAGACCCAGCGTTTGACCACCAGCCTGCGGATCACCTTCGGTGGTCAGCAACCAGCGTTCAGAAGTCAGCGCCATTTTCTCGAGTACCAGTGCGACGCCAGGTTGGAGGTGCAGTTCGGCTTGTAGCTCCTCAGCCTGAACGGTTGTGGTCTGGTCGAAATAGGACAGGCGCTGTGGCGTGCTGGCAAAGCGCAGCATCTGACGGCCAGGCCAGATTGCTGGGCTTTGGAACTCGATCCAATCCGCGCTCCATGCCGTTCCGTTAACTGGATCGGCCAAAGCGGGGTTGTCTAGGCGCGTGATGTGCTGAAACGGATAGCCGGCTGTTGTCACGTCTGAGAAGTCAGCCTGCCAGCCCAATTCCTGCTGCCTGTCAAACCAACCAGTCAGTGCGTTGCGCAGCCCGTAACCGGCCACAAACCAGTAGGCGCTCCACGCAAGGGCGATAAATACAAAAACGCGTATCAGGCGACGCATGATGAATGGCCCTTTTTCCTGCCTCGGATTTGATGTTTATAGGGCCAAACAGGCAAGGACCAGTGCAATGACGATGTGGGTATTCGGATATGGATCGCTGCTGTGGAATCCGGGTTTCCCGGTAGCCCGCAGTGAACGTGCCACCTTGCATGGCTATGCCCGGTCTTTCTGTATGCGTTCGATCCACCATCGTGGCACCGAGGAAGATCCAGGCCTGGTGCTGGCGCTAGACGAGCAGCCCGACGCGCTCTGCACTGGATTGGCTCTGGCCGTCGAAGCAGGACATGAAGATCGCACCTTGGCGGAGCTGCGCGAGCGCGAGCTGATCTCGTCAGCATATCTTGAACGAATGCTTGATGTGCATCTGGACTGCGGGAAGATCGTGAATGCAGTGACTTACGTAATCGACGCGCATCATGTTCAGTATTGCGGTGGCCTGCCATTGGAAGAGCAAGCCCAGATCATCGCCCATGCGGTTGGCGGGCGTGGACCGAATACCGAGTATCTCTATAATACCGCGTCGCATCTGACAGATATTGGACTGCACGACCCGGACCTTGAGTGGTTGTCGCAACGGGTGCGGACAATCAGTGCATAAACTCTTGGCGTCGCGGGACGAACTTCGTTAGGTTCAGCCCAGAGCAGACAATACCAGGAGCCACGCGCATGGCGCAGGCACATCAGGGCGTGAGACCGCATTTCTCACAACCGATCCGTCAAATCTTGATGATGCTGATTGCAATCGGGCTGTCGGGGCTAGGCGTGTTCATGGCGCTGCCCTATGTGCTGCCCGTCGTTCAAGCCAATCTGTATCTTAACGGATTCATCCTGCTGGTATTTGTCATCGGTGTTGCCGCCTGTTTTCTGCAAGTTACGCAGTTGATTGGCTCGGTTCGCTGGATCGAAGCTTTCATCGGCGGGGTCGAGCGGGACGATGCGCGCCCGCCGCAATTGTTGGCTCCGCTGGCATCGCTTCTACGTGAACGGGGTGCGCGGTCTCAGATCAGTTCCAGCTCAACCCGGTCAATCCTCGATTCCGTCGCCGAACGGGTGGAGGAGGAGCGTGAGATCACGCGTTATATCACCAACGTGCTGATCTACCTTGGTCTTTTGGGTACCTTCTTTGGACTGGCTACAACGGTTCCGGCCATCGTCGACACAATCCGCAGCTTGAACCCTCAAGAAGGCGAGGAGGGCTTGGCCGTCTTCAATCGTCTGATGACGGGACTGGAATCACAGCTGCAGGGAATGGGTGTTGCCTTTGGCTCGTCTCTGCTGGGCCTGGCTGGATCACTGATCGTCGGCTTGCTGGAATTATTTGCAGGTCATGGCCAGAACCGCTTTTACCGTGAGTTGGAGGAATGGCTGTCATCAATTACCCGCGTCGGATTTGCGGCGGGTGATGAAGGGGGCGC
Source organism: Ruegeria sp. YTSA064 (assembly GCF_059610325.1). NCBI lineage: Bacteria > Pseudomonadati > Pseudomonadota > Alphaproteobacteria > Rhodobacterales > Roseobacteraceae > Ruegeria > Ruegeria sp. YTSA064. The sequence goes on from NZ_JBXWNK010000005.1 coordinate 112,256, forward strand.
CGAACTGGCCGTACTGACACCGGTTCTTGATGCGATGTCCGAGCAGATGGATGCCCTGCAGGATATGTTCTCGGCGCAAGAAGTTGACCGGATCAATGTCTCAACCAAACTGGGTCAATTGGTTGATGTGATCGGGGAAATGAACCAACGGCAAGCCCAGACCGAAGGCGTTACGGCGGCATTGGAACGTGTGGCGCTGGGGCAAGATGCACTGCTGGATCATATGCGAGAACACGGCGCGGGTGAGGGGATCGATGCCGAAAGCCGGATGCGCCTACGATCGATGGATGTACAGCTACTGCGTATTCTCGAAGAGATTTCCGCCGGTCGTCAGGACAGCATGAACGAGCTGCGCAAGGATTTCGAGCTACTGGTCAAAGCACTCACTCTTCCACGCGGCGCGGTGCGTAGCTCTCCGGAAGGAGAGTAACGGATGGCGCTGTCTCGCCGCACAGGTCAACGGTTCTCGGGCTCGGTCTGGCCCGGTTTCGTGGACGCAATGACCGGCTTGCTGATGGTTTTGACCTTTGTGTTGACCATCTTCATGGTTGTCCAGTTTGTGCTGCGCGAGACCATTTCAGGCCAAGAGGATGAACTGACCGCGCTGTCCGACGAAATCGCAGCACTGGCTGGGGCGCTGGGGTTGGAAGAGCGGGAAAACAGCCGTCTTCAAGCTCGATTGGGGACGCTGAACACGACCCTGAATCGGGTCGAAGATGATTTGGCGCAAGCACAAGGACGCATCACCGACTTCGAGGCGCAGGTCGCCGCGTTGCTTGCTGATCAGGAGCGGGCACAGGGAGATATTACGGCGCTGGAAACTCAGCGTGATGAACTGCTGACCGAACAAGAGGCCCTCAATCTGGCGCTTGCCCAAAGTCGGCAGGAAATCGACGCGCAAGCCGAAGTCGCGCGTCTGGCCGCTGCACGGCGCGAAGCGCTTGAGGCCTTGATTGCCGACCTTGAAACCAACAAAGATGCTCAAGCCCTTCAAATCACTGAGCTTGAGCAACAACTGACCGAAGAAGTAGCCGCGCGTCTGGCCGAGGCGGCTGCGGCGGAAACCTTGCGCAATCGTTTGCAGGATGCAGATGCCGAGCTGACCGCGATGACACTCGCATTGGAAGCACAACGCAAGGAAGCCGAAGAAACACTGACCTTGCTGGCCGCAGCGCGGGCCGCGCAGGCAGAGTTGGAGCAGAAATTTGGCGAAATCAATGCCGAAGAGTTAAGAGCTCAGCTTCAGGCTGCGCTAGAGGCACAAACGCAAGCTCAGGCGCAGGTCGACGAACAAAAGTCACTCGCAGACGAGCGTGCTGCGCTCTTGGCTTTGGCACAAGATACACTTGCGTCAGAGAAAGAGATATCGGCAGAGGCGCAGCGGCAGACCGCCCTGTTAAATCAGCAGATGTCGGCGTTGCGCAGCCAGCTTGGATCATTGCAGGCGCTTTTGGATGATTATGAAGATCGAAATGCGGCAGCCGAAATTCAGGTTCAAACGCTGGGACAGGATTTGAATGCGGCCCTCGCGCGTGCGGCCTCGGAAGAGCGCCGCCGAAGGTTGCTGGAAGAGGCCGAGCGTATTCGTCTTGAGGCCGAAGCAGAGGAACTCGCCGGTCAAAACCAGGAGCTGACAGCACAGGCGGAAGATCTGCAACGTTACCGCTCGGAATTCTTCGGGCGTTTGCGGGATGTGCTGGGCGATCAGGAAGGTGTTCGGATCGAGGGTGACAGATTCGTATTCTCGTCCGAGGTTCTTTTTGCCACAGGCTCGGCAGAGTTGTCTGTCGAAGGCCGCCAAGAGGTCGCCAAGGTCGCCAATATTCTGCGTAGTGTCGCCGCAGAAATCCCTGGTGGATTGAACTGGGTCATCCGGGTCGATGGGCATACCGACAATGTACCGCTTGTGAGTACTGGACGGTATCGCGACAATTGGGAACTCAGCCAGGGCCGCGCTTTGTCTGTGGTGCGCTATATGGTTGATGCGCTGGGTATTCCTCCGGATCGGCTTGCAGCAAACGGGTTCGGGGAATTCCAGCCCGTTAACCCAGCGGACACCCCCGAGGCCCGTGCGCAGAATCGTCGGATCGAGTTGAAACTGACCGAGCGGTAAGCAGCAAACGGGTATCAGACCAACCCGTGAATTTGGGCAAAGGGATCGTGGCTCTTGTCCTTGTGACACGAATACTCGCACCACTTGGCAACTTCCTCGGCTCTGTCTTCTCCGTGCAACAAGGCGATAGCGCCCAGCGTCATGTCCATACCGGCAGAAACTCCGGATGATGTCAGGAAGGGGCCATCTTCGACCCATCGCGCCTGAGGCACCCAGTCGACATTTGGCCCCTGCGTGCGGACCCACGAATACGCAGCCTTATTCGTGGTGGCGCGCCGAGTGTCCAAAACACCAGCTTTGGCAAGAAGGGCGCTGCCGGTGCAAACACTCAGGGTGAACTCCACCTTCTCGGCGCTGATCGAGATCCAATCCAGCAGGCGGTGATTCCCGACTTCGCGGCGCGTTCCGGCACCACCGGGGACGAAGAGGATATCATAATGGGTATCGTCGCTGATAGAGTGTTCCGCGATCGCTTTCAGCTTTTGGTTGCTTTGAATTGGCCCTGGGGTTTCAGCGACAAGTTCCAATTGGAAATCGTCCTCCAGAAGACCGAACATCTCCATCGGACCAAAGACATCCAGCAATTCAAACCCGGGAAATATCAACGCACCGATTCTACGCAATTCTGCACCTGTTCTCAGCCGACTTATGCAAATGAAAAACGCCTGCCAAATGAAGTTGGCAGGCGTTCAAGCAGGTTTCAAGATTAAGGTCAGTCTGCTGTCAGCAGCGGGGGCTTGTCACCGGGTATACGTGGCTGATCGGGCCCCAGGATTTCAAGGCTCAATTCGCCTTTTTTGACCGAAACACGGACCACGCCACCTTTGGCCAATTTACCGAACAGCAGCTCCTCGGCCAGAGGCTTCTTAATGTGCTCCTGAATGACACGTCCCAGCGGACGTGCACCCATCTTGTCATCATAGCCCTTGTCGGCCAGCCATTCGGCGGCACGGGGGGTCAGATCGATGGTCACGCCACGATCCAGCAATTGAGCTTCAAGCTGCAGGACGAACTTTTCGACGACCTGCAAGATGACCTCTTTCGGCAGCGGCGCAAATGAGATCACGGCGTCTAGGCGGTTGCGGAATTCCGGCGTGAACATGCGTTCGATCGCTGCAGTGTCCTCGCCTTCGCGACGGTCGCGGGCAAAGCCGATGGCGGCCTTGGCTTGTTCCTGAGCCCCTGCATTCGAGGTCATAATCAGCACGACGTTGCGGAAGTTCACCGTTCGACCGTTGTGATCGGTCAACTCGCCATGATCCATCACCTGCAGCAGGATATTGAACACATCCGGGTGTGCCTTTTCGATTTCATCAAGCAACAGCACACAATGCGGATGCTGGTCGACGCCATCGGTCAACAGACCGCCCTGATCAAACCCGACATAACCCGGAGGGGCACCAATCAGGCGGCTGACCGCGTGCTTCTCCATATATTCCGACATGTCAAAGCGCAGCAGTTCCACACCCAGCGTATCCGCCAGTTGTTTCGCCACCTCGGTTTTACCCACACCGGTAGGACCAGCAAACAGGTAGTTTCCGATGGGTTTCTCTGGTTCCCGCAGACCGGCACGGGCCAGTTTGATGGCGCTGGACAGCGCTTCGATGGCTTCATCCTGACCAAACACCACGCGTTTCAGCGAGGTTTCGAGATCTTTCAGAACCTCGGCGTCATCCTTGGTAACGTTCTTGGGCGGGATACGCGCAATCTTTGCAACCACCGCCTCGATCTCTTTGACGCCAATGGTTTTGCGCCGTTTGCTTTCGGCCAGCAGATGCTGTGCCGCCCCGGCCTCATCGATTACGTCGATAGCCTTGTCGGGCAGTTTGCGGTCATTGATGTAGCGCGCCGACAGTTCGACAGCCGTCTTGATCGCATCCGCCGTGTATTTGATCGAGTGATGCTCTTCAAAATACGGTTTCAGACCACGCAGAATCTTCACGCTGTCTTCGACCGAAGGCTCGTTTACGTCAATCTTCTGGAATCGGCGGCTAAGCGCACGGTCTTTTTCGAAATGCTGACGGAACTCCTTGTAAGTGGTCGAGCCCATGGTGCGCAGTTTGCCACCCTGCAGCGCCGGCTTCAGCAGGTTCGATGCATCCATGGCCCCACCCGAAGTCGCTCCGGCACCGATTACGGTGTGAATTTCGTCGATGAAGAGAACCGCATCTGGGTGTTCTTCCAACTCGGTCACAACCGCTTTCAGCCGCTCTTCGAAGTCACCGCGATAGCGGGTCCCTGCGAGCAAGGCCCCCATGTCGAGCGAATAGATAGTGGTTTCCGCAAGAACGTCGGGAGCTTCTCCAGCCACTATCTTATGTGCCAAGCCTTCCGCGATGGCTGTTTTGCCAACACCGGGGTCCCCTACCAACAGGGGATTGTTTTTGCGGCGGCGACACAGCACCTGGATGCAGCGTTCAACCTCGTCCGAGCGTCCGATCAGCGGATCAACATCTCCCGCGCGCGATTTTGCGTTCAAATCGATGCAATACTTGCCAAGCGCGCTTTCCTTTTGATCGGCCTCGCCAGAGGTGGTCTGCGCTTCTTCTTCGGCTTCATCCGCACCAGTCACCGGCCGGTTTTCACCATAGGCCGGGTCCTTTGCGACACCGTGGGCGATAAAGTTCACCGCGTCATAGCGGGTCATGTCTTGCTCTTGCAGGAAATAGGCCGCGTTGCTTTCGCGTTCGGCGAAGATAGCGACCAGAACATTCGCCCCGGTCACTTCGGTGCGGCCAGAGCTTTGAACATGGATCGCTGCACGCTGGATGACACGTTGGAACGCAGCCGTTGGCACGGCCTCGGACCCGTCTATGTCGGTGACGAGGTTAGACAGGTCTTCGTCGATGAATTCGACCAAGGTGCTGCGCAACTCATCAAGATCAACGCTGCATGCTTTCATAACGCGTATCGCGTCGGGTTCTTCCAGCAGCGCCAGCAGCAAATGCTCTAGCGTTGCAAATTCATGTCGCCGTTCATTCGCCGCCGCAAGGGCCGCGTGGATGGCTTGTTCAAGTGTGCTCGAGAATGAAGGCACGCGGGTGCTCCTCTGTATTGGGCCGGAAGGGGGCCTTAGGCCGGATCCCCATCCCAACCATGTCCTCATACTATTAGAGTTTGGTTGATCGTGGCCCGGCTTCAAGGGTTTTCTTTCACTTGACAGTCACATTTGTTGTGACCGTGGCCGTGATAGGGGCTTGAAAGGCACTAAAAGCGGTCTTTTCGGGCACGTATTTCGGCAAAAACCGACGCTGGGTCAGAATTTTTCATACCCAGATGGGCCTGAATCACCGGATCCGCAGCGCGCAGAAACGGATTTGTCGCCTTTTCCTGCCCCAAAACTGAGGGCACTGTGGGTTCTCCGGCAGCGCGGGCGCGGTTGATATCGGCCACGCGATCCAGCAGGGCAGCGTTGTCAGGATCGATTGTCAGGGCGAATTTGGCGTTTGACTGCGTATATTCGTGGCCCGAGCACACGATTGTTTCATCTGGCAGGGCCGCGAGCTTGCTGAGAGAGGCCCACATTTGTGCGGGCGTGCCCTCGAACAACCGACCGCATCCCAAAGCCATCAGGCTGTCCGCCGTAAAGACGGCGCCGGATTCCGGCATGTAGAATGCAATGTGCCCGACGGTATGACCCGGGACATCCAGAACTTCGACCGGTTCGCTGCCTATATAGAATGTGTCACCTTCAACAACTGCCTGGTCGAGTTTTGGTAGCCGGTGTTCATCCGCCTTTGCGCCGATCACGCGCGCAGGTTGTTTTTCCAGTATACCACTCAACCCATCCACATGGTCCCAATGGTGGTGAGTCAGCAACACGTGGCTTAATTGCCAGCCTCGCGCCTCAAGTTCCGCCAGTATCGGAGCGGATTCTGGCGCGTCAACCAATGCGGTCTCGCCACTAGCGGGATCGTGGGTGAGAAAGGCATAATTATCGCTCAGGCAGGGGACGGTTACGATCTCAAGAGGCATGGCCTTTTGCCCTTTCATTGCTAGACTGCGCCCAGCTAAGCCGATTGACCGGGTGTCCGCAATGCATCTTGATGTGCAGGATCTGAGGAATTTTTACTATCGCAGCACCCTAGGTCGCGCGGCCCAAGCGGCGATCCGTGGGCGACTGGTGGATCTTTGGCCCGAAGCCAAAGGGCAAACTGTAGTAGGTTTTGGTTTTGCTGTACCTTTGTTGCGGCCCTACCTCAAAGATGCACGTCGTGTGATCGGCTTGATGCCGGGGCCGCAGGGCGTAATGCCATGGCCAGCGGGAATGCCCAATGTCTCGGTTCTGACCGAAGAGACGATGTGGCCAATCGAAACTGGTCACGTTGATAAACTGGTGGTGATGCATGGTTTGGAAAACTCTAACCGGCCCAGCCAGTTGCTGGAAGAATGCTGGCGCGTGTTGGGACCCGGTGGGCGGGCACTATTTGTCGTACCGAACCGGGCCGGACTTTGGTCACGTTCAGACCGGACGCCGTTTGGCTTTGGGCAGCCCTATTCGACTACGCAGCTTGAGAACCAACTGCGCGCGCATCATTTTGTACCCGAAAGCCATTGCTCGGCGCTATATCTTCCGCCCTCGTTTCGTCGGTTTTGGCTGAAATCAGGTAGCCTGATCGAAAAAACTGGACAGCGGATTCCAACCGTCATGGCCGGAGGGGTGCTGATGGTTGAGGCGACCAAACTTATCCGGCCACCCAGTGGAAACGTCACCAAAGACGCCGCGAAACGTCCGATCAAAGCGCTGGATGGTTTGTTGAAACCTGCGTGACAATCCGGGGCACTTCGAATGGAAAAAATGCGGGAAAAAGGTCACAGGAATCGCAAAAACCTGCATATTCGTAACATTTTTCAACTGCCGCAATCGGTCCAAAGGGTCGCACTTAGCTTAAGTGTATGAAAAATATAGATTTGTGGATAAATCTGTTACCGCTATAGCGTATTGCTTGGTTGGAACACCTCTGCTACATCCCCGGTGATTTTGATCCCCGCCCTAAATGGACGGGGTTTCCTCACGCCCCAAGGTAGCGGCCGCTACTCGAAATCGGGGCCTCAAATATCGGAAGGGTGGACGTGTCCGAACCAGCTTCGATTTCCACAGGCATCGCAGAGCGCTATGCCACCGCGATCTTCGAGATCGCGAAAGAGAATAATGACCTCGCAGGTCTGGAAACCGGAATCAACGATCTGGCAGCAGCATTGGGCGACAGCGCCGAATTGCGCGACCTGATTGCATCGCCTCTGGTTTCGCGCGCCGAACAGGAAAGCGCAATCACCGCAGTTGCCGACAAGATGGGCCTGCATGCCATCCTGCGCAATACGCTGGGTCTGATGGCGCAGAAACGCCGCCTGTTTGTTGTACCGCAGCTGGTACAGGTTCTGCGCGACATGCTGGCGGATGAGCGCGGCGAAGTGACTGCCGATGTCTCATCGGCCAAGGCACTGACCAAGACTCAAATGGATAAACTGTCCAAGACGCTGTCCGAGCGTGTTGGCAAGACCGTGACAATCAATGCGACCGTTGATGAAAGCCTCATCGGCGGTCTTGTCGTTAAAGTGGGCTCGAAAATGATCGATAGCTCGATCCGTTCGAAGCTGAACTCCCTACAGAATGCAATGAAAGAGGTCGGATAAATGGGAATCCAAGCTGCAGAGATTTCTGCAATCCTGAAGGACCAGATCAAGAATTTTGGTCAGGAAGCCGAAGTGGCCGAAATCGGCCGCGTGCTGAGCGTCGGTGACGGGATTGCCCGTGTATACGGCCTGGACAACGTGCAAGCGGGTGAGATGGTCGAATTCCCCGGTGGCATCATGGGCATGGCGCTGAACCTAGAAAGCGACAACGTCGGTGTCGTTATCTTCGGTTCTGACCGTGACATCAAAGAAGGTGACACTGTTAAGCGCACCAACTCGATCGTGGACGTTCCGATCGGTGACGAACTGCTGGGCCGCGTTGTGGACGGTCTGGGCAACCCGCTGGACGGCAAAGGCCCGATCAATGCCTCCAAACGTGGCGTTGCAGACGTTAAAGCCCCCGGCATCATCCCGCGTAAATCGGTGCACGAGCCGATGGCAACCGGCCTGAAATCGGTTGACGCGATGATCCCGATTGGTCGTGGCCAGCGTGAGTTGATCATTGGTGACCGTCAGACCGGCAAAACTGCCGTTGCCCTGGACACCATACTGAACCAGAAAGTCTATAACGACGCAGCAGGCGACGACGAGTCGAAGAAACTGTACTGCGTCTACGTTGCGGTTGGTCAGAAGCGTTCAACCGTTGCGCAGCTGGTGAAGAAACTGGAAGAGTCCGGCGCGATTGAATACTCGATCGTTGTGGCCGCGACCGCGTCCGATCCGGCACCGATGCAGTTCCTGGCGCCTTACGCCGCGACTGCGATGGCTGAATACTTCCGTGACAACGGCCGCCACGCGCTGATCATATATGATGACCTGTCGAAACAGGCTGTATCATATCGTCAGATGTCGCTGCTGCTGCGTCGTCCGCCCGGACGTGAAGCCTATCCTGGCGACGTTTTCTACCTCCACTCGCGTCTGCTGGAGCGTTCGGCGAAGCTGAACGAAGACTTTGGTGCAGGCTCGCTGACGGCTCTGCCGGTTATCGAAACTCAGGGTGGTGACGTTTCGGCGTTTATTCCGACCAACGTGATCTCGATCACCGACGGTCAGATCTTCCTGGAAACAGAACTGTTCTACCAAGGTATCCGTCCTGCTGTGAACACCGGTCTGTCGGTTTCGCGTGTGGGCTCCTCGGCTCAGACCGATGCGATGAAATCGGTTGCTGGTCCGGTTAAGCTGGAACTGGCTCAGTACCGCGAAATGGCTGCGTTTGCGCAGTTCGGTTCGGACCTCGACGCCGCAACTCAGCAGCTGCTGAACCGTGGTGCGCGTCTGACCGAGCTGATGAAACAGCCTCAGTACTCGCCGCTGACCAACGCCGAAATCGTCTGCGTCATCTTCGCAGGCACCAACGGCTACCTCGACAAGATCGACGTATCTGACGTTGGCCGCTATGAGGCTGGCCTGCTGGCACACCTGCGCGGTAAGCACGCTGACCTGCTGAAGTGGATCACCGACGAAGATCCGAAGATCAAAGGTGACGCAGCAGACAAACTCAAGGCAGCGATCGACGAATACGCCGCGACCTTCGCTTGATAGGGGGTTCCGATGCCTAGTCTGAAGGACCTTAAAAACAGGATCGAGTCGGTCAAATCGACCCGCAAGATCACCAAGGCCATGCAGATGGTCGCGGCAGCAAAACTGCGCCGCGCCCAGGAATCTGCCGAAGCCTCGCGCCCTTATGCCGAACGGTTCAATGCCGTGATGGCGGGGCTGGCGGCGTCGGTCGGGGGCAGCGACAGCGCTCCCAAGTTGCTTCGTGGTACGGGCAGCGATGATGTCCATCTGCTGGTTGTGATGACAGCTGAACGCGGCCTGTGTGGCGGCTTCAACGCGAACATCGCCAAGCTTGCCCGCGCCAAAGCGGACGAGCTGCGCGGCAAAGGCAAGACGGTCAAGGTTTTGACCGTCGGCAAGAAAGGCCGCGATGCGCTCAAGCGTGATTTTGGCGATCTTTTCGTTGGGCATATCGACCTGAGTGAGGTCAAGCGCATTGGCTACAACAACGCGCAAGACATCGCCAAGGACGTCCTGTCACGTTTCGACGGGGGTGAGTTCGACGTTGCCACGATCTTCTACTCGAAGTTCGTCAACGTTGTGACCCAGATCCCGACAGCACAGCAGGTCATCCCCGCCTCGTTCGAGGAAACCGAGGGTGACGACAGCGGTGCCGTGTTCGATTACGAGCCCAGCGAAGAGGCCATCCTGGCCGACCTGCTTCCCAAGGGGGTCGCGACCGCGATCTTCTCGGCTCTGCTCGAAAACGGAGCGTCTGAACAGGGTGCACGGATGTCCGCGATGGACAACGCGACACGCAACGCGGGTGAAATGATCGACAAACTGACGATCCAGTTCAACCGCTCGCGTCAGGCCGTGATCACCAACGAGCTGATTGAAATTATTTCCGGCGCCGAAGCGCTGTAGAGACATACCGGAGACGAAACATGGCGAATGCAAAAGGCAAAGTCACACAGATCATCGGGGCCGTCGTCGACGTGCACTTCGAAGATCAGCTGCCTGAAATTCTGAACGCGCTGGAAACTACCAACAACGGCAAGCGCCTGGTGTTGGAAGTTGCTCAGCACCTGGGTGAAAACACTGTCCGCACCATCGCGATGGACGCGACCGAAGGTCTGGTCCGCGGCGAAGCCGTGACCGACACCGGCGCACCGATCTCGGTACCGGTTGGCAACGCCACCCTGGGCCGCATCCTGAACGTGGTTGGTGAACCGATCGACGAAAAAGGCCCGGTTGAAGCATCTGAGGCCCGCGCGATCCACCAGCCCGCACCGACATTCGACGAACAGTCGACCGAGTCGGAAGTTCTGGTTACAGGCATCAAGGTTGTTGACCTGCTGGCCCCCTACGCCAAAGGCGGTAAAATTGGCCTCTTCGGTGGTGCCGGCGTTGGTAAAACCGTTCTGATCATGGAACTGATCAACAACATCGCAAAAGTGCACTCGGGCTTCTCGGTGTTCGCGGGTGTTGGTGAACGGACCCGTGAAGGGAACGACCTGTATCACGAAATGATCGAATCGAACGTTATTAAGCCGGACAACCTGTCAGAATCGCAGGTTGCGCTGGTTTACGGTCAGATGAACGAACCTCCCGGAGCGCGTGCACGTGTTGCTCTGACCGGTCTGACTCTGGCCGAGCAGTTCCGCGACCAGTCCGGTACCGACGTTCTGTTCTTCGTCGACAACATCTTCCGCTTTACGCAGGCGGGTTCCGAGGTTTCGGCTCTGCTGGGTCGTATTCCTTCGGCGGTGGGCTACCAGCCGACGCTGGCCACCGACATGGGCGCCCTGCAGGAACGCATCACCTCGACCAAGTCGGGCTCGATCACGTCCGTGCAGGCGATCTACGTGCCTGCGGACGACCTTACCGACCCTGCGCCGGCAACCTCGTTTGCGCACTTGGACGCGACCACTGTTCTTAACCGTGCGATCTCGGAAAAGGGTATCTACCCTGCGGTTGACCCGCTCGACTCGACCTCGCGTCTGCTCGATCCGGCCATCGTTGGTGAAGAGCATTACAAAGTTGCGACCGACGTTCAGCAGATCCTCCAGCGCTACAAGTCACTGCAGGACATCATCGCCATCCTCGGCATGGACGAACTGTCGGAAGAGGACAAACTGACCGTGGCCCGTGCCCGTAAGATCGAACGCTTCCTGTCACAGCCGTTCGACGTGGCCGAAGTCTTCACCGGTTCGCCCGGCGTACAGGTTCCTCTGGATGTGACCATCGCGTCGTTCAAAGCGGTTGTCGCTGGCGAATACGATCACCTGCCCGAAGCGGCCTTCCTGATGGTTGGCGGCATCGAAGAAGTGATCGCCAAAGCGGAGAAGATGGCCGCAGAAGCCGCCTAAGGAGTATCCCTGATGGCAAACACGATGCAATTCGACCTCGTCAGCCCCGAGCGGAGCCTCGCTTCGCTTGAGGCGACGGCGGTCCAGATTCCCGGCGCGGACGGGGACATGACGGCAATGCCCGATCATGCCCCTACAATTACCACGCTGCGCCCGGGCATCCTGAAGGTCGAGGCACCTGCAGGAGCCAGCGAATACCTGGTCACCGGCGGGTTTGCCCAGATCAACGGCGATGGCCTTTCTGTTCTGGCAGAAAAAGCCATTCCGGTCGCGGAAGTGACCCGGTCGCATATGGATGACCTGATCGCGGAAGCCCGAGCCTCGCATGAGGCCGCGAAAGCGGGTGACGATCAATCCATAGTCGACGATGCAGCTAAGTTGCTGGCTGATATGGAAGCCCTTGGAACGCATATGAGCTTATAAAGGTTCATCTCAACCCATTCGAAACGGCCCTGCTTTGCGGGGCCGTTTTTTTGTCGTGATTTCGTCAAAGGTGCAGGGTAAGGTGCCGGAATTGAAAGAAAAGACGACACGATGAAGAAATTTCTGACCCATCCCATCGGTATTGATCAGGGCGAATCCGTTTTGTTTTCCGATTTCGCCGACGGTGGAGATATGTGGACCGGGCAAGGCGCGCGCGAACGCCGAACCGCCATTCGGTTCAAAGAGGCGTTTCGATCAGTGCCATTTGTGCAGATCGGTGTGGCGCTTTGGGATGTGGATACGTCATCTGCGCTGCGAGCTGAGGTGCAGGCAGAAGATATTACCCCCGAGGGATTTAATGCTGTGTTTCGGACTTGGTCTGATACGCGCATTGCCAGAATTCGGGTATCCTGGACAGCGATCGGCGAGGTAGCGCATGAGGATGATTGGAATATCTCCTGAGTCCGTATTGCACGTAAGAGGAGATTGCACCTTTTTGACAGCCGTACCATAACGGAAAAAGCGCCTGCGACGCGCGATGGATACGGAGGACTTTGCCGGTGTTTGCACGCGAGCACATTGAATACAAAGCTTTGAATCTGCCTGATCGTATGGACATGCCGGATGACGAGATGTTGAGTGAGGCGCTGGCATTTTATGACAAGATGAAGCGTCGCCATACCGTACGGGATTATTCGGACCGCCCTGTGTCACGCGCAGTCATTGAAGAGTGTATTCGGGCCGCAGGAACCGCCCCATCAGGGGCTAATCATCAGCCTTGGCACTTCGTCGCAATTTCAAATCCCGAGATGAAGCGCCGAATTCGTGAGGAAGCGGAAGAAGAGGAACGCAAGTTCTATGATGGCGGTGCCGGGGATGAATGGCTGAAAGCGCTGGAACCGATTGGGACAAATGACCAGAAGCCGCACCTTGAAGATGCGCCGTGGTTAATTGTGATATTCGCTCAGAGATGGGGCCATTTCGACGATGGGGTACGGTTCAAGAATTACTATGTGCCTGAGAGTACAGGTATTGCGACTGGCTTCCTGCTAACGGCATTACATCACGCTGGGTTGGTCTCCCTGACCCATACACCCAACCCTATGAAATTCCTTAATAAACTATTGGATCGCCCTGATCACGAAAAACCGATCATGATCGTTGCGGTTGGTCATCCTAGTGAAGATGCGAAGGTACCGAAAGTGGCAAAGATGAAAAAGCCGTTGGATGAAATCATGACGGTCGCCGAGTAGCAGGCCGTCAAGATATCAAATGGCAGAAGCTGTGGTCAGCAGCTTTGCTGATTAGTCCATGTGATAGAGCGACTCGTAAATCGGGGTCAGCGTCTTATCCTCAAATAGGGATGAAACGCTGGTGCCGTTCCAGATATTCAGGATCGCCTGCGTGAAGATCGGAGCCGTAGGTACGATGCGGATATTTGCGGCCTTTTCGATCTCGGCTGTTGGTTGGATTGTGTCCGAAAGCACCAAAGACTTCATGACCGAATTGGTTACACGTTCAACTGCAGGTCCGCTCATGACGCCATGTGTGATATAGGAATGCACCTCTTTGGCGCCATTATCTATGAGAACCTGGGCAGCTTTACATAGTGTACCAGCTGTATCGCAGATGTCGTCCACGATCAGGCAGATCTTGTCTTTGACGTCGCCGATTACTGTCATCTCAGCAATTTCACCGGCTTTTTCGCGGCGCTTGTCAACGATCGACAACGGAGCGTTGATACGTTTGGCCAATTCGCGGGCGCGCGCTACTCCGCCAACATCTGGCGAGACCACCATCAGATCGTCCATCTGATCTTTGAATTGCTTCTTCACATCCAGGGCAAAGATTGGTGAGGCATAGAGATTGTCCACCGGCATGTCGAAAAAGCCCTGAATCTGGGCGGCGTGCAGATCCATCGTAAGGATACGCTCGATCCCTGCGCCAGTCAGCATGTTAGCCACCAGCTTGGCACTTATTGGTGTGCGCGCTTTAGTGCGGCGGTCCTGTCGGGCATAGCCGAAATAGGGGATCACAGCAGTGATGCGGGCCGCGGACGAACGGCGCAGGGCATCGGCAATGATCAGCAACTCCATCAGGTTGTCATTGGCCGGATTCGAGGTCGGCTGGATGATGAACATATCCTCGCCGCGCACGTTCTCGAATACCTCAACGAAAATCTCGCCGTCGTTGAACCGTTCGACCCGCGCATCGACCAGTCCCTGGTCAACGCCGCGATGTAGGCTCATGCGGCGGGCAATGGTTTCGGCAAGCGGAAGATTGGCGTTCCCAGCGATAAGCTTGGGTTCGTGAAGTGTCGGCATCGGCTGATTTTCCCCGGGCAGCAGTGGCAATGTGACAGATTCGTGATGTTGACACCGCTTAGCATGGGTCTACCGTCCCGCAAAGATAACGCAGCGGAGAAAGTGAACATGGCCCAGATTGACTACTTTTTTGCGACACTCTCGCCCTATTCCTACCTAGCGGGGATGCGACTTGAAGAGATTGCAGCCAAGCATGGTGCGACGATCAATTATAAACCGCTGGATATCATTGCTCTGTTCGGCCGAACCGGGGGAGTGCCTCCAAAAGATCGGCATATCTCACGTATCGAATACCGCGCGCAGGAACTGGTACGCCAAGCGCGTAATCTGGATATGCCGCTGAACCTGCAACCCGCGCACTGGCCTACGAATATGGCGCCGTCCTCATATGCCGTGATTGCGGCCATTCAGGATGGATCAGGGGATGTCGGAAAGCTGTGCCATTCTTTCCTGCGAGCGTGCTGGGCAGAAGAAAAGGACATCGCCGACGATGGCGTTATCCGCGATTGCCTGGAACAGGCCGGGTTTAATCCAAGTATTGCCGATAGCGGTCTTCTGGTAGGTGCGGAAACCTATGCCGCCAATCTTGAAGAGGCCGTGGATCGTGGTGTATTCGGCGCGCCGTTTTATATCACACCGGACGGTCAAAGGTTCTGGGGTCAAGACCGTCTTGACGACCTGGACCGTCATCTCGCTGAGATGAAATAGCCGGGCAGACGCGCCCGACTAAAGAAGGCTTAGAAACTGGTCGATCTGTTCGGTTCCGATGGACCAGTCGCAAACCAGGCGGCAGGCCAGCATCTCGCTTTCGTCTTCACCCGCCAGCGTGTCGCCCCACAGATGATAGACAGCGCCTGCCTCGTGCAGGCGCTTGTGCTGGCCGCGGGGGAAGCTGGCGAATACCATGTTGGCTTGGGGTTCATGCAGGAACTCTGCGCCGACCGCTCGCAACCCGTCCGCCAGACGCGCGCAGTTGGCATTGGCCTTGTGGGCAGATTTCAACCACAGATCATCCTTTAGGTAGGCGGCCATTTGGGCCGAAAGGTAACGGTGCTTGGAAAACAGGTGCGCACCGCGCTTACGTCGCAACTCGAATTCCCATGCTTTGCTTTCGTCGAAGAAGATTACGGCCTCGACTCCCATCAGCCCGTTTTTGGTGCCGCCAAAACTGACCGCATCAACACCGGCTTTCCATGTCATCTCAGCGGGTGAGCAATTTAGGGCAACCAGAGCGTTGGTGAAACGAGCGCCATCCAAATGCACTGGCAATCCAAAAGATTTGGCAACACCACATAGGGCTTGTAGTTCGGCCAGCGAGTAAACCGAGCCGCGCTCGGTCACCTGAGTGATCGAGACAGGCCCGCGTTGAGGACCATGAACGCCGCGGGTTTCTTCCCCCTCAATGGACTTGGTCAACGCTTCGGGTGTCATTTTGTCGCCACCCGGCACCAGTGTTAGCTTTGCGCCGGTGTAGAATTCGGGCGCGTTGCACTCATCCTCATGAATATGAGCGACGGGTGAGCAGAATACGGTTTCCCACGGCTTGCTCAGCGTCGCCAACGCCAGTGAATTCGCCGCCGTTCCCGTAGCGACCAGATAGACCGCGGCACCCGGAGCTTCGAAAATACCTCGGATCTGGTCTCGCACTTCATTCATCAGAGTGTCCGCGCCGTAAGCCATCTGATAGTCCTGATTGGCCTCGGCCAACGCGGTCAGAACTTCGGGATGAACAGGCCCGGAATTGTCAGAGGCAAAATGCATCAGCTCGGCTCCTCGATGATGTAGTCTTCCCATTCTTCCATGGGTGTTTCGAATTCAGATACGGTTCGCCCCTGCACGGAAACTCCGGCGGTATGAACGCTGTCTGGCGTACCTGATACCAAAGGGTGCCAGTCGTAAAGCGGTTTGCCTTCCCACAGCAGTCGGTAGGCGCAGGTCTGGGGCAACCAATAGGCATGACTGTCGATGTTGTCGGGTGTCATGACGATGCATTCAGGCACAAACTGGTGCCGGATGTCGTACTGTGTGCATCGGCAGGATTCGTCATCCAAAAGACGGCAGGCAACACATGTCAGGGCGACCTCGCCAGTATCTTCGTCTTCCAGTTTGTTCAGGCAGCATTTGCCGCAGCCATCGCACAGGGCCTCCCACTCACGCTGGTTCATCTTGCGCAGCGGCTTGCGTTCCCAGAACCGGTGCACGAGGCCAGCTCGATCGATTGGGTCCTTGGTCATGTATTGGCCAATATCTCTCTCGCGCGCGCGCAGTCGGCATCCATCTGCGAGATCAACCCGTCAAGGCCGTCGAATGTCATTTCGGGCCGCAGATAGTCGACCAGACCAACGGACAGTGTGGCACCGTAGAGATCGCCTGAGAAATCGAACAGGAATGTTTCGATGTTGGGAACCTCACCTTGAAACATGGGCCGGGTCCCGACCGATGCCGCCCCGTGATAGCTGCCCTGATGCGGGCCATCCAGGACGTCGACCAGAACTGCATAAACACCGAATCTCGGAGGGTGCAGCCCTTCGATCGACATATTGGCTGTCGGATATCCCAAGTCTCGTCCGCGTTGCTCGCCTCCAATGACCACACCCTCAATCCGGTGCCAGTGTCCCAGCATTGTTGCCGCATCGCGTGGACGCCCTTCGGTCAAAGCTGTACGGATTGCGGTCGATGAAACCACATTCTCGGTTCGCTCCAACAGGGGCGCGATGGTTACACCGAACCCCATCACTTCGCCGAAGCGAACCAGGTCCTGAGGGTTGCCGCTGCGTCCTTTGCCGAAACAAAAGTCAGCGCCTACGACAACATGAGACAGCCCCAGACCATCACATATGACGTTTCTGGCGAAAGCTTCAGGGGTCATTCCCGCCAGCGCCGAATTGAAGGGAAGTTCATAAAGCTTCTGCACGCCGAGCTTTTCCAGCCGGTGCGCGCGTGCATTGCCGCGCATCAGACGAAAGGGCGGAGCCTCTGGGGCAAAATACTCTCGTGGATGCGGCTCGAAGGTCATGACCCCCAAGGGTGCATTCAATTCAGCATTGCGCGCAAGTTCAATGACGGATTGATGCCCTAAATGGACGCCGTCAAAGTTTCCAATGGCGACGCTGGCACCACGATCTTCTGGCTCGACAAACTGGAAGTCACGAATGATCTGCATGAGGATTGCCTAGCGGGACTGCCCGTAAGGTTCAAGCCGCAGATCGGCTAAGCTGCGTGATCAGTCGAACTTGCGGCTTGGTGCCAGCACCATGGCCTCACCCACCAGCACTTTCTTACCGTCGACTGCGCAGTGACAATCCAGCTTAACCCGACGTTTGGAGAAATCGATATCGATCACCTTGACCTCGGCATAAACCATGTCACCCGGACGCACCGGGGCCAGGAACTTGAGCGACTGTCCCATGTACACGGTTCCATGTCCGGGCAGCTGCTCCCCGATCACGGCAGAGATCAGGCCAGCGGTCAGCATGCCATGCGCAATGCGTCCTTCGAAAATCGTATCGCGGGCATAGTCATCATCCAGATGAACCGGATTGCGATCGGTCGAAACCTGAGCAAACATCTCAATGTCTTCATCGGTCACCACTTTACGCAAGTGTCGTGACATTCCCATTTCGATGTCTTCGATACAAATCGTTCCGCGTGGAAGGTTGTCCAACATGCTGCCCTCATCCGAGATCGAAAGAGCAACAAAAGACTATCTTTTGGCGCTCGTCGGCAACTTTATTACTTCGCAGTCGCAGAAAATCAAGTCTTTTTTGCTATCTCAAACGGCCAATCGAGAAGGTTGGGTTAATCTGTTCTTTTTCGTTATGGACCCGCAATGCATCCTCATCCGGGTGATGTGCGGTTTTGGTTTCAGCAGCGGCCAGTCCCCCGGTGATGAACAAGGTGTCAATGCCTTCACCCATGCCCCCCGCGATGTCTGTCTGGGGCCCGTCACCAATCGCCAGTATCTCGGAATCCGAGGCGTCGACTCCGATTGCTTGTAGCCTTCTTCGTGCCAGATCATAGATCGGCGGGTGCGGCTTGCCGAAATACAGGCTTTCACCTCCCATCTCACTGTAAAGCCGGGCTAAAGCTCCTGCGCACCACTCGCGTGTTTCGCCTCGGTCCACGACGATATCAGGGTTGGCGCAAAGCAGTTTCAATCCTTTCTGCTTGGCATACAGAAAGTCGGGCCGGTTTACATCCGGGTCTGCCATCGGGTCGAACGGGCCGCAGCACACAATGCCTTCAGCTTCGTCCAGCGCCACGCGCTCGATATGGATAGGATGATCCAGCAGTTTCAGAGGTTCAAAAAATCCCGCGTCACGTTGCCATTCGCCCATGAAGTAGACTTTTTCACCAACCGTCCCGCGATACATCGCAGAACGTGCCGAATCGCCACTGGTCGCGATGGTGTCATAGGCGTCCGCAGGTACGTTGAATTGCGTTAGCTGCACTGCAACACCGGCTCGGGGCTTGGGAGAGTTGGTCACCAGAACCACAGTGCCGCCTTTTTGCCGATAAGCTTGCAGGGCAGCCACGGCCTCGGGGTAGGCGGTGATTCCGTTGTGAACGCACCCCCACAAATCAACGAACAGCGCTTTGTACCTGTCGGAGATTTCCGCAAGTGAAGAAACGATTTGGGTCATGGCGCGCCTCGTGGAACAGGGAATGCAAGATACCAAGCCTATGGCAGAGCCCGGCCAGATTTGCCAGAGGTCCCGCTTTGGGCGTGCTGAAGGGAACAGGATTCCCTTGTTCATCTGGCCACAAATATCCCGGAGCGCGAGGCAGAGCCTCGCAAAAAGAAAGGCGCCCGGTTCGAGCGCCTTTGATGATCTAAACTCAGACTTTGAGGTTTGGAATGATCTGCTTTTTCCGGCTCATGATGCCCGGCAGGACAACCGCGTCGCCATCCACAGTTGCGCCAAAGCTTTTCTCGGCGACACCTTTGACCAGATCGTTTGGAACCAGCAGGGTCGCCTGTTCGTTCAGAATGTCGACCACGAACAGCAACACCTGATCAACGCCGTCTTCTTTGGCCACATCGGTCATCGCGCTTAAGATGCTGTCCTTGCGATCCAGCACGACGCCGGGTGCTGTTGTTTCCAGAACCGAGACCCGGAACTTGGTGCCGTCGACTTCGTATTCCTTGCTGTCCATGCGGATCAGTTCGGCGTCCGAGAAAGACGAGACATCCGATTTCGCTGCAAACATGTCGGCGGCGTAGGCCGAGACATCCAGACCAAGCTCAGCCGCCAATTTCTCGGCCACGGCACGATCATGGGCGGTGGTGGTGGGTGAGCGGAACTCCAGCGTGTCCGACAAGATGCAGGTCAGCGCTGCACCTTTGATGGCGTCAGGCATCTTGGCGGCATCGTCACCCATCAGGTCGACCATGAGGGTTGCCGTGCAGGCCAGTGGGCGCACGGTGATATCGATCGGGCCTTTGGTTTCAAGTCCGCCAACCAGCTTGTGGTGGTCGATAATCGCGCGGATGTCGGCGCTGTTGATGCTGGCGGGCAGCTCGGCCGGGTTGTTGGTGTCGACGATGATAACGGGTGCATCTTCAGCCACGTCTTCGATGATCTGCGGCTTGGGCAGGTCCCAGCGTTCCAGCATGAACGCCGCTTCCGTGTTGGGCTCACCCAGCAATGCAGGCTGGGCCTGCTCACCCTTCACTTCGTTCAGATACCAGGACCACAGGATCGGAGAGCCGGTGGAATCGGTGTCGGGAGATTTATGGCCAATAACTAGCGTTGTCATGTCGCGTGTCCTGAGGAATGTGGATTTGCGCGCCTTATAGGGTGGTCAATCCCGGATGTCACCCGGAAGGAAAGGTGCTGCGACCCTTGGTCTGATTTCCTAGAATTCAGCGCGCTCCAAAGTGTATCCCGCATGTTGCAACTGGTTTAGCAAGCCGTAGTCATTGCTTAGATGTCCGGCCCCAACAGCGATGACTGCGGTCTGATCCTTCAGGCTCAAAATTATTTCCATCCAATTTGCGTTGCGCTGTACCAGAAGCTGATCCTCAAAACTCTGCCATTCGGCGTTAAACTCCTCGGGTGTCAGTCCTGATGCTTCAAGCCCCTGTATCTTTGCCAATTCCATGATTGCAGCGTGCTGTTCCTCGATATACGCATTCGCCATGGTGATCATTTGATCGTCACCCGCCGCGAGTGCGCCTGACATCCGGGTCAGCGAGGCAACCTGATCTTCCAACGAATGACTGTCGAACATGACAATCAGGTCCTCGATACGTTCGAGCGAATACTGAGGAATTTGATGTTCATCGGCCAATTCGGTCAAGCGCGTATCCATGCCCCGATCGAAATCTGGGGTGTTCATCAGGCAGGGCGGAATGCCAAGCATCATGCTCAGGAACCAGGGGCGCATCTTCGCAGCCATCCAACTGGGAATCCCGCGATCAGCCAGCGTTTCCGACAACGCGGCCCAATCTTCTTCTGACATCAGATCAATCAAGGTAGGCCCCGAGGTGATCAATACCGGGCTTAGGTCCTCGGCCAGATCTTTCTCGAAAGCCTCCATTTCTGTCTTTGTAACTTCAAAGTAGAACGCGTCGACCTGGCTCAGGATTGGCGCCAATCTATCAACCACTGGACCCATTCGCGCATCGTTGGTGTGCAGAGTGCCGATCAAATGGAGCACAGTGTTGTCCTTCGTGGCGATCCAGTGATTGCCTTCCGGAAATGGAATAGCGCGAAGCGTCTCGTCCAGCTCGGCCTGAGCGTCTGTCGACAGATCAAGCCTCAGATCTCGCCCCTCACAGGCTGCTTGCGCGGTGATTGGAAATAATAGGCAAAGACAGATGCTGAGCAGACGCATTGGATTCCTTCCGCAGCTTGCGACGATGCCCAATTCATACCCCTGCCTTCTTACGGCCTGCAACGTGGTTTGTTATCAAGCAGCGGCTGGCAATCTGCGCGAAACCGCATAGCATGGCCTTATGAAGCTCGAGCAAGATCTCTATCCCCCAATCAAAGCGTTGTTGGAACGACAGGGGTATACCGTGAAAGGAGAGGTCGGCGCTGCCGATATCATGGCCGTACGCGATGGCGAAGACTTGGTGATTGTCGAACTCAAACTGCGCTTTAGCCTTGCGCTGTTTCATCAGGCCATCACGCGCCTGAAAGTGACCGATCAAGTCTACATCGGGGTCTGTAAGCCCAAGGGGCGAATGGCGCGGCGGGCTTTGAAGGACAATCTGGCGATGTGTCGCCGTTTGGGCCTCGGCCTGATCACCGTGCGCCCGGATGGTACGGTCGAGGTTCATTGCGATCCTGGCCCGTATGCGCCACGTAAAGACAAGGTGAAAGCCAAGCGGTTGCTGCGCGAGTTTGAAAGGCTGCAGGGCGATCCGAATGCAGGCGGAGCCACGCGGCACGGGATTGTAACGGCCTATCGGCAAGATGCGCTTAAATGCGCGGCACATCTGGCTGAACATGGCGCGGTCAAAGGGGCAACGGTGGCAAAGGCGACAGGGGTCCAAACGGCCACGCGCCTGATGTATGACAACCACTACGGCTGGTTCGAGAAGGTGGAGAAAGGCGTATATGCCCTATCTGCCTCGGGGGTCGAAGGATTGAAACATTGGGCATATAGCTGGGAAGAAGCGGAATAGCCGACTTGCGGCGTGCTGAAGGTGATCGGTCAATCCGTGCGCTAATCTCGGCGATCATCGCTTGGCCAATGTCCGAGAGCACCGCGTTGCGTTCAGGAAATGACGCATCGCTTTCAGTCAGATTGATGGCTGCCATATATGTTCGTGGTTCAGGTGTCTGCAAAAAGGCGATGATCGCGCGGCTGCCGTAACTTCCTGCTCCGGTTTTGTCCCCAATTATCCAACTTTTTGGCAGATGAGCGCGGATAAGCCCGTCGGCCACCTGATCATCAATCATCCATTGCCCAAGCTGCGCGGCTGAGGCGGGTGAAAGCACCTCGTCGAATAACAGCCGTTCTATTGTCTCCAGTATTGCCCGTGGTGTCGTTGTATCACGCGGGTCGCCAGGGGTGGCTTCGTTCAGGGCAGTCTCCCAACGATCCAGGCGTGTAGTGCCGTCGCCCGTTGCCCGGAGGAACTCGGTCAGCCCGGCTGGCCCGCCCAGTTGTTTTAACAAGAGGTTGGCCGCTGCGTTGTCGCTGATTGTCATGGTTGCCTGACATAACGCACCAATTGTCATTCCCGTCTCAACGTGTTCGCTTGTAACAGGTGAGTATTCCACAAGGTCTGATGTCTGAATTGCCACATTTTCTGACAGGTCTACTGCACCAGAATCCACACCTGCCAAAATCGCGCCGCACAAGAGTGGCTTGAATGTACTGGACATCGGGAACAGCTCATCGGCCCGATGCGAGACTTCCCAAGCAGCGTCAGTTTCATACAGAAGGACGCCAATTCGCGCGTCCAAGCGGTGCTCCCATAATCGGGTGTTTTGGATAAGGGTTTGGGCCTGCGCCGTAGCGGCGAAACAGATGATCAGAGCAAGTGAAAGCACATTCGCGGCGGCAAGGAACTGGCATCTAGACATCAAAGTTTCCGCCTCAATCTAGGGTGCGACCAGAATAGTCTGCCGGGGTTTTGAGTAAACCAATTACTCTGGATTCTTTAAGCTGCAAAAAATATTCATGCAGCTTGTTGACTCACTTTGGGTTACTCCCTAGCTATGCGTCGTTATCACTCATGAGACCCGAGTGCTAACGCCTCGTCAGTCGGCGAGGGGAGGATAAACAAACTTTGAGCCCAAGGAGCTGCAAAGATGGCATTGAAACCGCTTCACGACCGTGTGCTGGTTCGTCGCGTAGAAAGCGAAGAGAAAACCGCTGGTGGTCTGATTATTCCCGATAGCGCAAAAGAAAAGCCCAGCGAAGGCGAAGTCGTCGCAACCGGCGAAGGCGCGCGCAAGGACAGCGGCGAACTGATCGCGATGGCTGTAAAAGCTGGTGACAAGATCCTGTTCGGCAAATGGTCGGGCACCGAGGTTCAGGTCAACGGCGAAGAGCTGCTGATGATGAAAGAAAGCGACATCATGGGGATCATCGAGTAAGCCCAAGCGCTTTCTCTGATCTTCATCTCAATACATTTTCTCAAGGAGAGACAACATGTCTGCAAAGGACGTCAAATTTGACACCGATGCCCGTAACCGCATGCTGGCCGGTGTGAATGTTCTGGCCGATGCTGTTAAAGTGACCCTGGGCCCCAAAGGCCGTAACGTGGTTCTGGACAAATCCTTCGGCGCACCGCGCATCACCAAAGACGGTGTTTCGGTTGCCAAGGAAATCGAACTGGAAGACAAGTTCGAAAACATGGGCGCGCAGATGGTGAAAGAAGTCGCCAGCCGCACCAATGACGAAGCCGGCGACGGCACCACCACTGCAACCGTTCTGGCACAAGCCATCGTTCGCGAAGGTCTGAAGCAGGTTGCTGCTGGCCTGAACCCGATGGACCTGAAGCGCGGCATCGACCTGGCAACTGCCAAGGTTGTTGAAGGCATCAAAGACGCCTCGCGTGAAGTTAAAGACAGCGCAGAAGTTGCTCAGGTTGGCACCATCTCGGCCAACGGCGAAGCCGAAATTGGCCAGCAGATCGCAGACGCAATGCAGAAGGTTGGCAACGAAGGCGTTATCACCGTCGAAGAAAACAAAGGTCTGGAAACCGAGACCGATGTTGTCGAAGGTATGCAGTTCGACCGTGGCTACCTGTCGCCTTACTTCGTCACCAACGCAGACAAGATGATCGCAGATCTGGACGACTGCATGATCCTGCTGCACGAAAAGAAACTGTCCTCGCTGCAGCCGATGGTTCCGCTGCTGGAACAAGTGATCCAGTCGCAGAAGCCTCTGCTGATCATTGCTGAAGATGTTGAAGGCGAAGCGCTGGCAACTCTGGTTGTCAACAAACTTCGCGGCGGCTTGAAAATTGCTGCTGTCAAAGCACCGGGCTTCGGCGATCGCCGTAAAGCCATGCTGCAGGACATCGCGATCCTGACCGGCGGTCAGGTTATCAGCGAAGATCTGGGCATGAAGCTCGAGTCCGTCACCATGGACATGCTGGGCACCGCCAAGAAGATCGAAATCACCAAAGACGAAACCACCATCGTCGACGGTGCTGGCGAGAAAGCCGAGATCGAAGCACGTGTTGCACAGATCCGCACTCAGATCGAAGAAACCTCGTCGGACTACGACCGGGAGAAGCTGCAAGAGCGCGTTGCCAAACTGGCAGGCGGTGTTGCCGTTATCCGCGTCGGCGGCATGACCGAAGTTGAAGTGAAAGAGCGTAAGGACCGTGTGGACGATGCTCTGAACGCAACGCGCGCTGCCGTACAGGAAGGCGTTGTTGTTGGCGGTGGTGTATCGCTGGTTCAGGCGGGCAAGGTGCTGGAATCTCTGGAAGGTGCAAACGCCGATCAGGACGCAGGCATCAACATCGTTCGCAAGGCAATCGAAGCGCCGTTGCGCCAGATCGCCGAGAACGCAGGTGTTGACGGTGCGGTTGTTGCGGGTAAGGTTCGCGAAAGCGACGACGCAGCATTCGGCTTCAACGCTCAGACCGAAGAATATGGCGACATGTTCTCGTTCGGCGTTATCGATCCGGCCAAAGTTGTCCGTACCGCTCTGGAAGATGCGGCATCGGTTGCTGGCCTGCTGGTCACTACCGAAGCAATGGTTGCTGACAAGCCCGCCAAAGAAGGCGCGGCACCTGCCGGCGGCATGCCCGACATGGGCGGCATGGGCGGCATGATGTAAGCTGCTTGGGCCATAGTGCTTATCGACGGGGTCGCCTTTGGGCGGCCCCGTTTTAGTTTGCGCTGATAAACACGGCGAGCCGCGTGCTGTGTTCGCGCAGAAAAGTGAGTGTGCAAACCGCGTTGAAACCTCTATGCCGTTGATATGCGCCTGTTTCTTTTGACCTCACTGACCATGTGCGCCTTCGCGGCAAACTCGATCCTAAATCGGCTCGCGATTGATAGCGGTGCCAGTGATCCGGCGGGATTTGCGGTCGTCCGAGTATTGTCTGGTGCTTTGGTTTTGGCTGCACTGGTGGCTATGCGAGGCGGCACAATCCCAGTGTTTAGCCGCCGGCGCATAGCTGGGGCAGGGTCGCTATTACTCTACATGATCGGATTCTCGGTCGCCTATCTGACGCTCGATGCAGGGCTTGGCGCATTGATCCTGTTTGGAGTGGTGCAGATCACGATGTTCGCCATCGGGGCTTTGACTGGCTCGGTACCCATGATGCGGCAGCTACTGGGTGCCGGGGTTGCGCTGGGCGGTCTGGTATTTGTCCTTTGGCCTGCCGGGCCGGTGCAGGTCGATCCGTTGGGTGCGAGTATGATGACGGCTGCCGGGATTGGATGGGCTATCTATTCCATCTCTGGGCGATCAGAACCAGACGCGTTGTCGGGAACTGCTGCAAACTTCATTGTGGCTTTGCCATTTACGGCACTCGCCTTGTTCCTAATGGGCAGTGACTGGCATATGACGACGCTAGGCTATGTATTGGCGGCGTTATCCGGAGGCGTCACGTCCGGTCTGGGCTATGCACTGTGGTATCGCGTTGTGCCGCAGCTTTCGCCTGCTGTCGCCGCGATCGTACAACTCAGCGTTCCGGTCATCGCCATTGCCGCCGGTATCATTCTGCTATCAGAGTTTGCGAACCTACGGCTGTTGCTAGGAGCAAGTTTTGTGCTGGGCGGAATTGCGCTGGCAGTGACGCGGCGGCGCGGCGACTAGGGGTTTTCTCAACTTTGGTTAAGTCTTATTTGGCGGGTATGAAGTTTGTAGCAGCGATCTTTCTTACTATTGCTCCCTTGGCGGTACAGGCGAAATGCGTCGTGCTGCTCCACGGGCTTGCGCGTACCGAGGCTTCGTTTACCGTCATGGAGCAGCTTTTCCATGCCCATGACTATACGGTAATCAGGCCGGGTTACCCATCGACAGATTTGCCGATACCCGAGCTCGCCAACCAGACATTGCCCGATGCTTTCGAGGCCTGTGGTGACGACACGGTGAACGTCGTGGCCCATTCGATGGGAGGCATTCTGTTACGGTATTGGTTGCAGGATAATGAACCCGAGAAACTTGGGCGCGTCGTTATGCTTGGCCCCCCGAACCAAGGCAGCCAACTGGTAGATGAGCTTGGCGCTTGGGAGGTGTTCGGTTTTCTGAATGGACCCGCCGGTCTGGCATTGGGAACAGGCCCCGAGGGCATTCCGCGCCGCTTGCCGCCTGTCGACTTCGATCTGGGGGTGATTGCGGGAGAGAATTCTTTAAATCCGCTTTTTTCGTCTCTTATTGACGGGCCCGATGACGGCAAGGTCTCAATTGAGACTACCAAGGTTGAGGGTATGTCAGATCATATTGTCCTGCCGGTTACCCATACGTTCATGATGAATAACCCACGCGTCATGGCGCAGACCCTGCATTTTATCGAATTCGGACAGTTTGATCCCCAGATCACATGGCTTGATGGGGTGATGGATATCATCGATCAGATCTGTCTGGGCGAAGATTGCTCGGAACCCGAATCGGAGCGCACTCAATGAGCTCATTGGAACTGACATTGACCGGCGCAGATGTTCTGATGCCGGAGAATGGGCTTACGAGCGGTGAATTGTCCATCGCAGACGGTCTTGTACAGTCGGGCAGGGCAGGGAGGCAGATTGATTTGTCGGGCTATTTTGTTCTGCCCGGGATCATAGATCTGCATGGCGACGGGTTCGAACGCCATATCGCACCGCGTCGTGGCGCGATGAAGCAGATGGCAGAGGGCATTTTGTCGGTTGAGGCGGAATTGGCGGCAAACGGAATTACGACCGCTGTTCTGGCGCAGTTTCACAGTTGGGAAGGTGGCGTGCGCGGACCAGAATTTGCCGGGCAAGTCTTCGAGGCCATCGCGGCGGTCCGTGATGATGTGGTGACAGATCTGATCCCACAGCTACGCTTTGAAACCCATATGCTGGACGACTATGAGGGGCTGCCAGAGCTCATTGAAAGCTGGCAGGTCCCCTACGTGGTCCTAAACGATCATCTGCCTCATGATCGGTTGGCGGAAGGGCGCAAACCACCGCGTCTGACGGGGCAGGCGTTGAAGGCGGGGCGTAATCCGGAAACCCATTTTGATATGCTGCTATCAATGCACGCACGCAGTACCGAGGTGCCAGCTGCGTTGGATGGGCTTTGCGTTAAACTCACAGAACGAGGCATACGACTGGGCAGCCATGATGACTCCACTTCTCAGGATCGTACGGTCTGGCGCGATCGCGGTGTCATGATCTCGGAATTCCCCGAAACGCTTGAAGCCGCCGAAGCCGCCAGAGCGGGTGGGGATCACATCATTCTCGGTTCGCCAAACGTCGTTCGTGGCGGTTCGCATAAAGGGAATGCCAGTGCTTTGGACCTGATCACAATGGGTCTGTGTGATGCGCTGGCATCGGATTACCACTACCCCAGCCCACGCCGTGCTGCGTTGATGCTGGTTAAATCCGGTTTGCTGGATCTCACAAATGCTTGGGCTTTGGTTTCTTCGGGTCCCGCAGAAGTTCTGGGCCTCAAGGATCGTGGAGTACTGCAGCCCGGAAAACGCGCTGATCTTGTAATATTGGATGCAGCAACCCAACGTGTTGCGGCCACTTTGTCAGGTGGGCGCGTCAGCTACATGTCCGGCGATGTCGCTACGCGGTTTCTAAGCTGATCCCAGCTTCATCGGGCTAAAAATATCCCCGCCAGAGGCATCGAGCGACAGCGCGATTACTTCTAACGCACGATACGATTGAAATGCCCCATCTTGCGGCCCACCTTGACGTCGGTCTTGCCGTAGAGATGCAGCGCGATATCCCGCTCACGCGCAAGCTCGGGCACGCGGTCCATGTCGTGACCTATTAAGTTCTCCATCACAACGTCCGAGTGCCTTTGCCCGTCGCCCAGTGGCCAACCTGTCACTGCTCGAATATGTTGCTCGAACTGATCTACGGCACAACCATTCTGCGTCCAATGACCCGAGTTGTGAACCCGAGGCGCGATTTCGTTCACGATTAAGCCTTCAGGCGTCACGAACAGTTCAACTCCCATCACGCCAACATAATCCAGCGCGTTCAGGATATTGGCTGCGAGTAAAACAGCGTCTGTTCGTTGCGCCGGAGACAGGCGTGCTGGGATTGTGGTCGTATGCAGGATACCGTCACGATGCACGTTCTCTCCGGGATCGAAACAGGCGACCTGACCGTCGAGGCCACGCGCTGCGATAACCGACACTTCATGGCTGAATTCCACGAACCCTTCCAGAATGGACGGCGCACCTGCCATATCACCCAAAGCTGCCTCGGCGTCGTCGGGTGTACGCAGGCGGGCTTGCCCTTTGCCGTCATATCCAAAGCGGCGGGTTTTCAGGATCGCAGGGGTGCCGATTTCATCAATTGCAGCCTGCAGACTGTTCAGATCGGTAATGTCTGCAAAGGGCGCAGTTTTAAGGCCCAGACCTCGCAGAAAGGTCTTCTCAGTCAGCCGGTCCTGACTGACCCGCAGCGCCTCACGGCCGGGGCGGATTGGGCGATGTGCTTCAAGCAGATCCAGCGCCTGAGTGGGGATGTTTTCGAATTCATAGGTGATGACGTCTACCGATTCCGCAAAGGCCTTGAGAGCGTTCTCATCATCATACGCAGCGGTTGTGACACGATCCGCCACCTGTCCGGCGGGCGGGTTCGTACCTGGTTCAAAGATATGAGCCTTGAAGCCCAGTCGTGCTGCGGCGACCGACAGCATACGGCCCAGCTGGCCACCGCCCAGTATTCCGATCGTTGCACCGGTCGGGAGCATATCTGCCATCGTTACGTCTCCAATCGTTTGCCAATCGCTGTAAGAGCGCTGCGCAAAGCATCATGCGCGCCCTCGGACTGCAAGGTATCTGTCATCTGAAGGCTTAGCGTGCCTTCGGTCGCAAGTGCGTCGCGCTCTGTAGCCAATTGACCCGCTTGCCCTTTCTGCGTGGCTTCAAGGAAACCTGACATCAGTTGAGTGGTGTAGAACTCGGCACCGTGTTCGTCGCCGGTTTGCTCGGCCAGCCATCCTGCACCGGTTGCCATCAGATCCAGTAGGCCTGGCACCATGGCGCAGATTGCGAAATGGGCGTTCAATGCCGTCTCGTCAGCGACTTTTACCACGGGGTTTTCTGGCTCAAATAACTCGGCCAGCAAGCGATCATTGCCGTAGGCGGCGAGTGGGCATCCTCCGGTCTGCAAAAATCCCAACGGGATGGTCTGCACGAAATTTGATGCTGGAGCGCATAGTGTTGCAAGCTGGGTCTGAGGCACCGCAGCCATCACAGATACGATCTGCTGATCAGAGCGAAAGGTCAGCGGGCTTAGAACGTCTTCTGCAATATGTGGGCGCAGGCAGAGGAACACGATGTCTGAGCCATCAAGTACCTCCTGCGGAGTGCCGACGCCGACTCCAAGCTCTGCCTTCAAGGCCTCGGAAACCTGCGCGTTGCGCTCGGTGACACAAATTTCATGACCTTTTGAAGCCATTAATCGTGCAATCGGCGCCGCGATGTGGCCGGTGCCGATGATGCCGATGCGGCTCATCCCTGCGGTTCCTCGGGAATCGAGGCCGAGAGCGCCTCGCGCCAAGCCTCCAACCGATCCGCCAGTGCCGCATCCTGTAGCGCTAGTATTCCCGCAGCCATCAGCCCCGCATTGGCCCCACCGGCCGAGCCGATCGCCATGGTCGCCACCGGAAAGCCTTTGGGCATCTGCACGATCGAATAGAGCGAATCCACGCCCGACAGTGCGCGTGTCTGCACAGGCACACCAATCACCGGTACGCGGGTTTTTGACGCCATCATGCCGGGCAAATGCGCTGCGCCGCCCGCACCTGCGATAATCACGTTTAAGCCGCGCGAAACAGCGGATTTTCCATAGTCCCAAAGACGGTCTGGCGTGCGATGAGCCGAGACGATGCGTGCCTCATATGCGATACCCAATTCATCCAGAATGTCGGCGGCCTCTTTCATCGTGGGCCAGTCGGACTGGCTGCCCATGATGATCCCTACTTTCACATCGCTCATAGCTACTGTGCCCCTGCCTTCGGAAAGAGCGCGCACTATAGCCAAATCCACTTATGTGGCAATGCGGTACACGCGCTTCAGGCGATGATATCTGGGGTTAAACGGTCTTCGATCAGACGAATAATGTCTTTCAGGCGCAGTTTCTGCTTTTTCAGTCGTTTGATCGTCAGCTGGTCCGAGGTTCCCTTGGCCTGCAGAGCTTCAATTGCCTCGTCCAGATCGCGGTGCTGGCGGCGAAAAACCTCCAACTCAACACGCAGGACTTCATCGGTTTTCATCGAAAGATCGGTGGGCGCGTTCATTGGCGACTCAGTAGCTCATGTGGTGCTTTACACACAAGATAGTGTGTCAGGCTTTATCCGGCCAGACCTTGTGGACATCCCTGTATCTTCCCATATTCTATAATACGCGGTTGCCAGAACGGGGCCGCACAAAACGTCGCTTTGACAAAGAAGGACGAAAATACGTGTCGAAACTTACCTTAGGCTCATACCCGCATCTTTTGGGGTTCGAGCAGTTGGAACGCCTTCTGGAACGGTCTGCAAAGGCCGGAAATGAAGGGTACCCGCCCTATAATATCGAACAGACCTCGGATTTTTCCTATCGCATCACACTGGCAGTGGCCGGTTTCGCGGAAGAGGACCTGTCGATTACCATCGAAGATCGCCAACTGGTGATCCGGGGCCGTCAACGCGACGACAGTGAAGGGCGCATTTTCCTGCATCGCGGCATCGCGGCCCGTCAATTCCAGCGAATGTTTGTGCTGGCAGATGGTGTCGAAGTGGGCGAGGCGATCATGGAGAACGGTCTGCTGCATGTGGATCTGACCCGCGCCGTGCCAGAAACCGTGGTTCAGACAATCAACATCAAGAAGGGGTAAGAGCAATGAACACACCGATTGAGATAAACACCGAAGGCAACCGGATTGTCTATGTGAAGGCGGTCGATGTGGCCGATTTGCCGCGCGACGTGCGCGAGCAGGCAGGCGACTTGGATCAGCTTTATGCGGTTCACGATTCCGATGGTCAGCAACTGGCTTTGGTGGCCGACCGCAAACTGGCCTTTGTGCTTGCACGGGAGCATGATCTTTCGCCCGTGGCCGTTCACTGAACCGGCTCCGCACTCTGCTGAAATGACGTGACATTTGCCTCGACTACGGTGATCTTGCCGCAGTCGGCAAAGCAGGAGTGTGCATCATGAGCTGGTATGATTTTGACTGGGTGGACGCATTTAGTGATCGGGCCTTTGGCGGTAACGGCTGCTCAGTCGTGCATGGCGGGGCCAGCCTGACGGATGAGGTTTGCATGTCTTACGTGCGCGAAACCTCATTGGTTGAATGCACCTTCACAGGGCCATCAGATGTTGCCGACGTCCGAGTCCGATATTTTCTTGCCAGCCGGGAAATCCCGTTTGCTGGGCATCCGACAATCGCAACCGTTGCGGCAATGCGTTCGCGTGACCTGTTCGAAGGCGACGCGCTGACGCTGGAAACCGGGGCAGGGATCGTATCGATCGATCTTAATGGCGATGAAATTGAGATGACGCAGGTCGCTCCGCAATTTGGTGATCAGGTGCCGGCCGAATTGGTTGCTGCTGCTATCGGGTTGCCTGAGGCTGCAATTGTCTCTCCACCTCAATTCGTTTCGACCGGGCTGCCGTTCTGCATCACGGTTTTGCGCGATCACGCAGCGCTGCGTGCGGCTAAGCTTGACGTGGATTCGCTTGGAAGAATTGCTGAAAGGGCTGGATTCTCGGGGTCCGACATGGCCGAGCCGTTTCTGGTCACGCTCGATGGCGCAACGGCGGAAGGTGATACATTTTCGCGCCTTTTGATGGCGCCGCCAAGTCCTTCTGAAGACCCGTTTACGGGTTCGGCGACTGGCGCGATGGCGGCCTATCTGTGGAAATATGATTTGATGAAGAAGGACTGTTTTATCGCTGAGCAGGGGCACGATATGGGGCGGCCCGGCCAGGCGCGCGTTACGAAGGTTGGGCCCTCCCAAGCCATGACTGGAATCAAAGTTGCCGGGCGCGGCCATGTGCTGATGCGTGGGCAGGTGGACCTGCCTGACGGGGTGTCATAGCGCATTGGGTCTGTCGCAGCTTACTGCTTCATCCAATCTGCCTGAATGATTGGTCGCGAAGCCGGATCAATCGAATGCCTTTCGCAGATCCTTTCCAGATATGACCCTCTCTGCGGCAGGCCTGCATTTTGACTTGCGAGCCATTTCTTTTGATGGCCGTAGATATGAACTGAATAGGTCCGCTCACCCTCAAACTTTGTCAGCGCGATGTTCGGGGCGTGCAGTTTCCAAAGCTCTTGCCGTTCAAGTGGATAAAACGCATCTGGCGGTTTTGCTTGGCGATCCTCACCCGTCTTGTTCATGAAATGAGTCAGCGCCTTGGGGTCGGAACATCCCCAGGGCAGCGTCTCGATCCCCCATGTTTCTCCACGCATGGAACGATCGCGGTTCTTTCGGTGCAAGCGTGGTCCACGCCATGGTTGAGTTGGGTTTTCGGCCGCCACAAATTCCAACATCTGCGTCAGTGCCTGTGACTCACTCGGCAGCCGGAGAACCTCGTTGGGAAGTGATCCAGAGGAAGTGGATCCAAAGACATAAGGGCCTTCGAACTCAAATGGCCTGACGCAGTACGCGTCCATATCAACCCAGATAGAACTGGTTTTCCGCATCAGATGCAGCCGGAAGATGTCTGAGAAAACTGCGATCCGATGTCTGTCGTTATTCTCAAGATCGAACGGAGCAGGCCAGAGTATGTCAGATGCAGGGCGAATTACGGCACCGTCTGGTACACCATCGATCTGTTCGGCGGTGTATAGAACGAACTCGTGACCGTTATCGAGATAGGATTGGATGCAAAGCGCCTCGATCCAGGATAAATTCGAACCGTACCAGAAGCCGGCGATAGTTGGCAGAGGCTGCGCCATTCAGTGACCTGACCACACCCGATCATTCGATTGCTCAATCTATATTCGGTTTTCACCAGATCAGGCAACGTGGGGTGTTTCAGACGAATGTGGCAGCCTCCGAATGACGGAGGCTGCCGTGACTTTTACGAGGTGCTCAACCGGCAGCGATCAATCCCATGCTTTCCAGTTTCAGCAGAACCTGATGGGCGCAGTTATCGACTTCGACATTCTCGGTCTCGACGCTAAGCTCAGGGTTTTCAGGTACATCGTAAGGGTCAGAAATTCCTGTAAATTCCTTGATTTTCCCCTCCCGTGCGAGTTTATAAAGGCCTTTACGATCGCGGCGCTCGCATTCCTCAATGCTGGTGGCCACATGTACCTCGCAGAACGCACCGAATTGTTCGATCTCTTCGCGCACGGCGCGCCGGGTGGTGGCATAAGGTGC
Organism: Ruegeria sp. YTSA064; assembly: GCF_059610325.1. NCBI lineage: Bacteria > Pseudomonadati > Pseudomonadota > Alphaproteobacteria > Rhodobacterales > Roseobacteraceae > Ruegeria > Ruegeria sp. YTSA064. The sequence goes on from NZ_JBXWNK010000005.1 coordinate 146,071, forward strand.
AATCGGCGCACAGATGGCGATACCGCCGTTTTTGGTGATCTCGCTGGCCACATAACCGATGCGGCGGATGTTCAGGTCGCGGTGCTCTTTTGAGAAGCCCAGCTCAGAGGACAGGTTCTTTCGCACGATATCCCCGTCAAGCAGGGTGACAGGACGGTCCCCGGTCTCCATCAGTTTGACCATCAAAGCATTGGCAATTGTGGATTTGCCTGAGCCCGAGAAGCCCGTGAAGAACACTGTGAAACCCTGTTGAGACCGCGGCGGGAAACGATTGCGCAATTCCTGTACAACTTCGGGAAACGAAAACCATTCCGGAATCTCCAGCCCTTCGCGCAAACGTCGGCGCAGTTCCGTGCCCGAGATGTTCAGGATCGTGACGTTGTCCTTGTCCAGAATCTCGTCATTCGGCTCGTATTGGGCGCGTTCCTGCACGTAAACCATATGTTTGAAGTCGACCATCTCGACGCCGATCTCGTCCTGATATTTTCGGAACAGGTCCTGCGCGTCGTAGGGGCCATAGAAATCTTCACCAGCCGAGTTTTTGCCCGGACCGGCGTGGTCGCGACCAACGATGAAATGGGTGCAACCGTGATTTGCGCGGATCAACCCGTGCCAGACTGCCTCGCGCGGGCCAGCCATGCGCATCGCAAGGTTCAGTAGCGACATCGAGGTTGTTGAGGCCGGATATTTGTCCAGCACGGCTTCGTAGCAACGCACGCGGGTGAAATGATCCACGTCACCCGGTTTGGTCATGCCAACCACGGGATGGATCAGCAAGTTGGCCTGTGCCTCTTTCGCCGCGCGGAAGGTCAATTCCTGATGCGCACGGTGCAAAGGGTTGCGTGTTTGGAACGCGACGATCCGACGCCAGCCAACTTTGCGGAAGTACGCCCGCAATTCGTTTGGCGTGTCGCGACGGGCTTTGAAGTCATAGTGAACTGGCTGCTGGATGCCAGTGATAGGGCCACCCAAATAAACCTTGCCTGCCACGTTGTGCAGGTAGTTCACCGCCGGATGGGCATCATCATCCGCACCAAAGACCTTCTCGGCCTCGCGTGCCTTGTCCGGCGTCCAGCGGTCGGTCACTGTCATGGTGCCCAGAATGACGCCTTCCTGATCACGCAGGGCAATGTCCTGACCCAGTTCGATGGTCGCCGCAAATTCCTCATCAACGTCCAGCGTGATCGGCATTGGCCACAGCGTCCCATTGGCCAGGCGCATGTTTTCGACCACGTTGTCGTAGTCGGCTTCGCTCAGGAAACCTTTGAGCGGGTTGAACCCGCCATTCATAAGCAGTTCCAAGTCGCAGATCTGTCGGGGGCTTAGGTCCCAACTGGTTAGGTCGGCTGCTTCGACCTTCAGTTTTTGTGCGGATTCGTAAGAAACGTATAATTCAGGGATCGGGGCCAGATTGCTTAGCATCGTCATAGGAAATCTCTTATCGCAGTGTAGTTTTCTGTTGTTACAGAGGTGTTAGTGAGGCATTTGCCCCGACCTCGGTGCGATGTCCATAGACCGGTAGAAACAAAGGAGGATATGCGCGGTTTTTTCCCGAAATGGAACGATTTTCTGTTTTTTTGTTTCAGGTTATTGAAAAAATCCCGCTGCTCAAAGACATTAGGCGCATTCTCAGGCAATCTGTTCCAGGGGCGTGGTTTGCGATTCAAGGTAGGCTGCGTGTCTGACGGGCAGGGCGGGGACAGGTTCAGAGACACCCCGCAGGCTGAATTCCCGCAGATCGCGCGGATCACATTGCAACCCCGCCGCGTCCAGAACCTTGTCCGATACAAGAAGTTCGACCCCCAGCGCTTTGGTTTCGGCCTCTAGTCGGCTGGCAACATTTACCGCGTCTCCTATGATGGTGCGCGGCGCGTGTTTCGCGGCACCAATTTCGCCCAATACAAGATCACCAAGATGCAGGCCCATGCCAATACGTACGGGCTGGCTGCCTTCTGCTTCAAGCTGTTGATTGAAACGCTCCAATGCCCGCCCGATCCCAGCCGCCGCCCTTAGACCGGCACTTGCTGAACTTGCGGCATTGGCTGTTTCGAACATCGCCAACAGACCGTCGCCCATATATTTATCAACCACTCCGCCCTGCGCGGTGATCGCGGGAACGATTGCGTCGAAGAAACGATTCAACAGAAACACGATGTCATACGGCAATTGCCCGGTCGTGCGGGCGGTGAATCCGCGCATGTCCAGAAACAAAACTGCCAATTGCCGCTCTTGCCCCTGACTGGCATGCGCACGATCGCGCGCACCGTCCGGGCGAAAAACGCGAAACACGGTGAGCGGGTCGGTCGGCCGCATCTGACAGGCAAGGCGGGTACCTTTGGGCGCGCTGACGGCTTTCAGACTGCGGGCTTCGACTTCGGTAGGCGGGTGCAACTGATCGGCGCCTTCTTCAACCACAACACGACAGGTCGTGCAGCGCCCCTTGCCACCGCATAGCGCAGTATGGGGAATGCCGTTTGCGCGCGACATCTCCAAAAGGGTCATGCCTTTTTCTGACACGACTTCGGGACCGTTGACATAGCGTACCCTCACCGAATGCCGCCGCCGCCAAAGCTTGCGCCCGAGATAGACCATTCCGGTCAGCGCCAGCGCGGCCCAGAATACCCACTGCGCATAATCTTTGACTGCAAACAGGGCCTGAAACTCGTCTTGCGAGGGCCAGTTATAGTGTTCGATATACTGTTCTCGCAGATCGGGGTCAGCAAAATCGGCCCAGATACGCCGCCCCTCGGTAAGAAGACCGGCGAAGGCAAAGCCCGGTACAAAGACGGCGATGCCGATCAGATATGGAACCAGCGCGCGCCACCATGTGGTCAGCCGCAGCCACATATGCAGCCCGATACACCCGTGAATCCACACCAGCAGCAGCAATAGGCTTTGGAACCAGATCGCGGTGCTGGGCCACATCAGGATGATGATGTACCCCATTTCATCATTCACCCCGAAAATCTCATGCGCATAGCGGGTCTGGACCAGATGAGAGACTAGCTGCAGCGGGATCAACAGGCCAAGAATAACCTGAAGCGCGACGCTGAAAGGCATCCTGAGCGTACGGCGCTGCGCAAGCGAGACCAGCGCGAGACCCATGTGCATCAGCAATGCGCCATATATCACGATGCTGCCGATCTCATGGCGGTTGACAGCTTTGCGCCCGCCCTGCATCCCGTGCAGCAGGTCGGTGTGAAACAGACCGAGGCCGATATTGATGAAGTGAAAGAACGCAAAGACAAACAGCACGAGGCCGCTTGCGATTCTGAGCCGGCTCATCCATCCGCCGCGCCAAAGTGCGTTATCCAAAAGCTTACCTGTTCGTCGCGTTGCTTGAAACGATCCTGATACGGCGGTGTGCGCCGGTCAAGGTTACCTTTCGGGACGCCAATCGTTAGGCGTGCTAGCCGGCTGTATCAAATTGACCCCAGTACTGAACAACACGAGATGGCTAAGTTCGGTCCGCGAACGCGAACTGTACAACAGCCCGTCCGCGCCAACTGCGCGTGCTTCATCCGAAAATCGCCAAGTTGGGGAAGGGGTGCCGTTGTCCCGCAGGTCTTGCCAGACAATCGAGACATCGGCGCGCCCCCGCAAGTCCATCAAATGCGCTGCGGAAACCTGAAACTGTTGAATTACACGCGGTGGATCGCATGGCGAGACATAACGCCGTATGGCGATCCCAGCTCCTTCTGCGCTTAGTGAAGCATACAGGGCGAATTGGCCGGAATGATGAAACCGGCCTTCGGGTGCGCGGGCAGGTGCCAATGGGATGCCCAATTGGCTGCGGAACAGAATTCTCCAGACCGGGCCGGAGAACTCTGTGATCATTCTAGTCGTTCTCCGCCAGGAACCGCTCGGCGTCCAGCGCAGCCATGCAACCCATGCCAGCGCTCGTTACAGCCTGACGATACACATGATCGGTCAAGTCCCCGGCTGCGAAGACGCCCGGAACCGAGGTCTCGGTCGTGCCCGGTTTGGTAATGACGTAGCCCCCCATGTGGGTTTCCAAGGTGTCTTTAACCAGTTCATTCGCCGGGGCGTGACCGATAGCGACAAACACGCCTTTGCACGGGATTTCGGTGATCTCTCCGGTTTTGACGTTCTTGACCTTGACGCCTTCGACGCCCAGCGGAGCATCGGTGCCAACGACCTCGTCCAATTCATGGAACCACAGCGGCTCGATCTTTTCGTTCTTGAGCAGCCGGTCCTGCAGAATCTTCTCGGCGCGCAGCTCATCGCGGCGGTGGATCAGCGTGACTTTGCTGGCAAAATTGGTCAGGAACAGCGACTCTTCCACCGCGGTGTTCCCACCTCCGATTACCACAATTTCCTGCCCACGATAGAAGAAACCGTCACAGGTGGCACAGGCCGAGACGCCAAAGCCTTTGAATTTTTCCTCGGATGGCAGGCCGAGCCATTTGGCCCTCGCGCCTGTGGCCAGGATTACTGCATCGGCAGTATAAACTGTGCCGCTGTCACCCTTGGCCGTGAAGGGGCGCTGGCTGAGGTCCAGATCGTTGATGATGTCACCGATGACCTCGCATCCCATGGCCTTGGCGTGATCCTGCATCCGCACCATCAGATCCGGCCCTTGCACCTCGGTGTCACCGGGCCAGTTCTCGACTTCGGTAGTAGTGGTCAGTTGCCCTCCAGGCTCGATCCCCTGCACCAGAATCGGCTCCAGCATGGCGCGGCTTGCATAGACGCCAGCAGTGTATCCGGCCGGTCCCGATCCGATGATCAAAACCTTTGTGTGTCGTGTTTCAGCCATGGTATCCCCACTCGATCTGCCTTTTAGGGCAATTTTCCAATCCGGATCGATATAGCGACCACAACGCAGAGCTTAAAGCCCTTTCATATTGCAAGCTCGTGATGCGACTGATGACAGGATGATCGGGCGAACATACATTTGAGATAACGAAAATTGCTCAGTCGTGAAATATTATTGCGCCCACCGGGGCTGCTGATATAACAACCGGAAAAATTTAGGAGCATTCGATGGTCGCGACCCGATTGGATGAAATCGACCGCAAGATTCTTGCGGAGCTGCAGGCCGACGGCCGAATGACCAATGTTGAACTTGCCAAACGCGTTGGAATATCGGCTCCACCCTGTCTGCGACGGGTGCGGACATTGGAGGATTCGGGCTATATCCATGGTTACCATGCGGATGTGAACGCCCGCGAACTTGGATTCGAGGTGCAGGTTTTTGCGATGGTCGGGTTGGAAAGCCAGGCTGAATCCGAACTCAGTGCCTTTGAAGACCGTTGCCGCGAATGGCCTTTAGTCCGTGAATGCCACATGCTGAACGGCGAAGTGGATTTCATCCTGAAATGCGTTGCACCGGATCTCAGCAGTTTTCAGCAATTTCTTACGGGCGAGTTGCTAACGACGCCAAACGTTGCCAGCGTGAAAACCTCGCTCGTTATCCGAGGCGCAAAAGACGAGCCAGGCGTACCATTTGACGTACTGGAAGACCGGATGAACCAGACGGCCTGACCCTGATGCCAGATTGATCCACCGCGCATGGTGACAGCACCGCTGCCACAGCCAGGGATAGTGCCCAAATTACTAATATCTGCATGATGCCTCTACACTTGCAGTAATCGTTAACCATTTCACGCTGTTAAGGCGTCAATTTCACCATCTCCGGCCCTTGGCAAGAGCAATGGGCCAAAATCGTTCAGTGATTCGATATGTGAGAATAGATTCAGATAGATCGATCGCAAAGAGTGGCTGATCATCCGTACGGCGTTAACGCCGGGATGGTAGGTTTCGAATTGCAGACCATCAACCCGGATGACCGAATGTCGCGCGACGCAGATATGGAACAACTCGACCGGAGTCGGCGGTAGTGTTTCAATTACGCTCGTACCGTCTTGGAACTCATTCACGGGTGTCAGCATAGGTTGGCCGGCATGCAAATGGCGCATATGCGCTGGTGTCGCGAGCAGGCGTGCTGCGGGACCAGCGATAACGCCCGACATTGGTTTCTGCATTCCAAAGGTGTCGGCCATAATTCGGGTCAGCGGACGGGTCCGTCCACGCGAATCTTCGCGCCCCGGGATTAGTGTTACAGACCCCTTCCAAAGCACCGTTTCGGATGATCCGTCCTGAGTAAGAACATCATCACCGGGCATCAGGTCTTCAATGGCCATTGGACCATGCGTTGTCTCGACCAACGAGCCACGTGTAAAGGCGCAAAACGCATCTTCGAACATCGGTAAGGCCGGTGCGATATGCCTTGTCTGTGAAACATCCCCATTTTCCAGCAGGCAAGAAACTTCGTACCTTCGAAGTTGGGCCTTAGGTTTTGTTGACGGCCCAGGCACATCGCGCAACAGCGCTGACGTCTCGACCGCGTTTCTGGCAGCTTGTGCCAGAGAATTTGGAATAGCCATATATTCCGTCTCCTCTAAATACCGTCCGGGCATTTTGAACCCCCGTGCAACTGCGCCAAACGGCAATGTTCTTTGTCTTTAATCAAAGGGATAAACACCGGTCGATGCTGCACGTGCGCAGCGCCGCGAAAAGTAAACACCAATGTTCATGGTCAATTTCATGACCCCCCAGACAAACTCGTAAACTGCAGGCTTCAATTGCCCGCACGCACACGCTCCGAAACATGGTCGCAATCTCGATCGCGACCCCACATACCGAACCGGAGCATTACCCGGTATGTGGCTTGCCCGTTGAGACCGGCAGCTGGTCCCATGGGGTTGCTTGTCAGCGTCTGGCCGCCAGGCGGCGCGCGACTCTGACAGAGTGACTAGAAACCCGCTTCCAGGGCATTTCTGGTTCCTGATCCTTAATGGCCGTAAGCACGGCATTCAGAAAGCGCGATTTCATTCTCATATTCATCATCCTGCTTCGTTGGGGCGAAACGCCCGGTTCCTGTATGTCGACCAAATGTGATGCGGCTTTGCGGCACCGATAAGGCTGATCCGGGATGAATTCAGGACAATAAGAAGGTTTTAGTTACCTCTTGGCTACGTACGCCAACGCTCAGTTGCCCCAATTTCGGGTAACCGTCTGAGCATTGGTGAAAATTTGAGACGATTCTGTGACAGATAAACACAATAAATGTGGCAGAATCTGGGCGAAGTTGCCTTAATTCGGGCTAGATCTACAGCCTGATCGCTGAAATCAACCTGCCGTAATCGACCTCATTGGCGTGGGTTGAACGCCGATAGGAATAAAATCTATCAGGGTCAGAATACGTGCAGTGCTTAATCCATTCAGCTTGTCCAACACCGGCCTGACGCAAACGGTGCAGGCCAAACGCGGGTAAGTCAAAGTGCAGGCGGTCGCCTTCGCCATTTGCGAAGAAACGCGTGTTTTCCGATGAGTCAGCGACAAAGCTGTCCAGAAATTCCGGGCCAACTTCGTATGCACGTTGTGAAATGGTTGGACCAATAACCGCTGCAGTGTTTGCCCGTGTGGCCCCCAATCCCTCCATCGCATCAAGAGTTGCCTCTAGAACGCCGTCTAACGCTCCGCGCCAACCCGCGTGCGCCGCACCGATCACTTTCGCGTCAGAATCAGCCAATAGAACTGGCTGGCAATCCGCCGTCAATATCGTCAGGGCGAGGCCTGGCGTCGCCGTAACAACTGCGTCTGCTTTGGGCTTCTCGCCATTAATTGGTCCGTCCACGGTGATTACGGTCGGAGAATGCACCTGATGCACGCCGATCAAGCCCTCTGGGGTGACTTCCATGGCCTGGGCAACGCGCCAACGATTCAAGGCTACGGCCTCGGCCAGATCAGTCGATCCGGTTCCGCAATTGAGACCGGCATAAATACCGGACGAGGCGCCGCCACGACGACTGAAGAACCCGTGTCGTACAGGGGACAGAATATCAGATGTGAGGATTTCCAATGTCATGGTTCCAGTCCCGGTGGCGGTGCAGCGTGTTGCGGATATAGGCCCAGTACTTTGAATAGGTTTCCCATTTCATCCGGGTGCGTCAACCGTCGATGTGCGGATATCAGCGCCTCAAGCTGTGACCCGCTGAGCCGGGCAGCAAGAGATTGAGCACGCGCGGTGATCCCTAGTCGTTCAAGAAACACCCCTTGCGGTGTCAACCTTGAATGGACACAGCCCGCAGCGCGCGCCGCAATCGCCAATGCCTCAAAGTCGACATGCGCTGTCAGGTCAGCCTGGCCGGGTTGGTTCAATGGGTCGACTGTTTTATGTGTCTGCAAGGCTTGCAAAGTGTCTCCAAGAGATCGCCAGTCGCCATAATCGATGATGAGCCCAGCCCCGCCATTCCGTGAAATCTGCCCCGCGACGCTGCTCAGAATGGAGGATGCAGCAGCGCATAACTCGACCAGATCGCCATCCTGTGTATCCTGTAATCGTTCGTTCAGTGCAGCCTGAGGGGTCTGCGCGCCAAGTCCGAATGCAAGTGAAGTGCCGTCACCCCCGACCAATCGCTCGCGCCAACCTTCGCCGTCACGCAGGAACTGACGTACGGGAAGAGCATCGAAGAATTCGTTTGCCACCAGATACAGCGGAAGATCAGGTAGATCAGAAATGGCCTCGACCCATTGGGGTTTATAGCTCTGCAGGGTTTTGGACTGGATGCTGCGCAAGACCGGAGAGGCCTCGAACAGCATAACCTCGATCGCGTTATGAAATCCGGGAACACCTTTTGTCGCGCGCAAGATGTCTGCCATTAGCGTGCCACGACCGGGGCCAAGCTCTGCCAGTGCGACGCGTTCGGGTTTGCCCTGATCAAGCCAGCATTGCGCTAGACACAAACCGATCAACTCGCCGAACATTTGGCTGATTTCCGGAGCAGTGATGAAATCACCTTGGGCGCCCAGCGGGTCGCGGGTCGCGTAATAGCCATGCTCGGGATGCATCAGGCATTCGGTCATGTAGTCGGCGACGGTCATGGGGCCATCATTTTGAATGCGGAGGAGCAGAAGATCCTTCAGATTCATGATCTACGCCGCGCCCGCAGCGCAAACCAAAGGCCAAGTGCAATCATCGGCAATGATAAAAGCTGCCCCATGGTCAAGCCGTACCCACCCACATGCCATGCAAGCCCCAGCGGGTTGCCGGGTGTGATAAATTGGGCGTCCGGCTGGCGAAAGAACTCGACCAGGAACCGCGAAGCGCCGTAGCCTGCAAGAAACACGCCCATAATCAGACCGGGTTTCTGAAACGCGCCACGCCGATAGGCCAACCAGATCAGGAGTGCACCAAGAAGCAGCCCCTCAAGTGCTGCTTCATACAGCTGCGAAGGATGGCGGGCGCACATTCCGGCCACAACGCCGGGACAATCCTGTGCCGCGCTGCCGGGAAAGATCACCGCCCATGGCAGCTCACTGGGCCGCCCCCAAAGTTCGGCATTGCTGAAATTCGCGAGCCGCCCCAGCAGTAACCCGGGTGGCACCGTGTGGGCGACCAGATCGGCTAGCGAGAGAAGCGGAATCTTGTTGCGCTTACCGTACAGATAGCTGGCGATGATCACGCCCAGCAGGCCGCCATGAAACGCCATGCCGCCTTGCCAGACCATCAGGATTTCCAGCGGGTGCGATAGGTAGTAGGCGGGCTGATAGAAAAGGACGAAACCCAAACGGCCCCCGAGGATGACACCCAGAATGATCCAGGTGACCAAATCCTCAAGCTGGTCGGGACGCATCGGGGGTGTCTCGTCTGTCCAAAGCCCAGGTCGCCGCAGCGCCATCAGCGCCACGCGCCAAGCAATCAGAATGCCAACGATATAGGCCAGCGCATACCAGCGCAGCGCAAACTCCATCCCGAACACAGAGATCGAGAAAACGTCGGGTGACAGATCGGGAAAATTCAGTACAGCCTGCATGTGCGTCTCATTGCCCGGGGTTTACGGGGCAAGTCAACCTTGAGCCCGGGCCATTCTTTACCCATATAGAGAGCAATCGTGAAATCGGAGAAAGCCCATGCAAACCCGTAACAAGATTCTGGACGATATGTCTCAACTCATGACCAACGCCATGGGCGTGGCGCAAGGGGCGCGGGAAGAAGCTGAAAATGCGATGAAGTCGATGATGGATCGCTGGCTGGCTGATCGCGACTTTGTCACCCGGGAAGAGTTTGATGCCGTGCGGGCCATGGCGCAAAAAGCGCGCGAAGAAAATGCCGCGCTTGAACAGCGTATTGCCGCACTTGAAGCGAAGCTGGACAAGTAAGTCCGACTGAATCGCAAATTTCAGGCAAAGATGATCAGCCGCGCAATCCAGACTTGGATTGTGCGGTGTTGTGTATGATGCCGCCTTGCAGAAAATAATCAAGACAAAGCTGCGTGAGACGCCAATATTTTGATCGGCGTTGCCAACTGTCCACAACTTATTGCTGTTATCCCCAATAATTAGGGTTGCCAGAACCCGGCGTGCGTCGCACCATATTTAGTACAGACAGACTGGGGAAGCCCGGCTTGTAGAGCAGGCAACTAGCGCTGGGGCGCTGCCAGCCCCAAATTGCTAGAGATTAGTGAGGTGGCATTATGGCCCTTTCCGAGCAGTATCTCGAAGAAGACCTTCATCCGATCGACATTGTTGAACATCTTGCAGAACATCACGACTGGGATTTTGACCGGATCGGGGATGATCAGATTGCCATGGCTGTTGAAGGACAGTGGCGCACATACTCGATCACACTGGCCTGGTCGAATTACGACGAAACGCTGCGCATGGTGTGTTCGTTCGAGATGGAGCCTCCAGCCGAGCGTGAAACCGAGCTTTATGAACTGCTGAACAAGATGAATGATCAGTGTTGGGCCGGGGCGTTTACCTACTGGGCCAATCAAAAATTGATGGTCTATCGCTATGGCTTGGTACTGGCCGGTGGTCAGACCGCCAGCCCGGAACAAATCGATACCATGATCACCGCAGCGGTACTGAGCGCCGAGCGCTACTACCCCGCGATCCAACTGGTGACCTGGGGCAACCGTGATCCCGAAGAGGCAATGCAAGTCGCCATTGCAGAGGCTTACGGCCGCGCGTAAAGCTTTGCCCCAAACCATAGGGGAGGGGCAATCATGAATATCTCACGCGTTGCCGAACAGGGGTTGGTGCTTCTGGGATGCGGCAAGATGGGTTCAGCGATGCTTGCGGGTTGGTTGGAACATGGCCTGCCCGCAGCATCGGTTTGGGTGATCGATCCTTATCCCTCTGACTGGCTGAAGGCGCAGGGCGTCAACATAAACACGCCCCTTCCCGAATCCCCCGCGGTAGTTTTGGTGGCCGTTAAGCCGCAAATGATGGGTGAGGCTTTGCCTGCCATTCAGGCGCTGGGCGGTGGCGATAGTCTGTTCATTTCGGTCGCTGCCGGCACATCTTTGGCCACTTTCGAAAACGTTCTGGGTGCGGACACACCCATCATCCGAGCAATGCCAAACACACCTGCAGCGGTTCGGCAGGGGATTACGGCGCTGATTGGTAATTCGGAAGCCTCGGATGCCGATATTGTATTGGCCGAGGGATTGCTTTCGGCGATTGGCGAAACGGTGCGCCTTGATGATGAGACGCAGATGGATGCCGTCACTGGCGTTAGTGGCTCAGGTCCGGCCTATGTTTTCCACTTAATTGAAACGCTGGCACAAGCAGGTGAAGCACATGGCTTGCCGCCTGAGCTGGCGATGAAGTTGGCCAAATCAACCGTAGCCGGGGCAGGGGCGTTGGCGATGGCCGCAGATGAGCATCCCTCGCAATTGCGGGTCAATGTAACCTCGCCCAATGGCACCACGCAGGCAGCGCTTGAGGTGCTTATGCACGAAGAGGAAGGGTTCCCAGACCTGCTGCATCGTGCCGTCAAAGCCGCAACCAACCGATCCAAGGAGCTGTCTCGTGAGTGAGATCACATTTGACGAATTTCTCAAAGTCGACATTCGTGTTGGCGAGGTCGTCCGTGCTGAACCATATCCAGAGGCTCGCAAGCCCGCGATCAAGATGTGGATCGACTTTGGTGATGAGATAGGTGAGCGCAAGACGTCTGCCCAGATCACCGCCCATTACGACCCGTTGACTCTGGTGGGCAAGCAAGTGATGGCTGTTGTGAACTTCCCGCCGCGTCAGATCGGCAAGTTCATGTCCGAGGTTCTGGTGCTGGGTCTTCCGGACGAAAACGGAGAGATCGTCCTGATCGGGCCGGACGGAGAGGTTCCTACCGGGGGGCGGATGCACTAATGAAATTGCTGATTGCCCGCCCAATGACTGAGGCTGTCGAAGCCCGCGCCCGAGCAGAGTTCGACGTCGAAATTCGTGAGGCGACCTCGCCTCTAACACAAGACGAGATGGTGCGCGCGCTGACCGAATTTGATGTCGTTATCCCCACGCTCGGAGATCAGTTTTCGGCACAGGTGTTTGCCCAAACGTCTGAGCCACGCTGTAAACTGCTGGCAAATTTCGGCGTTGGCTACAATCATATTGATGTGGACGCTGCGCGGACAGCAGGCCTTTCGGTAACCAACACGCCCGGCGCTGTTACAGATGCCACGGCAGACATTGCCATGACTCTGCTGTTGGCTACCGCGCGCCGTGCGGGTGAGGGGGAGCGTCTGGTTAGATCAGGCGGCTGGGAAGGATGGCACCCGACGCAAATGCTGGGCCATCATGTAAGCGGTAAGAAGGTGGGTATCGTGGGTATGGGGCGGATTGGGCAGGCGATTGCTCAACGCTGTCATTTTGGATTTGGCATGAGCGTCGCGTATCAATCGCGTAGCCCAAAGCAGGTGGATTTCCCAACTGAGTACTTTCCCAATCTCGACGCATTGGCGGCGTCTGTAGATTTTCTTGTATTAGCCGTTCCCGGCGGGACTGAAACGCGCCATCTGGTTAACGCCGAAGTGCTGGAGGCGATGAAACCCGATGGATTTCTGGTCAACATCGCACGCGGTGAAGTCATAGATGAGACAGCGTTAATTGCTGCTTTGCGAGAAGGGCAGATCGCTGGTGCCGGATTGGACGTTTACGAATTCGAACCCGAAGTTCCACTTACTTTGCGTGAGATGCAGAATGTGACGCTGTTGCCGCATCTGGGTACGGCAACGGAAGAGGTGCGCACCGATATGGGCCATATGGCGCTGGACAATGTGGCGGCATTTGTTGCCGGGCGAGCCTTGCCCAACCCGGTCTAGTCGCCGACAACCTCGCGCCAGTGTTTGCGGCAGAGCGAAACATAGGTCTCGTTCCCGCCGATCTGGACTTGGGCCCCTTCGGTGATGGCGTTCCCGTTCTCATCCTGACGAATCACCATGGTCGCCTTGCGGCCGCATTCGCAGATGGTTCGCACTTCGCGCATCTCGTCAGCTAATGCCAGAAGTGTGGCAGATCCCGGAAAGAGCTTGCCCTGAAAATCCACCCGCAATCCGTATGTCAGCACCGGAACCTTCAGGTCGTCTACAGCACGCGCAAGCTGCCAGACCTGTTCTTCCGACAGAAACTGGGCCTCATCAATGAACACGCAGGCAATCTGCCCCTGTTTCAGACGGTTTTCGATCATGGCAAACACATCGTCGGCGGGGTGAAATTTATCCGCCTGTTCGGAAATTCCGATTCGCGAGGCGATCTGCCCCTCACCCGCGCGCCCATCGATGGCAGCGGTCATAAGATAGGTATCCATACCGCGTTCACGGTAGTTGTGCGAGGCCTGCAGTAACACGGTCGATTTGCCCGCGTTCATGGTCGAATAGTTGAAATAGAGCTTTGCCATGCCGTGGGTCTAATTCGCCTGATCGGTCTGGGCAAGCGGTCTCATGTACGGCGAAAGCGACGCCGCCATTACAGCAGCAGAGGCCGAGCAGTTGCTCTTGGGGATGGATAACCTCGCGCCCGCAACAGCGGCGTCTTCGGCCTATAGTTGGCCTATTTACTTTGCAAAGCGGTAATATTGCCCTGCAATCACTCTTTACCGGCACGAACGGCCGCCACTCACTCACAAAATCCCTGCATATCTGAGGGATAGTCAATTTATGGCATTTCAATTATGACTCGAATATGGGAAATTTCCCCACCCTTTCCCCCGGCACGGACAGGCGGGGGACAGGAACGCAGGTAACAAGGGTAGCAACATGGCAGATATCGGGGCCTATCTGAAAAAGCATACCGAGGCATTGGTAAAGGATGTCGGGATCGAAGCCGCGTGCGAGATCACTGGTAAATCCAAAGCCACCCTGGGAAGATATTATTCAGACAATGCCGAACACGTTGACCGCTTCATGCCTGTGGATGCTGTTGCGCAGTTGGAAAACGCCGCAGCTTACCCGCATGTCACCTCGGCACTGGCCGATTTGCAGGGTATCACCCTGTCTTATAACGGTCGGAATTCAGAAGGCCCTCGTACCGGTGGCGTGAATTCTGACGTCATTGCATTAAGCCAACGCTTTGCGATGCTGATGACCGAATATCAGACCGCAATCGAAGATGGCATCATCACCGTCAACGAGGCAAAGCGCTTGCTGAAAGAGACCAGCATGCTGCAGCAGGTGCTCATCGAGATGAAGCTGCACCTTGAAGAAGAAAGCGTCAGCTGACACATCCGCACTTGTTGGTGCCAAGTCTCTGCATGGATTTGCACTGATTTCTTGTTGAAGAAGGCGGCACGCAGGCCGCCTTTCTTCGTATTGGAGAAGGACAGCCCCTTCAATCAGCCTTCGTCGTTGTTGGCATTCTTTCCACGCCCGGGGCTGGCACCTTCTGAGCCATTCCCACCACCGTTGTTGCCTTTGGCCCCGCCCTTTCCGGGCTTATCACCGCCATGGCCACCTTTGCCACCGCCCTTACCGGGTTTGTCGCCACCCTTGCCGGGCTTGTCACCGCCATCACCGGGGTTGCTGCCTCCATCGCCAGGGTTGTCTCCTCCATCTCCGGGTTCGCCCCCGCCGTTTCCAGGCGTATCTCCTTCGCCAGCTCCCGTGCCTCCGCCTGCATTTGGTCCTGTGTCTTCATCTTTTTCAGCTACGGCAGACCTTAAATTCGGATCACTGCTGCGATCCTCTCCAGTCGATGCGCCGGTGATAGACGCCGTTGGAAGATCGACAAGCAAATTGGTTAGCCCTGGGCATAGCGCTGACGTGTTCTGCAAGATATCCGGCAGGTCCGAGCGTTTTTGCAGATGTTTGATAAAACCGGGCGTGACATGTGAGCAGTCGCAAAGCGATCCATAGTCACCGCTATTCGCGGCGCTGCGCGCTGTGTTGACTGTACAGACCTGAGCCTCGGCAACAGCCGCGCTGCTGGACATGACTCCGATGAATGGCGCAGCAACCAGCGCGACCATCTCAGTTTTCATCGATTTTCCCATACCTTAGGGCTCCCATCAATACTCCACTCGGATGCCCGGGGCACCCGTGTATGAAGTGTTGATCGAAGATGAAGGATCGGTGGGGCTTATCTGAAGAAATTTTCAAGCAACAATTTCGGGCTGAAACGATGCAGGCCGAAAGGAACGGGTAGGCAAAGAAATGAATATATGCCGTTTATTGGTGCCGCTTCACAATCACCGATCCTACGGAATACCCAGCGCCAAATGAGCAGATTAGCCCCACATCGCCGTCACTCAGATCATCGGAGTGTTTTGAAAAAGCAATGATCGATCCTGCCGAGGATGTGTTGGCATAGTCTTGCAGAATATTAGGTTGCTCTTCCGCCTCAGGTTCACGGCCCAGAACCTTTTTGCCGATGAAATCATTCATAGTCTTGTTGGCCTGATGCAGCCAAAGACGCTTGAGGTTATCGCTGCTGATACCCTCGGCCTCCATATGGTCGCTGATATGTTTGCTGACCATAGGCAGCACTTCCTTGAACACTTTACGCCCGTTCTGCATAAACTGCATGTCGCGGCGATCCTGAACCCCATCTGGACGAGAGCGGCGAAGGAAGCCGTTATTGTTCCGGATGTTGTTGGAAAATGATGTAGCGCAGCGGGTCGAGATGATCTCGAAATGCGGGCCATTTGCATTGTCACGGCGTTCGACCAATGTTGCTGTGGCCACATCACCAAAGATGAAGTGGCAATCCCGGTCGCGCCACTCCAGATGGCCCGAGCAAATCTCGGGGTTCACCACCAGCGCCGCACGTACCGATCCCGAACGCACCATATCAGCCGCTGCCTGTATGCCGAAGGTGGCCGAGGAACAGGCCACGTTCATGTCAAACCCGAACCCTTCGATCCCAAGTGCCTGTTGAATCTCGATTGCAATCGCCGGGTAGGCGCGTTCGTGGTTCGAGGCGGCGCAGATCACCAGATCGACATGCTCGGCATCGCGCCCTGCCTGAGCTAGGGCCTTGCGGCACGCATCCACGGCCATCTCGGTCATGATCCCAGGTTCGTCGTCGCTGCGCTGGCGCAGCGCGGGATGCATGATCTCGGGGTTCAGAACGCCGGTCTTATCCATCACATACCGGTTTTCAATCCCCGATGCTTTGACGATGAATTCTTCCGAGGAATGCTGCATCGGTTCCATCTCTCCCGCTGCAATCGCATCCGCATTTTCGGCGTTCATCCGGTCAGCATAGGCATTGAATGCTTTCACCAGTTCGGCGTTGGTGATGATGTTCTCGGGCGTATAGACGCCGGTACCGGTGATGGCAGGAGTGTACATGGCTGATCCTGAGTTCATGATCTGCACAAAATGCAGTCCCCACTGGTTTTGATCAAGATGTGTTGACCCAAGGGAATGCACACGCGGCCGCTTCAGAACTTGAATAGTTCATTATTCGAAGTATATTTCGCCGCGATTCGGATGGAAGAGACCCATGTCTGACGAAATCAGCACCCGACTAGGCCGCCTCAGCCCTGAGATTCAGGCGATGATGGGGGTCTATGCGCTTTATTGGAAACTGGAAGAGAGCTTTGATTGCATCGAAACGGACCTGAGCCATCAGGAATGTCATATGCTGATCAAGCTGGATGCGCCCAAACGTATGGGGGTGTTGGCGGCAGATATGCTGACCGTTCCGTCTACGATCACTGCGACTGCGGACGCGTTAGAACAGGCAGGCTATCTGACCCGTCAGCGTGACCCGGAAGATCGCCGCGCCTGGCTTTTGGTCCTGACCGAACAAGGCGAAGAGGCCCGCAATATGCTGGTGGCCGTGGCCGGAGAACTGTTTCGCAGCGCCTCTGGCCTGAACGCCGAAGAAACCGCTGAATTTGCCCGACTGGCGCGCAAAATCCGCGATAATATTCTGAAAACCGGAATTCCCGAGGGATTGAAGAAATGAAACTCCTGACCTCTGTTTGCCTCGCACTGTCCTTGTTGACTGCCCCAGCTATGGCGCAAGAGCCTGCAAAGCCTGTGAAACTGATGCAGGTCAGCGAAACTTCACCCGGCTTTTCGCGCCAGTTCTTTGGTCGGATCGCCGCGCGTCAGACCGTTGATCTGGCATTTCAGGTCGCGGGGCAGATCGTCGAGATGCCTGTGACCGAAGGTTTTGTTATCCCCAAAGGTGAACTGATTGCCCGTCTCGATCAGGAACCGTTTGAGCTGCAGTTTGACCGCACGCGCCTGCAGAAAGATCAGGCGGACCGCACCCTTGCCCGTCTGTCTCGACTGCGTGGAACGGCAGCCAGCCAAGTGGCTGTTGACGATGCCGAAACAGCGGCGCAATTGGCTGCGATTGCCGTACGGGACGCCGAGTACGCGTTAGAGCACGCAACTCTGACGGCTCCCTTTGACGCGCTGGTCTCAAGCCGCGCTGTTGAAGCGTTTACGACTGTTTCAGCGGGCACCCCCATCGTGCGACTCCACGATATGTCTGAACTGCGGATTGAGGTTGATGTGCCTGAAATCCTGTTTCAGCGCTCCGGGCAGCAGGATGATATCACGATTACCGCCAAGTTCCCGGTCAGCGACGAGATTTTTCCGCTGGAGATACGAGAATTCGATGCCGAATCCTCAAGCGTGGGCCAGACGTTCCGCATCCAGTTTGGTTTGACCCCGCCAGAGGGGTTGCAAATTCTACCCGGCTCCTCCGTCACGGTTACGGTGCAGGTGCAGGATGAGCGTACCGGGATCATCATCCCACCAACGGCTATAGTAGCTGATGCCAGCGGCGCGCTGGGCGTTATGGTTTTCTCGCCGGTTGGCGCCGACGAAGGCACGGTCCGCCGGGTTCCAGTTACGATCGAACCAACGCAGAGCGGCGATGTCCGCGTGCTCACCGGCCTGACCGATGGCGAAGAAATCGTCGTCGCGGGTGGGGGTGCATTGACCGAAGGTCAAACCGTCCGCCGCTTTGTCGGCTTCTCGAACTGAGGGCGGTTTCATGAGCATCGCACGCGCTTCGATCGACCGGCCGCTTTATACGTGGCTGTTCATCCTGATTGCCTTGTTCGGCGGCATCTGGGGCTTCACGTCGCTGGGTCGCCTTGAAGACCCGGCTTTCACAATCAAACAGGCGGTGATCGCCACGCAATATCCCGGTGCGACTGCTGAACAGGTGGCGCTAGAGGTCTCGGAACCGCTGGAATCCGCGATACAGCAGATGGGCGAGGTGGACGTCATCACTTCGGTCAATCGGCCCGGCCAATCGCTGATCGAGGTCGAGATAAAGTCAACCTATGACGGCAGCGAATTGCCGGACATCTGGACCCGCCTACGCGCAAAAGTGCGTGATGCCGCGCGCGGACTGCCTTCGGGGGTGGGTGCGCCCTACGTGAATGACGGGTTCGGGGATGTATTTGGACTGTTCTATGCGGTCACAGCGGATGGGTTTTCGGACGCCGAGAAACACGAGCTTGCGACATTTCTACGCCGCGAATTGCTGACTGTGAGCGGAGTCGCTGATGTCGAGGTGCAGGGCTTGCCGGACGAAGCGATTTTCATCGAACCCGACCTCTCGATCTCGGTCAATCAGAACGTGCCCTTACAGGCGATCAATGAGGCAATTGCAAACGCGGATTCGGTCAACGCCTCGGGCTCATTGCGGTCGGAAGGTGACCGGACGACGATCCTGACTGCCGAAGGCTCGGACAGCGTGTCGGCCATCGCCGGGCTGTCGGTCGGTTCGCAGGGGCAAGTGATCAACCTGTTTGACATGTCCGATGTCTATCGCGGGCGGCAGAACGATCCCGACATCATGATCCGCTTCAACGGGACCGAGGCGTTCACGCTGGGCATAGCCGGACTGGCCACCGAAAACATCGTCGAGGTCGGCCAGCGCGCGGATGCCAAACTGGCGGAACTGGATTCGGAAATTCCCTTTGGTGTCAAAATCCTGCCCATCTATCAGCAGCATGTTGTGGTCGATGAGGCCTCGAACGCCTTCCTGCTGAACCTCGCCATGTCGGTCAGCATCGTGGTTGCGGTTCTGGGCATTTTCATGGGCTGGCGCGCCGCCATTGTTGTGGGTTCGACCCTGCTGCTGACCGTTGTCGGAACGCTACTGTTCATGTCGATGTTCTCGATCGAGATGGAGCGCATATCGCTGGGTGCTTTGATCATCGCGATGGGAATGTTGGTCGATAATGCCATCGTTGTGGCCGAAGGGATGCAGATCTCGATGTTGCGGGGCAAAAGCTCTCGTGATGCGGCAGAAGATGTGGCCTCGAAAACGCAAATCCCGCTGCTGGGCGCGACGGTGATCGGGATTATGGCCTTCGCGGGGATCGGGCTCAGCCCCGATGCGACCGGGGAGTTCCTGTTCTCGCTATTCGCCGTGATCGGCATCTCACTTTTGCTTAGCTGGGTTCTGGCAATCACAGTGACACCTTTGCTCGGCCACTATTTCTTCAAGCAGGGCAAAGAAGGTGAGATTGATGCCTATGGCGGATTTCTGTTCCGCGTCTACGGAGCAGTCCTGAACTGGGCGCTGCGGTTCCGTTGGCTGGTAGTGGCAGGATTGATAGCGATCACGGTCGCTTGCTTCGCAGGGTTCGGCCTAATGAAACAGCAGTTCTTCCCCAACTCAAACACGCCGCTGTTCTTCGTGCACTACAAACTGCCGCAAGGCACGCCGATTGCCCGTACGGCGGAAGACATGGCTGTGTTTGAAGATTGGTTGGCCGAACGTGATGATGTCGTCTCAGTCGCCACGTTCGTGGGGCAGGGGGCCACGCGGTTCATGTTGACCTATGCGGCTGAGAAGCCAAACCCAAGCTATGGCCACATGATCATCCGTACCGAAACGCTGGACGATATTCCGGCCCTGCAGGCTGATCTCGAAGCATTCGGCTCAGCCCAGTTTCCTGAGGGTGAGTTCCGAACCAAGCGTCTGATCTTTGGCCCGGGCGGAGGTGATCCGATCCAGGCGCGGTTCTCGGGCAGTGATCCGGTTGTTCTGCGCCAATTGGCCGAAGAAGCCGTGCAAAAAATGTCAGCGGCCTCCCCGAATGCGCTGCATGTGCATCACGATTGGCGCGAGCAGGAACTGGCTGTGCAGCCAATCTATGCGACAGAACGGGCGCAAACGGCAGGTGTGTCGCGAGAAGATATTGCCGCCACGCTGCAGTTTTCGACCGATGGGATTACCGGCGGTGTTCTGCGCGAACGTGACCGCCAGATCCCGATTATCCTGCGTCGCCCGGCAGATGGAGACTATTCGATTGTCGATCAGGTGGTTTATTCCGATCAATCGGAACGGTTCGTGCCGATTGAACAGATGGTGGACGGGTTCGACTACAAAGCGCTCAATACCTTGGTTCATCGCCGTGACCGAGTGCTGACCATCACGGTTGGCGCAGATATTCCTGCAGACATGACCGCCGCGCAGGTCCATTCCGAAGTGCGCAGCGCCATTGAAGAGATGGAACTGCCCATTGGCTACAGCATGGAATGGGGCGGAGAGTTTGAAGACTCGGGCGATGCGCAGGCCAGCCTTGGGCGGCAATTGCCGCTGAGCTTGCTGATTATGGTGCTAATCTCGGTGCTGCTGTTCAACGCAATCAGGCAACCGGTAATCATCTGGCTTTTGGTCCCGATGTCCGTCAATGGTGTAGTTATCGGTCTGCTTGGAACGGGTCTGCCATTCACCTTCACAGCGCTTTTGGGGCTGCTCAGCTTGTCAGGAATGTTGATCAAGAACGGCATCGTTCTGGTCGAAGAAATCGATCTGGTCCGCGCCACCGGTAAAGCCCTGCGTCCCGCGATTGTCGAGGCCTCGGTCTCGCGTCTGCGCCCGGTGATGTTGGCGGCGATCACGACGATTCTGGGGATGGCTCCACTGCTGACGGATGCGTTCTTTGTGTCGATGGCGGTCACGATCATGGGCGGTCTGGCCTTTGCCACCATCCTGACCATGGTTGCTGCGCCGGTCTTCTACATGTTGTTCTTCAACCGTGAAGAAAGGCGACGCCTGGCTGCCGGCTGATCAGCTGCCGGCATCCTTTTCGGGATCATAATGGTAATAGAAGCAGGATAGCTTGTTGCCATCAGGATCGCGCAGATAGGCCACATAGAATCCGGGCTCGTAATGAGGCCGGACGCCCGGTTTGCCTTCATCCGTACCGCCGTTTTCCAAACCGGTGGCATGGAAACGCCGGACCTGATCAGCACTTCTGGCGGGAAAGGCGATCATCGTGCCATTGCCGGTACCGGTGAGGGCTCCATCAAACGGTCTGCAGATCCAAAAGCCAGTGCCGCTGTCGGGATCGGTGCCCCATCCAGCCCAACCGTCGATCCATCCGGGCAGGCGCGGCTGACCAAGAACCGCGAAGATCGCATCATAAAAGCGGATGGCCCGCGGCAGGTCGTTGCTTCCGTATGTGGTGTAGAGGTCGATGAGCACTCCTTCCCCACCCATCATGTGGGCGACGGGCATGGAGGGGAAGAAAAAAACCCCGGCCAAGGCCGGGGTCAATTCATACATTTGGATGCAAAGGTCTATCCCTGCAGCGATTTCACCTCAACATCGCCTTCGGCCTGCGCCTTAATCGCCAGCGCAGCGGCGTAGCTGGCGGCGGCTGTGGTGTAGTATGGGATCTTGTCATACAACGCGATCGAACGGATTGAGCGGCTGTCTTCTACCGCCTGTGCGCCCTCGGTCGAGTTCATGACCAACTGCACGCCACCGTCCTTCATCAGGTCGGTCACATCCGGGCGGCCTTCGTACACTTTGTTGACCACGCCGCACGGTACGCCTTCGCCGTCCAGCCAGCTTTGTGTGCCGCGGGTCGCAACAAGCTCGAAGCCCTGCTCAACCAGAACACGCGCTGCTTCGAGCATATCCGGACCTTTATCGGCATCCTTGATCGAGATAAACGCACGACCTGTGCTGGGCAGCACCATTCCGGCCCCCATTTGTGCTTTCAGGAAAGCGCGCGGGAAGTCGCGGTCCCAGCCCATGACCTCTCCGGTCGAACGCATCTCAGGGCCCAGAATGGTATCTACGCCGGGGAAGCGGGCGAAGGGCAACACCGCCTCTTTCACCGAGAACCACGGCATGTCCGGGTCGGCCAGGGTCATCTGATCGGCGATCTTGGTGTCGTCGACGGTCTTGTAAGCCGGGCGCTGCGGGAAGCTTGACAGCTTCTCGCCGGCCATCACGCGGGCGGCGATGGACGCAATCGCGCTGTCGGTTGCCTTGGCGACAAACGGAACCGTACGCGAGGCGCGCGGGTTTACCTCAATCAGATAAATCTCGCCGTCCTTGATCGCGAACTGCACATTCATCAGGCCCACAACGTTCAGCGCCTTGGCCAGCTTGAACGCCTGATCCTTGATCTGTTCAATGATCTCTTTTGAAAGCGAATAGGGCGGCAGCGAACAGGCCGAGTCGCCCGAATGGACGCCTGCCTCTTCGATATGCTGCATAATGCCCGCGACGTGAACATCGGTGCCGTCACACAGCGCATCCACGTCCAGCTCGACCGCCCCGGCCAGATAGCTGTCCAGCAGAACCGGGCTGTCGCCCGAGACCACGACGGCCTCGTTGATATAGCGCCGCAGCTGATCCATATCGCGCACGATTTCCATCGCGCGACCACCAAGGACATATGAGGGACGGATAACCAGAGGGAAGCCGATCTCTTCGGCAATTTCGAGCGCTTGCTCATCAGTCGAAGCAATGCCGTTCTTGGGCTGTTTCAGACCCAGATCGTTGACCAGCGCCTGGAAACGCTCGCGGTCTTCGGCCAGATCGATGGCGTCTGGAGTGGTGCCCAAGATCGGAATGCCTTCGGCTTCCAAAGCGTTCGCCAGTTTCAGCGGAGTCTGACCGCCGAACTGAACGATCACACCGTGCAGCGTGCCGTTTTCCTGTTCTTTCGTCAGGATTTCCATGACGTGCTCGAAGGTCAGTGGTTCGAAATACAGCCGGTCCGAGGTGTCGTAGTCGGTCGAGACTGTCTCGGGGTTACAGTTGACCATGATGGTCTCGTACCCGGCTTCGGTCAGCGCGAAACAGGCGTGGCAGCAGCAATAGTCGAACTCGATCCCCTGGCCGATCCGGTTCGGGCCACCGCCGAGGATAACGACCTTCTTGCGGTCACTCGGACGGGCCTCACATTCAACCTCACCCATCATCGGGGCCTCGTAGGTCGAGTACATATAGGGTGTCTGCGCCTCGAACTCAGCGGCGCAGGTGTCGATGCGTTTGAAGACTGCATTCACACCCAGATTGCGGCGGGCGCGGCGAACATTGTCTTCGTCGCGGCCGGTCAAACTGCCGAGGCGCGCATCCGTGAAGCCCAGCATTTTCAGCCTGCGGATACCGTCCTCGGTCACCGGCAGGCCGTCTTCACGAACCTGACGCTCGGCTTCGATGATCTCACGGATGCGGGCGAGGAACCACGGGTCGAACTTGGTGACGCCGAAAATCTCATCATCAGTCAGGCCGTGGCGCATGGCTTGGGCAATGGTGCGCAGACGATCTGGGGTCTGCTGGCTGATAGCCTTGATTACGGTAGCTTTGTCGTCGGTTTCTTCCCAAACACCTACATTCAGGCCGGGGATTTCAATCTCATCAAAGCCGGTCAGACCGGATTCCATCGAAGCCAGGGCCTTCTGCATTGATTCGTGGATCGTGCGGCCGATCGACATGGCCTCACCCACCGATTTCATCGCGGTGGTCAGGTAGGGCTCAGATCCCGGGAATTTCTCAAACGCGAATTTCGGGATTTTGGTAACGACATAGTCGATAGTCGGCTCGAACGAGGCCGGTGTGACTTTGGTGATGTCGTTGTCCAATTCGTCCAGCGTATAGCCCACGGCCAGTTTCGCGGCGATCTTTGCAATCGGGAAACCCGTCGCTTTCGATGCCAGCGCGGACGACCGGGAAACGCGGGGGTTCATCTCGATCACGACCATGCGGCCGTCATCCGGGTTAATCGCCCATTGCACGTTCGAGCCGCCCGTTTCGACGCCGATTTCACGCAGCACGGCAATCGAGTGATTGCGCATGATCTGGTATTCTTTGTCGGTAAGCGTCAGGGCAGGGGCCACTGTGATCGAGTCACCTGTGTGCACGCCCATCGGATCGACGTTTTCGATGGAACAGACGATAATGGCGTTGTCGGCGGTGTCGCGCACCACCTCCATCTCATATTCTTTCCAGCCCAGCAGGCTTTCGTCGATCAGGATCTGACCCACGGGCGAGGCATCCATGCCCGAGCGGCAAATATGGATGTAGTCCTCGCGGTTATACGCCACACCACCGCCGGTGCCGCCCAACGTGAAAGCGGGGCGAATGATGGCGGGCAGGCCCACGGTTTCAAGCGTGTCCAGCGCCAGCGCCACGCCCGCGTCGAGGTCCTTCTTGCCGTCCTCATCCTTGGGCGCGGTCACGATTTCGGCCTTGGGGTTTTCGATACCCAGCCGGTCCATTGCTTCGCGGAACAGAGCACGGTCTTCGGCCATTTCAATGGCGTCGCGTTTGGCGCCAATCATCTCGACACCGAACTCGTCCAGCACGCCCATCTCTTCCAGTGCCAACGAAGTGTTCAGGCCGGTCTGTCCACCCATTGTGGGCAGCAGGGCATCGGGGCGTTCTTTTTCGATGATCTTGGCGACAACCTCGGGCGTGATCGGTTCGATATAGGTCGCATCGGCCAGACCGGGGTCGGTCATGATCGTGGCCGGGTTCGAGTTCACCAGGATAACGCGGTAGCCTTCTTCGCGCAGAGCCTTGCAAGCCTGTGCACCGGAATAATCAAACTCGCACGCCTGACCGATAACAATGGGCCCCGCCCCGATGATCATGATCGACTGGATGTCGGTTCTTCTCGGCATGGCCTTGTTCCTTCGATTGTCCGCGAGTCAGGGCACCGCCCCAGCGCCCAAATTGTCCTGCGTTATAGGGACCGCGCGAAAAGGTGCAAGAGGTATCGGAAATGGGTTTGAAATTGCCGCTTTCCCCTCTTTCCCTCGGCGCGCTATTCTCTATACCGCGCAGCACGGCAAATGAGGATGCAATTGCGTATTCGTTTCGATCAAGGACCAGCCGGGCGTGGAACTCGGTTCGACAGTCCAATCCGGATCATCCGCGCGGACAACGCGGAGGAGGTGCCCCAGGCTCTGGCGGCGCTTGATCAGGTGCGCGCGGATGGGGCTTGGCTGGCAGGATACGCAAGTTACGAACTTGGCTATGTCCTGGAGCCAAGGCTCACGGATCGATTGCCAGCAGGTCGTCGCCTGCCGTTGTTGTGTTTCGGGGTGTTTGATGAACCGGATCGCGTTGGCCTGTTACAAAATATTGGGGGTATCACCGAGTTTGAACCTCGTTGGGACGAAGCGCGCTACACCCAAGCCTTTCGATTGGTGCATGACGCCATCGGTGCTGGGGACATCTATCAAGCTAATCTCACTTTCCCGATAGACCTTGAAGTGACCGGAGACAGCGCCGCGCTTTACGCTACGCTGGCGGCGGGCCAGCCTGTTGGTCATGGCGCAATGGTCCAGCAGGATGGCTTGCCCGACTTGCTGAGCCGATCTCCTGAACTGTTCTTCCGCACCGATGCCGAAGGTCGGATCGAAACGCGCCCGATGAAGGGCACCCAACCGCGCAGCGAAGACCCGGTCGAAGACGAACGCCGCCGCGTTTTCTTGTCGTCAGACGGAAAGAACCGGGCTGAGAATCTGATGATCGTTGATCTGTTACGCAACGATATCAGCCGGGTGGCTTTGGCCGGGTCGGTAAAAGTGCCCGAGCTGTTCAAGGTCGAGACCTATGCAACCGTGCACCAGATGGTCTCGCTGGTGCAGGCGCAATTGCATGTTGGCGTCGGGTTGTCGGATATTCTGACGGCCCTCTTCCCGTGCGGCTCGATCACCGGGGCACCTAAGATCAGGGCGATGGAAATCCTGTCTGATCTTGAGCCGTGGCCCCGCGATGCCTATTGCGGCACCATTGGCTGGGCAGCACCGGATGGGCGATCTGAATTCAACGTGGCCATCCGCACTCTTATGGTTGAAGACGACAAAGCGACCCTGAACGTCGGCGGTGGGCTGGTCTGGGACAGCACTGCCCCTTCAGAATATGAGGAGGCGCTATGGAAAGCCCGCTTCGCCCACCAACTGAGCCTGATTTCCGTCTGATCGAAACTCTGGCGTTCCGGCCGGGGCAAGGGTTTGTTCGTCTCGACCGCCATCTGTCCCGCATGGCCCGCACAGCTGAGAAGTTGGGGATAGCGTTTGACCGTGCCTCTGCCCATCAAACTTTGGAGAATGCATCGCGGGAAACCTCGATGCGCTGCCGCCTGACGCTGGACGCACGTGGTAATTTTGAGCTGACAATCGGGGAACTTGCAGCCAACCCATCGGTCTGGCGTGTGGGTCTGGCGGATCGGAGGTTGTCATCGTCGGATATCTGGTTGCGCCACAAAACGACCCGTCGGGCCGTATATGACAAGGCGCGGGCAGAGCTGCTGCAGGGTGTTGACGAACTGCTATTTCTCAACGAACGGGAGGAGCTTTGCGAAGGTACAATCACGAACCTGTTCCTGACCATGCCCGATGGAAGACAACTGACGCCTTCTCTGTATTGCGGTTTGCTTCCGGGTATTCTGCGAGAGGAATTGTTGGATAATAAACAAGTTAGCGAAGCTGTTCTGACCTTGACCGATCTTCAAAACGCACAATCTATCTACTTTGGAAATTCCCTGCGGGGGCTGATCCGGGCGGAGCTTGTAGCACTTTGAGCAGAAACACCGAGTGGGTGGAAACCCCAGCAACCAACCAACGCCTCAGGATCGAGTTCATACTATTCTATGTCGCCGTCCCGGTCCTGATCGCGACTTTGTTCCCGCCTAGCTGGATGTTTCCTTCTCTCTTTGCGTTTACCGGCCTCGGCATTTTGCTGCTGCAGGATACGCCCGGATTCTCTTGGGCCGAGCTTCGATATGGTTGGCGAAATTGGTCGTGGACGGAAGTCGTTGCATTTGCCCTGTTCATGGCTGCCTTCTGTTCCGCCCTAGTATTGTGGGCACGACCAGATGCAGCCTTTGCTCTGCTGCTGTATCGCCCGGAGATGCTGATATTCATTTGGATCGGCTATCCGTTGTTGTCCGCTCTGCCGCAAGAGCTGCTGTTCCGCTCTCTCTTTTTCCGGCGCTATCATTCGATCTTGCCCCAAGAGCGCGCGGCCTATCTGCTGAACGCCGGGCTGTTTTCGCTTGCGCACCTGATGTATTGGAGCTGGGTCGTCGCGATCATGACCTTCGCCGGGGGCCTTCTGTTCACCTGGGCCTATCGCAAGCGAGGGTCATTCTTCTACGCTGTTCTTCTACATGCAATTGCCGGCAATATTATCTTTGCGGCTGGGCTTGGTGTCTATTTCTACTCGGGCAACGTGCAAAGGCCGTTTTGACGGCGCGACCCGCCTTGACTTTCCTAGCCCAAAGGGGTGTATCGGCGCGACGAATTCTGCGCCCGAAGGGATATGATCCATGCACGCCTATCGCAGCCACACCTGCGCCGCTCTGACCGCCGCCAATGTCGGTGAAACCGTCCGCCTGTCCGGTTGGGTGCATCGTGTCCGAGATCACGGCGGCGTGCTGTTTATCGACCTGCGCGACCATTTCGGTGTGACTCAGGTTCTGTGCGATGGCGACAGTGCGGCATTTGCTGAGCTTGAGAAGGTGCGGTCCGAATGGTGTATCCGCATCGACGGTACTGTCAAAGCCCGCGACGCTGATCTCGTTAACCCGAAATTGCCAACAGGCGAAATCGAGGTTTACGTGCGCGAGCTGGAAGTTCTGGGCGCTGCCGATGAACTGCCGTTGATGGTGTTCGGCGATCAGGAATACCCAGAGGAAACGCGTCTGCGCTATCGTTACCTCGACTTGCGGCGCGAGGCGATGCAGCAGAACATGACCCTGCGCTCGGACGTTGTTGCATCCATGCGCCGCCGCATGTGGGATCAGGGCTTTCGTGAATATCAGACGCCGATCATTACAGCCTCGTCGCCAGAAGGCGCACGCGACTTCTTGGTGCCGTCGCGTTTGCATCCGGGCAAGTTCTACGCTCTGCCACAGGCACCGCAGCAGTTCAAACAGCTGATCATGGTGTCGGGTTTCGACAAATATTTCCAGATCGCACCCTGCTTCCGCGACGAAGACCCGCGTGCTGACCGTTCGCCGACCGATTTTTACCAGCTTGACCTCGAGATGTCGTTTGTCGAGCAGCAGGATGTGTTCGACACCATCCAGCCCGTTCTGACCGGTGTGTTCGAAGAGTTCGGCGGCGGTCGCAAGGTCGATCAGGAGTGGCCGCAAATCTCCTACAAGGACTCGGCCCTGTGGTACGGCACCGACAAGCCCGACCTACGCAATCCTATTAAAATGCAAGTGGTCTCTGACCACTTCCGCGGGTCTGGCTTCGCGATATTCGCGAAGCTGTTGGAGCAGGAAGGCACTGAAATCCGCGCCATTCCTGCACCAAGTGGTGGTAGCCGCAAGTTCTGTGACCGTATGAATGCCTTTGCCCAGAAAGAAGGTCTGCCCGGTATGGGTTACATTTTCTGGCGGGATCAGGGCGAAGGTATGGAAGCCGCAGGTCCGCTGGCCAAGAACATCGGCCCCGAACGCACCGAGGCAATCCGTCAGCAATTGGGTCTGGGCGTCGGTGATGCGGCGTTCTTCTTGGGCGGTAAACCGAAGGCCTTTGAAAAGGTCGCTGGCAAAGCGCGGGATGTGATTGGCGAAGAGCTTGGTCTGACTGAAAAAGACCGTTTTGCCTTTGCCTGGATCGTGGACTTCCCGATCTACGAGCAGGATGAAGAAACCGGCGCCATTGATTTTGAACACAACCCGTTCTCGATGCCGCAGGGCGGAATGGAAGCTTTGCAGGGCAACCCTCTGGACGTACGTGGGTATCAGTATGATCTGGCCTGCAACGGCTACGAGTTGGTGTCGGGTGCGATCCGGAACCACAAGCCCGAGATCATGTTGAAGGCCTTTGAACTGGCAGGGTACGGCGAAGACGAAGTCAAATCTCGCTTTGGCGCTTTGTTCAACGCATTCCACTACGGCGCGCCGCCGCACGGTGGCTGCGCGGCTGGTATCGACCGGATCGTGATGCTGTTGGCGGATGAGGCCAACATTCGTGAGGTCATGATGTTCCCGATGAACCAGCGCGCCGAAGATCTGATGATGGATGCTCCCTCTGATCCGACATCGGATCAGCTGATGGAGTTGGGTCTAAGGATCATTCCACAGGACTAAAGCCAACCGCTCGCCGTGTGCGGGAGGTTTTGTCTTGCTGGTGGCAAAGACCGAAACACGCAGCGATGATTGCGAGATTGGTTGCGTATTGTAGAAGTGCCTGCCACGGTTCAGTCAAACGGGCTTCCATGGTTTCGTCGCTTGCGGCGGATGGTTTTAGCGGTGATTCGTGTCCGGCGATAGAACCACACACTCAGGATCGAGGCCGTTAAGAAGTAGGCAGTCAGCACGTCAGATTGCCTCCTGGCGTTCCAGGCGGTCTTGCACAAGGCCTGCGACTCTTGCCGTCTCTGCTGTCGTCGGGGCACCTTTGGATTGCGACCGGGCAAGCTCATGCACCGCCTCTGCAAGCGTTGTGTCATTCGCATCTCGCGCAACGCTTTGCAGAAACTGCGTGGCATAGTTTAGCGTGCGTTGGTCCGTCGGCCCGGTGAGCACATCGGCGATATGGGCCATGTCGTCCTGATACGCCAACGGGTCCGGGTGAATGATATCGTCTTTGACCGTGCCGAGGTCACTGGGGCGCCGGTCTTCCGGCAAGAGCGCAAGAATTGTTTTCTGGAAATAAGCAACCGATTTGAGGGGTTTGGCCAGAAAGCCATCCGCTCCTGCACGCAGGGCAAGTGATTGGGCGTTGTCATCGCCGGACAACCCCAGAATGACGCCGATTCGGGGAACTGCATGGGTCAACTCGGCAATCAGATCTGCGCCCGAACCATCGGGAAGACCCATATCAACAATCAGGACCGAAGGTCGGTAGATCTGCAAATGCCGCCGCGCCGATTGCAGGCAATCCGCCCGCCGAATACGCGCTCCGCTGTGCAAGCACATCAAGCGTATCGCGTCGCAAGCATAGCGGCTGTCTTCGACCACTAGGATGGTTTGGCCCAATAGTGGCCGAATCTTGGTTGGCAACGCCGGAGAAGCGAAAGGTTCCGAATCGTCCATGGCAGAACTCCTGATTAGCAGATATCTCACGCTAGGAACTTCTGGCTAATACAGGGTTAACGCGCGTTTTAGCGCACTTGCCCTTTAGCCGGACAACCCCCATAACCGCCGCAGCGCAGAATGAAGGAGAGTCCAATGATCGGTCGCCTGAACCACGTTGCCATCGCTGTTCCCGACCTCGAGGCTGCCTCGGCCCAGTATCGCAATGCGCTGGGTGCGAAGGTCGGCGCACCTCAAGATGAACCAGATCATGGGGTCACAGTGGTGTTCATCGAATTGCCCAACACCAAGATTGAACTCTTGTATCCATTGGGTGAGAACAGCCCTATCAATGGGTTTTTGGAAAAGAACCCTTCAGGTGGTATCCATCATGTCTGCTACGAGGTCGAAGACATTATCGCGGCCCGCGATCATCTGAAAGAGACAGGGGCGCGGGTTTTAGGCTCGGGTGAGCCCAAAATCGGTGCCCACGGCAAACCAGTTCTTTTCCTGCATCCAAAAGACTTCAACGGCTGCCTGGTCGAGCTGGAACAGGTTTAACGCCTATGACCATCACCGCAGCTTTTGTTCTATTCGCAGTCATCTGGTTTATGACCCTGCTTGTGGTCCTGCCGGTTCGCATCAAAACACAGGGTGATCTGGGCGATATTGTTCCGGGAACCCATGCCGGTGCGCCAGAAGTTCATCACATGAAGAAGAAGCTGTGGATCACGACCGGGATATCAGTGGTTCTGTGGGCGATCATTGCAGGCATCATCATATCAGGACTGATCAGCGTAAGGGATTTTGATTGGCTGAACCAACTGGAACCACGCGGCTAAATTAGCGTCGGTCATCCGATAAGCCGTGGTAGATATGGGTGAAGGTCGCCGCGCCAAGTATCGGGATCAGCAGATTGACCAGCGGAACCGAGAGCGGAACTGCCATAAGGACGCCTGCGACCCAAATCGTTGTTGCATGTTTTGCCCGCAGTTTCCGTGCACCTTCGCGCCCCAGTCGACGCATGGCGGCCAATGTGAAATACTCTCGCCCCAATAGAAACCCGTTCATGCCCCAGAAAATGAACAACGCAAATGGGGTGAAGAATGCATAGAGTATCAGCGCCAGCAGGTTGGCGACGATCAAAACCCCCAAAAAGCTGAGCGTATCCCGCAGGGCGTCGCCGAATGGGATGCGAGTGGCAGGAGGTAGAGTGGGATAGTGCTTGTCCTCAACCGCCTGCGCGACCTCATCCAGAAACATCGAGGTAATGGCCGAGGCGACGGGGACCATCAGGAATACCGATAACACCATCATCAACAAGAACGAGGAGACACTGAGCAGATCGTTCAGCCATGTCACCTCACCCAATACCGGCAGGGTGGTCTGATCGCCGACCAGTGCGTTTATCAGCCACAAAAAGCCGGCATAGGCAGCCACCAACAGCGCGAAGGTCAGGCCAACACCCAACAGAAGAACCTTGCGGAATCTTGGGTCGCCGATCTGGCCCAGAGCCTGCAGAAATGACTGAACGATGATCATTCTGAGACCCATTGCGTCAGTGTAGTTACATCCGGGCGTGGTCGCTCGGGTGGGGCAGTCCCTTCGGTGGCGATGTGGATGAAGCCCGCTATTTTCTCATTTTTGGACAACCCCAGTCCTTGCTCGCAAAAGCTGCGGTTATGGGACTGCCAGCCTGAAAGCCAGTTCGCGCCCCAACCCGCAGCCAATGCCGCGTTTAACAATGCCAGACAAACGGCACCTGCCGAATAGGTCTGTTCGATTGCCGGGATCTTTTCGGAAGGTTTCTGCACTTCGATGACGGCTACGGCCAGATGGCCCATGTCGAACTGGCTGCGTGCCTTGGCGATATCTTCGGCGCTTTTGCCCATGGCCAGACCGCAGGTTTCGGTCAGCGCCGCAAGACGTTGCATGGCCCCATGTTCGATAACGACAAAGCGCCAGGGCTCAAGCTTTCCGTGGTCGGGACTGCGCGCGGCAGCGATGAGCAAAGGCATCAACTCTTCCCGCGTCGGGGCTGGTGCCACAAGCGTCTTAGCTGGGCGCGATCGGCGCACCTGCAGAAAATCCAACGCAGCTTGGTTTTTCAGGGACATATGTTAACTTCCTTCACATGGGCAGTGCTTATGTCGGAGGCATGCCATCTTCTTTCAAGGGCAAGTTGCCCCCTAAAAGGTGACTAATTCAATCGGAAAAGCGGCCTGAAATCAGATAAAGAGACGGAAGGGAACCGCTATTTCATGAAATCGTCGCTCTCACGAATCTGATAGACGCCTTCGGGCAAATCCAAAGCAGCCGCCAGATCGCGTACCTGCTCAGGTGACAGGGTGATTTTTTGGATCTGATCAGTTCGGGGGTCCAACTGCTCAAGCGTGACGCACTCGGCAAAGTTGTTGATGACGACGTCCTCTTGCAAAGGTTTGGCACCTTCGTCCACCAGAGTAATGACCGTCGAGTCGAATTCGTGTTCAATTGAAAACATACCGGTACAGTGCCTAGGCAGAGATCGCAATGCAACCCGTTGCAGCGGCATTCGGCAGTAGCCCAGGCAAGTTGGGCGCGTTATGCTTGTCTGCCGACAGGTTGACTGAAAGGAATAGGAATGCGCGGTTTTGCCTTGTCGCTGGTTTTGCTGTTGGCGGCTTGCGGCTCTTCGTCCGTAATCGCGATTCCGGCAGCGGAATGGCAACCCTCATCACCGGCTCTTCGCGAGAAGGCACGGGAATTCGAGCAGGTCAGCCGCGCGGTTGCAGCGTCGGCTGAAAAGGAATGCCGCCGCCAGGCACGTTCTGCCAATTGTGATTTTGCCATTCTGGTTGATCTGTCATCAAGAGCGCCAGCAAATGCATTCCAGACGCTGGACGAGGACGGGCGACCGTTGATCATATTCACGCGGCCGATGATTGATTCAACAGAGAATGCCGAAGAGATGGCTTTTGTCATGGGGCATGAAGCAGCCCATCACATTCTGGGTCACATCGCCCGACAAACGAAAAATGCCAAGGAGAGCGCGCGCATTTTTGGCGAACTCGCCCGCAAGCAAGGTGCAGATGATGCGGGAATTGAGCGTGCACAGGCTCTGGGTGCCGAGGTCGGGGTGCAGAACTATACGCGCGTGTTCGAGCTTGAGGCGGATCGTTTGGGGACAAAAATCACCCATGCGGCAGGATATGATCCAATGGTTGGAATGGTCTTTTTCCAGCGAATTCCAGATCCGAGTGACCGTTTCCTGGCGACACACCCGCCAAATGCTGAACGGGTCGAGGCGGTTCTGCAAACGGCCCGCCAGTTGGGATTGCGATAATGATTCATTTAGACCGATTGGGCGTGGTGCTCAGCGATCGCGGGTCGAAATATGCAGTTACCGGTGCAAAGGTTACCAGCCGTTCCGACGTTGATGCAGCGCTAGCAGAGCTTAAATCAGACAAGGCTTATGCAAAGGCAACGCACAACACTTGGGCCGCGATGTTGCCAACCGGAGCGCTTAAGGCCGACGATGGAGAATCCGGTGCCGCGATGGTCATTTTGCGGATGATGGAGCGCGCGGATCTTTCGGATCACGTCATAATCGTGACGCGTTGGTATGGCGGCAAGAAACTGGGTGGAGACAGGTTCCGCCGGGTACAAGATGCCACCCGAGTGTATCTGGACCAGTTAGAAGCCGGGAATTGACCTGAGTCAAAGGCATCGTTTGATGCATGGGCTACCTTTTCTTCAGCGAGCAAAGAAAGGGAAACGCATGTCTGACCGCGCAACGCTGCGACATCACGCAGGTCTGATGGATGAGATGGCTACAACGCTCGGGGTTGATCTGCAGGAGGCCGCGATTGACGGTGCCTTGCGATTTGATGAAATCTCGGACGCAGTACTGCGCTGTGCCCAATGCCCAAATCCGGGGCATTGCGCGGCCCTTTTGGACCAGGGCACCGACTTGGGCAGTGCACCGGAATACTGCCGTAACCAGGAATTGTTGAACAGGCTAGCGCCATAAAGGAGGAGCATGTTCATGCCGCAACTTGGGCGGATTATGCCGCATTTCCATCTAGTTCAGAGAATGGCGCGGGCAATTGGCGCAGATGTTGTGGCGGCACATCGGAATGGGCGTCTGGAGCAGCAAGACTGGGCTCAGATGATCCACGCATGCCGTGGTTGCGAATGGGCGCACGCCTGTACTGACTGGTTGCATAAGAACGAAAATGTAGAGAAGGCACCAGTCGCCTGCCCAAATCGGGCAATGTTTGCGGCCATTAAGGTAGGAAGCAATGGTTGAGCACGATCCTCGAACCCGACTGGGTGAGATCGAAAAACACTTTTGGCTGACACGATCGGTGGCGCGTTGCATGGGGATATCCCTGACCGAAGGAATGGCCGAGGGAAGGATCACGCCTCAAGAATACGCCCTGATGGTGACCCGTTGCCGTAGTGCTGGATGTAGCGAGCAATGCCAGTTTTGGCTCGCTGATCAGCAGGAAAAAGCATCCGCTGCACCGCAGTTTTGCGCCAATGCCAGTGCTCTGAACGATCTGGCCTGACCGTCAGAGCTTATTGTGCGTCCCGTCGCATAACGGCGGATTGGCGCAGTGCTTACAGCCACAAAAGAACACCTTCTTGCTGGCCTCAGCCGTGTATTTTACTGGTTCGAACGACGTGTCTTTGTGCGAACCGTCGCAAAATGGTTGCCGCTTGGACTTGCCACAGGCACACCAGAAATAGGTTTTTCCTTCGGTCACTTCGACCGGATAGGGCGATTTCTGGGCGATGATCGGGGCGTCTGACATGTGGCTACTCCGTCTTTAGCTAACGTCGAAGTCAGAGTTTAGGGTTCTTTGTCAAAAAAGGTAGTCTGCGAATGAAAACCCGCCTTCCAGCATGGATTCGCCTTAATTCACGAAAGCGTTATCGATTCGGTTGCCATATGAAATTCTTGGTCCTATTCTGATACCGGCCCCGAAAAACTGGGCAATATCAGAAAAGTAATAGAGGATTGATGGACATGAAACTGAAATTTGCTGCTATCTGCGCCACGGCCGTTGTACTGACTGCGTGCTCGCAGCAAGAGGAACCGACCCCGGTCTATATCCAACCCGACTATGACAAGTATGGCACGCCCAGCTGTTCGGCAGGCTACGAACTGGCCACGACCGAGGCGGGTCAGACCGTGTGTAATCCGGTCACGCAATAAGCGTTTCGCAGGCGGTCCAAATATTCGGACCGCCTGCACATTCAAGCCGCTGCCGCCGCCGAAAGGCGGTTTTTTCTTGCCTTTCTGCCGCAGGTCGCGAACGTCAGTTCAGGTGGAATTGATCGGAAAGGCCTATGCGAAAATTATTTGATCACCTGAAAGATCGCACTCGCTGGAGTTGGCAGGGCCTATCAGCTACTTGGCGCGAAGAATATTCGTTTCGGGCTTGGGGCTGGGCAAATCTTGTTTCAGGCGCTTTGGCATTCCTACTTCCGCTCGATTCCGCTGAAAAAGCGTTGATCCTTGCGCTCGGGATACTGGTATTGGTGGCTGAACTGTTCAATACAGCCATCGAACGAGCAGTCGATCATACCTCGACCGACCACCATGTGCTGGCGGGGCAGGCCAAGGACGCGGCAAGTGCAGCAGTGGCACTTACTGCTGTTGCCGCTGGTGTTGCTTGGGTCGTGATTCTGTTTGGGCTGTTGTAGTCCGGGTCCCGGTCACACCGACGAACACAAACGTCCCCAAAGATCGTATTCTCCGGCCTCGTCAACCTCGACAGTGACGATATCGCCCGGATTCAGGTTTTCGAAGCCCTCATCGATAAACAGATTTCCGTCGATCTCGGGCGCGTCGGACTTGGTGCGGCAGGTCGCGGCTTCATCATCGATGTCATCTACAATGACCTCGATCGTTTGCCCGACTTTAGCCATCAGCTTAGCCTCAGAAATGGCTTGCGCCTTCTCCATAAAGCGTTCCCACCGATCTTGTTTCACGTCAGCTGGAACATGATCTGGCAGGTCGTTTGAACGTGCGCCATCTACATTTTCGTATTGGAAGCAACCGACACGATCCAATTGCGCTTCGTCCATCCAGTCGAGCAATGTTTGGAATTCGTCTTCGGTTTCTCCAGGATATCCGACAATGAATGTCGAGCGAAGGGTGATATCGGGGCAGGTCTCGCGCCATGCCGTGATCTCTTCCAGAGTTTTTGCCCCTGCGGCCGGCCGGGCCATGCGCTTCAACACGTCCGGGTGCGCGTGCTGGAACGGGATGTCTAGATAGGGCAGCACGCTACAGCCCGCATCCGCCATAAGCGGAATCAGATCGCGCACATGGGGGTAGGGGTAAACATAGTGCAACCGCACCCAAGCATCGAATTGGCCCAGCTCACGCGCCAGATCAGTGATATGGCTGCGCACCTCGCGATCTTTCCACGGATTCAGATCATATTTGCGGTCCAAGCCATAGGCCGAGGTATCCTGCGAGATCACCAGCAATTCGCGCACGCCATTATCGACCAGCTTCTCGGCCTCGCGGAGCACAGCATGCGCTGGGCGGCTGGCCAGCTTTCCGCGCATGTCCGGGATGATGCAAAACTTGCACTTATGATTACAACCCTCGGAAATCTTGAGGTAACTGTAGTGGCGCGGCGTCAGCTTCACGCCCGAAGCCGGAAGCAGATCGACATAGGGGTTCGGATCCGGGGGAACCGCGGCATGAACCGCATCCAGTACCTGTTCGTATTGATGCGGTCCGGTCACCGCCAGAATACGTGGGTGATGCTCGCGGATATAATCGGGTTCGGCGCCCAGACAGCCGGTTACGATGACTTTGCCATTTTCGACCAGCGCCTCGCCGATGGCATCCAGAGACTCGGCCTTAGCGCTATCCAAGAAACCGCAGGTGTTCACAATTACGGCATCGGCTCCGGCATAGTCCGGCGAGATACCGTAGCCTTCGGCACGCAAACGGGTCAGAATACGTTCGCTATCAACCAGCGCTTTAGGACAGCCCAGCGACACCATTCCAAGTGTTGGCTGACCGCGGCGGGGTGTCTCGGCGATGCGGGCCCCTGGGGCCAGATCGGGGCGGAGGTTCGGTGGGTTCGTGCTCATGGCCGGGCATATAGAGGGGAATGCTTCCCCTTGCAAATCCTGCCCACACAGGGCTGACTTGTACCAGAGCAGATAAGCCGGAAAGGCAAACTCATGAAGTGGCTCATTCGTATTCTCTTTCTTGTGGTTGCGGCCTTCGGGCTGGTGATTGGTGCCTTGCTGCTGATGCCAGGAGACAAACTTGCCACGATCCTGGCTGAGCAGGTCAAGGCACAAACTGGTCGCGAATTAAAACTGTCTGGGGATGTCAAACTATCCTTCTGGCCCGTTTTGGGCATGGAAACCGGTCGCGTTACCTTTGGCAACGCGCCCTGGGCCGGGTCGGAGCCGATGCTGAGCGCTCAAAGTCTGGCTGTAGGGGTCGATGCCTCGGCGCTGCTCTCGGGTGATATCCGGATCAAGAGGGTGCTTGCCGATCATCCAACACTGCGTTTGGAACGTTCGGAGGATCGCGGGAATTGGGAGTTGCACCAACCCGGAAATTCATCTGACACCGGTGCGTCGGCGCAAGCGGTTGAGAGTCGGCCGGTGACTCTGGAACAGTTGGAACTGCAGAACGCGCGGTTGATCTACATTGAGAATGGCGCGGTCAGCATGGAGTTCGCCGATGTTGATCTTTCTGCCCGTTGGCCCGACGTGACTGCCCCGATGGAAATGCAGGCCAGCATGCCCGTGCCCGGAGGCAACGTTAAGGTTAACCTGAACATTCCTGACCTGCCTGCGTTCTCGAGCGGGGTGGTGACCCCGTTGGAACTAAGTCTGACTGCACCCGGTGGAGGGATTCAGTTTTCCGGCCGGGTGAATCTGGCCGGAGAAATGGACGGCAAGACTACTGTCACCGCAAAAAATACACACAAGATGTTGGCTGCATTTGGTCAGGGAGGTGTCACCGTTCCCGAAGGCTTGGGCCGGGTTGCGAATGTATCCGGGCAGATGACCTATACCCGAGACGGGCGGATTTCACTGCGGAAAATGGTTGCTGTCCTCGACAATAATCGGCTTGAGGGTGAAGCGGATATTCAGATCTCTGATCCGCCAAAAATCACGGCGCGCCTGAAAGCGGGCGATCTCGATTTGTCCAATGTAAGTGGGGATGACGTATCAAGCAGCGGGTCCGAGGCTGACGGGTGGTCCAAAGCCACAATAGATGCGTCATCGCTGGCACTCGCAAACGGGACGATCCGACTGCAAGCGAACTCGATTTCGTTGCCAGGCATGCGCTTTGGCAAAAGTGATCTGACGCTCAACCTTGATCGTTCGAGAGCGGTGTTGAAAATGCATCCCGCGTCGCTTTTTTCAGGGCATCTGAATGGCCAAGTGGTTGCCAATAATCGCAATGGTCTGTCGGTCGGTGGAAATCTGACGGCCGATAATATCGATATCAATGAAGCCCTTGTAACGCTTGGGGATATCAAGCGCCTGTCGGGAACCGGGTCAGGACATCTAGAGTTTCTGGGTGTGGGGCAGAATGAAGATCAGATCATGCGTTCGCTGAGCGGCAAAGGGAATATTGAAGTCGGGAAAGGGGTCATTTCCGGGGTGGATCTGGACCGCCTTATGGGGCGCGGAGGGGGTTCAGGCGGCACAACGGTTTTCAATAGCCTCACTGCCAGCTTCACGATGAAAGATGGTGATCTGAACAACGACGACTTATTGATGAAACTGGACAATTTTCGAGCGGACGGCACGGGCCGAATTGGTCTTGGTGCCCGCGATATCGACTATCTGTTTACGCCGGTGGCTTTACGCGCCAATGCAGGCGAGGGGATATCGGTACCCGTTCGAATCGTGGGGCCATGGAGTGGCCCGTCGATCAAGCCGGACCTCACCAAAGTGATTGAGGCTGCCGCAGAGGGCAAAGTCAAAGCGTTGGAAGATGACGCCAAGCAAAAGGTATTGGAAAAGGTCGGGAAGGAACTTGATACCACAGTAACGGACACCGGTCAGATCGAGGATGCCCTTAAAGACAAGCTGGAGGACGAGGCCAAGAAAAGCCTTCTCAAACTGCTGGGTGGGGATTGAGTGCACCGATCAAGGGCGCTGAAACCAGCGCCCTTGTTATGTGGGCTAGATGGTCTGATCGTACTCGCCAACGCTGGGTTCGGTGCGAATAACAGCGTCAATATCGGCGAAAATCGCCCGCAATTCGTCTTCGCTTTCGCTGCTTTCGCAAACCACCACGAGGTTCGGAGTATTCGACGAGGCGCGCACCAGCCCCCAGCTGCCATTGTCCAGAATGACGCGCGCGCCATTGACGGTCACTACCTCTTTGACCGCTCGGCCCGCGAAGCTTTCGCCAGCATCGGCCATTGCGACCAACTTATCGACGAGGCGCTGCAAGATATCATATTTCTCGGTATCCGCTGCGTAAGGTGACATGGTGGGTGTTGACCACGTCTTGGGCAGCGCCTTGCGCAGGTCAGACATGCTCTGATCTGGGTTGCGGTCCATCAGCTTGCAGATTTCCACCGCCACGCGCATCCCGCAGTCATATCCGCGCCCGACTGGCTCAGCCAAGAAATAGTGGCCCGATTTTTCAAACCCGGCCAGCGCACCGATTTCTTTGACCCGACGCTTCATATGACTGTGGCCGGTTTTCCAATAGTCGGCTTTGACACCATGAGCCCGCAATTCGGGATCGCTGGCGAAAAGACCGGTAGATTTCACATCGGCCACAAAGGTCGAATTCGGATAAATCTTGGCCAGATCGCGGGCCATAATGACGCCGACCTTGTCGGCAAATATCTCTTCGCCTTCGTCATCTACAACGCCACAACGATCCCCATCGCCATCAAAACCAAGCGCCAGATCGGCGCCGCTGGCTTTGACTGTATCGGACATGTCATGCAGCATTTCCATCGCTTCGGGGTTCGGGTTGTAGTTGGGGAATGTGTAATCCAGATCGTTGTGGCTTGGCACAACCTGAACACCGATCCGTTCGAAAATTTCGGGCGCAAAGGCAGCGGCAGTTCCATTGCCGGTGGCGCAGACCACCTTCAGCGGGCGGGACATTTTGAAGTCACCGACCAGATCGTCGATATAGGCCTCTTTCACACCGTCCACGAATTCATATGACCCGCCCGGGTGCGCGACGCCTTTGCCGTTCAGAACGATATCGCGAAGTTCGGACATCTCGTCAGGCCCGTGTGTCAAAGGGCGATCGAAACCCATTTTGACGCCGGTCCAGCCATTGGGGTTGTGGCTGGCTGTGACCATCGCAACTGCGGGCACATCCAGATGAAACTGTGCAAAATAAGCCATCGGGCTGAGCGCCGGGCCAATATCCTTTACCTGAATGC
This sequence comes from Ruegeria sp. YTSA064, assembly GCF_059610325.1. Classification (NCBI taxonomy): domain Bacteria; kingdom Pseudomonadati; phylum Pseudomonadota; class Alphaproteobacteria; order Rhodobacterales; family Roseobacteraceae; genus Ruegeria; species Ruegeria sp. YTSA064. Next base: position 186,994 of record NZ_JBXWNK010000005.1, read on the forward strand.
CTGCCTGCATAAGCCCAACGATCAGCGCGTTTTTGATCGACAGGGAATAATCGCGATAATCATTGCCCACCGCAATTACCGGTGCGATTCCGCGTTTCTGCATCTGGGTACCCAGACCCAGTCCCAGAGCCGTCATACCCGGCAGGTTGATCTCGTCAGGGTATTTCCACCGCGCATCATATTCGCGAAAGCCCGTGGGCTTGATCATCGGGTCGCGCAGAAAACTCCAGGTGTTTGGGGTCACCTCACTGAAGGGTTTGGTCATTACAAATCTCAATCGTTAAATCTGAATTGGGTTTTCTTTGGCCAGCGCATCAAATCGCATCAATGTGTCAACCAGATGGCCCATCTGATCCAGATGGATCATGTTCGGCCCATCTGAGGGTGCGGTGTCGGGATCCTGATGGGTTTCTACGAAAACGGCTCCGACGCCCAGAGAGACAGCGGCACGCGCCATCACTGGCGCAAACTCACGCTGTCCTCCTGAGGAACCGCCTTGGCCGCCGGGCTGTTGCACCGAATGGGTTGCGTCCATGACGACCGGATATCCGGTTTGCGCCATCTGCGGCAGCGACCGCATGTCCGCGACCAGCGTATTGTAGCCAAACGAAGTTCCGCGCTCGGTCAGCAGGATGTTCTGATTGCCAGTGCTTTCGATCTTAGTAACGATATTGGGCATTTCCCACGGGGCGAGAAACTGTCCCTTCTTTACGTTGACCGCTTTTCCAGTATTGCCTGCCGCCAGCAGCATGTCCGTCTGACGACACAGAAACGCAGGGATTTGCAGGATATCGACAGCCTCGGCTGTAATCGCGCATTGGGCTTCGGTATGAACATCGGTCAAAACCGGAATGCCCATGGTTTTGCGAATGTCGTCCAGCACCTTCAGCCCAGCATCAATGCCCATACCACGCTTGCCGGAAAGCGAGGTCCGGTTTGCTTTGTCATACGAGGCCTTGAACACATATTGCGCACCTGCGGCGTCGCAGGCCTCTTTCATGGTGCCGGCGATCATCTGGGCGTGTTCGGCGGACTCAAGCTGGCAAGGGCCAGCGATGATGGTCAGCGGAAGGTCGTTGCCAACCATGAGGTCGGCGATTTTTACATGTTTCATGAGTCTTACGAGGATACCTGTTCACGAAGGACCGACGCGGTAAGCGAGATCATCAGGTAGATACCAGCAAATAACAGGAAAGCCAAAATCGTATTTTCGAACTTGCGCGGATAGCTGGGTTCCTGGCTGGCAACAGGGTTCACCGAGACGGTCAGATACCGCACTTTCCGGTTGGCCTCGGTCCGTGTGGCTTCCATTTGCTGCATTGCCGTTTGCAGCATCATATCTCGGGCCGCTAGATCGGCCTGTGCCATCTGAATACGTACGCTCAGACGCGCCAGCGAATTTTCGCCTGCTGAAGCATCCAGCATCTCAGCATTCAATTCTGACAGCACGGCCTCCAGCCGTTTAATATCTGCACGCGTGCCGTCCACTTTAGCTTTGTTGGGCCGTGCATTGTCAAGAAGGGCGGCCAGCTGCAATTCTTTATCCTGCAGCTCAATTTCAAACTGATCGATTCTGGCACGCAAGCTGGCGATCACGCTTTGCGGATCCAGTATGGCACCCTGCAACTGCAATTCGATCAGGTCTTCCTGTGCCTGCCTGCGCGCTTCTTGCGCGGCTTCAAAGCCCGCCAATGCATCACGCATTTGATCTTCGCGTTTCAGCTCGGTCAGGCCATTAATCCTCTCCTCAGCGTAAGAGATCAGACGATTGGATAGATCGACCGAGATTTCAGGGCTGGGCGCGGCGACCTCCATGCGAATGACACCATCACTAGGGTCGTACCCGATCGTGATCATTCGCTTAAAAAGCTTGTAAGTTTCTTCAAGCGTCGCATCAGAGGGCAAACGTTGGATCAGATCAATATTGTCTTGCTGAAAGAACTCAGCAAACCCGACATCCCGTTCAAGGCGTTCCAGCGCGTCCTTGGATTCCAAAAACTCCTGAGTGGATACTGAATCCTGTGCTGTTGCAAACTGTGTCCCCGCGAGGAAGCCACCGAAAGAGGCCCCTCCACCGTCGGCTTGCAAAATCGAAAACACGGAATCGCTGGCGTACATCGGCGTTGCGACCCGATAGAAATAGTATCCCACAATGAATGTAGGCAGGATCACAAAGGCCGTTAGCCGCGCAAATAATGCAACGAGTTTGCGGCGCCGTCTGCGGGCGATGTCTTTCTGGATTTGCCCGATCTCATATTCGCGGCGTTGGGCCGGGCTGAGCTCTGGACCTGGCAGGTTCTTTTGAGTTTCTTTGGCGGTCTGAGGTAAGTGAATTTTGATGTTATCTGGCGTCGCTTTGTCGTCGGTTGAATTGCGTTGATCGTAAGCTGCAAGATCTAGCAGATTGGAACGCTGAAACGGATCAATCCCTTTCTTACGCAACAGTCGCACTGCGTCATAATCAGAGGTTGCTGCCAACCCATTCTTGTGGGCAAGCCGTCTGGCGACTCTCAATTGCCGCCCGGTTAACCCTTCGCGCTTGATTGCGTCCAATTCGGTCCCCGGCTGCTGCGCGTCTGTGCCGGAACCAGAGGCCTGAGTCGCCTTGCGAATACGATCGATCGCCTCCGAGCGTGCCTCAGCAGTGCCAGCTCCGCGCGCTGCGCGGTCAGGGTTGTATTTTCTAGCCTTGGGCTTGGTAGTCATAGAGCTGCTTCGCCTCTTCCAAGGTTTCAAACATATAAAGCTGACCATCCACCAAAACAGCAGCTTGGCGCGCGAATTTCTCGAGGGTAGATGGATTGTGTGACACGATTACCAAGGTTGTTGTCCGAAGCTTCTCTTTCAGGATATCGCCGGCTTTCTTGTTGAATTCCACATCTGTGGTCGAGGGCATCCCTTCGTCAATCAAATACATGTCGAAATCCAGAGCCAACATCAGCGCAAAGGTAAATCTGGCGCGCATACCGGACGAGTAGGTGCCAAGCGGCTGGTCAAAATACTCACCCAGATTGCACAGCCATTTACAATAGGCTTCGACATAATCAGGGTCCATGCCGTAGATCTTGGCGATCGAGCGCGCGTTTTCGAGCGCTGACAGGCGTTTGGCGACACCCCCGGTGAAGCCCATGGGGAAAGACACACGGCAATCCCGTCGAATTACACCTTCGTCCGGTTTTTCCAACCCTGCCATCATATTGATCAATGTGGTTTTGCCTGTTCCGTTCGGGGCCAGGACCCCAAGTGAGGTGCCCAGTTCGACACGGAACGACACCTGATCCAGAATCACTTTGCGGCGGGTTCCGGTCCAGAATGACTTGCTGACATTTTCGAATTCCAGCATTTGCGGCCTGTCATCGTACTGTTTTGTTATGGCTCGAAGGTGTGTGTGCTACGGGTCCATGTTGGCCACATTATGTCGAAACATGAAACAAATGATCAATGCGGATCCCGCGATATGACATTGAAGTGTTGCCAAGTTAGGTGCTGTTGGCTCCGACCGTATTCATTCCTATCTTAATTGAGTGTTCATTGCGGGAACGTTTCAATCCGATGAAGTCGCTCATTAAGGATATCGGAGAGTGCCGACTTTGCGCGGACAGGTTTGCGCAGACGGCTACCGCGCACAAGCCGCGCCCGGTTGTCTGGTTCCAATCCGGCGCACGAATTCTGATCGCCGGTCAGGCACCGGGGGCTCGGGTGCACCTGTCGGGAAAGCCCTTTACCGATCCCTCGGGTGATCGCCTAAGGGATTGGTTGGGGCTGGACGAACAAGGCTTTTATGACCGCTCGCGTGTATCAATTGTGCCGATGGCATTTTGCTTTCCTGGATATAATGCGCGTAAGGCCGACCTACCACCACCGCCGATATGTGGGCGCACATGGCATGAAAAAGTGATGAATGCGCTGGGAGAGGTGCCGCTGACAATCCTCGTTGGCGGTCACGCGCACAAATACCATCTGGGTGTGAAAACGCCGGTCACCGAGACCGTCAGCCGTTGGAGAGACCATGCGCCGCGGGTCTTTGCCTTGCCACACCCGTCTTGGCGCAATACGGCTTGGCTGAATAAAAACCCCTGGTTTGAGGCCGAGCTTTTGCCGGTTCTTCGGCAACGGGTGCAAGAGGTTCTGAATGACTGAAACTACAGCTTTAGATGCTGCACATGCCGCTATGCTTGCAGCGCCAGAAGACGATTCAGCACGGCTGCGTTTCTTTGAAAGGTTAGCCGACAGCGAGCTGTTCCTGATGCTGTCGGAAGAGGCCAGGGACGAGAATATTTCGCCTGAGCTCTTCGATGTGGCTGATGGCCGTTTCGTGCTGGCCTTTGATCTTGAGGAACGTTTGGCAGAGTTTGCGGGGCATCCGGTTCCCTATGTTGCTCTGTCCGGGCGTGTCTTATCCGGAATGCTGTCAGGGCAAGGAATTGGTTTGGGCCTGAACCTTGAGACCGCGCCGTCATCGATGTTGATCCCGACCGAGGCATTGGGCTGGTTGGAAAGCACGCTGCAGCACGGCCCGCAAGAAGTGCAGCAGAGGCTTACTGAATTTCACCCGCCCGCCGGTCTGCCAGATAAATTGCTGACTGCACTTGATACTAAGCTGGCGACTGCAGCAGGCCTCGCCACTGCGGCTTTTCTAGTGGGAACGAAGACGGATGATGGCGGTCGGGGCCATCTTTTGGGTTTTGTCTCGGCAGTTGAAAACGCGCAGCCTGCTCTGGCGCGCGCCGTTTCTGAGGCGCTGACATTTTCGGGGATTGAGGCGGGTGCATTGGATGTCGGGTTCTTTGAAGCAGAGGAACCGGCAGCCGCCGCGCTGGCAAAGGTCGGACTTAGGTTCGATTTACCCCAGCCACAGGCTCCGAAAGTTGAAAGGGCCGCCCCGGGCAGTAACCCCGAGCGGCCCCCGATCCTGAAATAACAAAGCGCGTTAGTCTGCCGCTTCCAGCTTGTCCTGTGTACGCGTCTCAAAGTCACTTGCATCGTGACGTTCGTGCAATTGAGTGTGAGGTTCGCCAAATGGGCGATTGACCATTCGACCACGCTGAACGGCTGGGCGCGCATCGATTGCTTTGGCCCATCGCATTACGTTTTTGTAGCTTTCGACATCAAGGAATTCCGCCGCATCGTATAGACGGCCCAGAACCAGTTGTCCGTACCAAGGCCAGATAGCCATATCGGCGATCGTATATTCTTCGCCAGCGATATAGGTCTTTTCAGCAAGTTCCCGATCCAATACGTCCAACTGGCGTTTGGCTTCCATCGCGAAACGGTCAATCGGGTATTGCCACTTCTCAGGAGCGTAGGCGTAGAAGTGGCCAAAGCCGCCACCCAGATACGGTGCACTGCCCATCTGCCAGAATAACCAGTTCATAACCTCAGTTCGTTCCGCACCACTCGCGGGTAGAAACTCACCGAACTTCTCTGCCAGATGCATAAGAATAGAGGCACTTTCGAACACGCGCACAGGTATTTCATCCGAATGATCCCAAAGCGCGGGAATTTTCGAGTTGGGGTTGGCCCCGACAAAGCCCGAACTAAACTGGTCGCCTTCGCCAATATTGACCAGCCAGGCATTGTACTCTGCCCCACTGTGGCCCAGAGCCAGCAGCTCTTCGAGCATCACAGTGACTTTAATACCGTTGGGTGTTGCCAGAGAATAAAGCTGCAGCGGGTGCTTTCCGACCGGAAGGTCCTTGTCATGTGTGGCACCGGCAATTGGCCGGTTGATATTGGCAAATTGTCCGCCGCTTTCACTGTCCCACGTCCAGACCTTAGGTGGGGTATAGGTGGATTGTTCGCTCATATCATGCCTTTCTTGCGCTGCTGGCCAATGGACCGCTAAATCAACAGCTAATATTGCAGAACTCAGAGTCCAACCCCAAACATCGCGGGTATTTTGTAACAATCCCCCGGATACACCTCACAATTCCCAATTCGTTTTCACAGCGGCGCGAGTGGGACTTCGCGCGAGGCCAAAAACACCTATTGTCTGAGTAGACCCGTAGCGTGGGTGCCCAGAAACCAATAGGACATGAGGACAATTCACATGAAACGCTTTGCACTGACCCTTGCAGCGACGATGGCTTTCGCCATGCCTGCATTCGCAGGAGATCAATATGTCGACGGTACCGGATTTGCGGTGTCAGGGTATGACGTCGTTGCCTATCGCGACTTGGATCAAGTTGCCGTGGGTCAATCGCAGCCCGAGGCAGTTCGCGGCCGGTCTGACATCACTGCCGATTATAACGGTGCGACCTGGGCATTTTCGACTGAAGAAAACCGCGATAAGTTCCTCGAAAATCCGGCCTATTATGCACCGCAATATGATGGACACTGCGCCTATGGCGTGTCGCGTGGCGGCAAGGTTCCGGCCAACCCGAACCTGTGGCGGATCGTCGATGACAAACTGTATCTGAACATCACCGATGTAGTTGTCGGCTTTTGGGAAGAGGACGTTCCCGGCAACATCAATTTGGCAGAAGGCAACTGGCCGGGTATCGAACCCGACGCGGCGTCTACCAGTGTGATCCCGAAATTTACTTCGGAAGGTCCAGTGTCCAACTGATATTGGTGAAAAAAGTAAGCCCGGCCTTAACAGCCGGGCTTTTTTTACTGGCAGGTTCTCTCACCCTGCCAACTCAAACAAATCCCGCATTTGCTGGTCTGCTTCAAACCGAATCCTAACGCTTCGGGCACCGGGAAACTTCCGTTCGCGTATAGGGTCGGGAATGACAATTTCACCCGAACCCGCACCTTTGGATTTAAATGTCAAAATCTCGGTTTCAGTTTTCCTGCAACTTGCCAGAACCGATGTTGGCAAGGCGACTCGGTTTTCACCCTTGCAGACAGAAGACGCGACGAAGTAAGTCAGGTCACGTCCGAAACAGCCGATTGCATCTGGCACATGGTCAGATGACTGGTCTTGGTCGTCGCTTGTCGCGGCGTAGTCAATCGCAGACATATCTGAAAGCACGTATTCGGGATTCAGCAAATCACGGCAAGCTTTGATCTCATCGGCGTCCAGTTCGATAACACGTTTCTTTAGGCGTGGACGACGTGGTGTCGACGAACTCGTCACCCCTTTTCGGGTCAGACCCTCGCTACGCAGAAAATCGTAAGCCGACTTGGCTTTGGAAAAAACCGAATGGTCACCATCCGTATGATCAGGGTGATCATGAAAGGCGATATTGCGCCAGGCGTCTCTGATGTCGTTTGCGTTGGCGTGGGTAGGCAGGCCAAGAACCTGAAACGCTTCTGCCCGAGCCTTAACTTTGCTCACTGGCTCCATACTGATAACACTCATTAAAACTACACTGCGCTCAGAGTGCCATCGATCACATTTTTGTCAAATTTTCTTAGATATTAGCGTTAATCCCAGCAACAGTTTCTGGAATCAATTCTGGATTGTCGCCCGCGCTTTAATCGGCGTGCCGCACATCGGTAGTGGTGGGTGTGCCCAGCGACAGATTTGCCACCGGATAGGCCACAAGTTCAAGCGACGTTCTGCAATTCGGTCTGAGGTGTAATACCCAATGCGAAACACACATCGCGGGTCAGTTCAGGGCGATTGAGCGTGTAGAAATGCAACTTGTCCACACCACCTTCGATCAGGTCCGAGCAGAGTTCGGTGCAAAGCGCAGTGGCAAGAAGGTCTTCGCGATCGTCGCGGATCGCCTTCTCAAATGCATTTTCGATCCACTCGGGTACTCGGGTTCCACAGCGTTTTGCGAAGTTGCGTGCCCCTTTCCAGTTTTCGATTGGAAGAATTCCGGGCACGATTGGTTTATCAATGCCTGCTTTTTCGCAAGCATCCCGGAACCGGAAAAAAGTCTCGGCTTCGAAAAAGAACTGGGTTAGCGCTTCGTCCGCACCCGCGTCCAGTTTTGCCTTTAGCCAATCCACATCGGTTCGGGCGTTCTGTGCCTCAGGGTGGATGTCAGGATAGGCACCGACGCGAATACTGAACATTTCTGTTTCTGCCAGCGCGGATATCAATTCGACCGAATTGGCAAATCCTTCCGGATGTGGCTGGAACCGGTCCTGTCCCTTGGGAGGATCGCCGCGAAGCGCGACGATATCCTGAACGCCTGCGCGTGCGAACGTATCGGCAATCTCAAGGGTTTCTTGACGCGAGGCATCTACACAGGTCAGATGCGCGGCAACGGGCAGGCCTGAAGATTTGTGCAGGGTTGCAACCGCATCGCGTGTCAGTTCGCGCGTCGTGCCCCCAGCGCCATAGGTGACGGACACAAAGCGAGGGTTCAGCGGAGCCAGCGTCTGAACCGTATCCCACAGGCGAAACGAGGCCTCCAGCGTCTGGGGCGGGAAAAATTCGAATGAGATCTCAGGCTTGGTCATAATGGCCTCGTAACTGTCATTTACGCTCTTGTGCCACCTGAGGCGTTGTGAGACAAACTCATATTATTCAACAACAACATGAGTCACGCAGCATATGCATATTGAGTTCCGACATCTGCGGACGATCAAAGCCATCCACGAATGTGGCGGTTTGGCACGTGCTGCTGATCAATTAAACATTACCCAGTCAGCATTGAGCCATCAGATCAAGGGCTTGGAAGATCAAGCCGGGGTTGAATTGTTCCTGCGCCGTTCTAAGCCAATGAAACTGTCTGCAGCCGGTCTGCGACTGTTGCGGCTGGCAGAGCAAATACTGCCGCAGGTCGAGGCAATGCAGGATGAGTTTTCATCGCTGCGCGACGGTCGCACCGGGCGTATGCATATTGCGATCGAATGTCACGCTTGTTTCGAATGGCTGTTCCCTGTGCTCGAAGCCTTCCGAAAATCCTGGTCTGATGTCGATGTAGACATTCGCCCAGGTCTCGCATTCGACGCGCTACCTGCGTTGCAGAAGGAAGAGGTAGATCTTGTGGTCTCCTCCGACCCTGAAGATTTGCCGGGTGTCGAGTTTATTGAACTCTTTGACTATCAAGCCGTGTTTGTCGCGGCGTCCTCGCACCCGCTGGCTGATAAACCATTCATAGATGCCGAGGACTTTCGCGGCCAGACACTGATCACCTATCCGGTCGAACGGACACGTCTGGACGTATTCAGCCAGTTACTAATCCCGGCTCGTGTTGAACCAGCCACAATCCGTCAGGTTGAACTGACAGCTGTGATCCTTTTGTTGGTTGCGTCGAACCGAGGTATTTCTGTTCTGCCTGATTGGGTCGTGCGTGAGGTAAAGTACAATTCGGACTATGTAACCCGCCCACTGACCAAAGACGGGATCACCCGCAGGCTCTATGCTGCAGTTCGCAGTGAGGACCTTGAAAAACCCTTTGTGCAAGAGCTGGTAAAGCTGGCCCGGACTGAGGCGCGAAAGCTGCAGACGCAATAGCGCCAGACGCAGATCAGCCATGCGCATCATTCCTCTTGGCAAGGGCGCGTTGCCCCAGTATACGCGCGGCTTGACCGGACAGGAGCCTATTTAAAATGGTTGGCAGTGCAAATCTCAACATCATGATCAAAGCCGCGCGGAAAGCAGGGCGTTCTCTGGTCAAGGATTTTCGTGAAGTCGAGAACCTGCAGGTGTCGATGAAGGGCGCGGGCGACTTTGTGTCCAAAGCCGACATTGCGGCCGAAGCAATTTTGAAAGAGGAACTGCTGGGTGCCCGCCCGACCTATGGCTGGCTGGCCGAAGAGGGCGGTTCGATTGATGGCGAAGACCCGACCCGCCGCTGGATTGTTGACCCGCTGGACGGGACCACCAACTTCCTGCACGGCCTGCCGCATTGGGCAGTCTCGATCGCTCTCGAACACAAGGGCAAGATCGTCTCCGGTGTGATCTATGACCCAGCCAAGGACGAGATGTTCTTTGCTGAAAAAGGCGAGGGTGCGTGGATGAACGACATGCGCATTCGTGTCTCGGGACGGCACCGTATGATCGAGTCTATCTTCTCAACCGGTTTGCCGTTCGGTGGCCGTTCGGACCTCCCCGCGACCCTTCAGGATCTCGCCCGTTTGATGCCAGCCTGTGCTGGTGTGCGCCGCTGGGGTGCTGCTGCTCTGGACATGGCTTATGTCGCCGCAGGTCGTTATGAGGGCTTCTGGGAACGCCGGCTCAACGCTTGGGACGTTGCAGCGGGCATCATCATCGTGAAAGAAGCAGGCGGGTTCGTTCAGGCGCTGAACCCCGAAGGCAGCGTGCTTGAAGATGGCGAAGTAATTTGTGCGAATGAGCCGATCTTTGACAACTTTGCCAAAGTGATCCGGGGCTGAACGGCTTCTTCCAGCTTCATAGATGAACGCGCGCCCGATTGGAGCGCGCGTTTTTGTCTAGAAATCCACTTCGATCGCGATCCCTTGCTCAACAGCAAGCTCGACCACGGCGCTTGCGACGGCCAAGTCCTGCAACCCGACGCCCGTTCCATCGAATAGCGTGACCTCTTGATCGGATTGCCGTCCGGGATGTGTGCCATTGATGACTTCACCTATCTGCCGGATATCGGTTTCGGTTTTCGATCCACTGGCGACTGCGTGCTGACATTCGCCCAGTGTGATGGACTGAGCGACCTCATCCGTAAAGACAGTGGCGCGGTTGATCAGGTCGACCCCGACTTCTTGTTTGCCGACCGTATCGGTGCCCATGCAGGCGACATGTGTGCCGTCTGATACATGATCCGACATCAGAGTAGGCGCAAATGACGATGTAATCGTGATGATCACATCCGCCTCGACCATGCCGGGCAATTCCACAGCTTCAAAGGGCAGGCCAGCCTCAGACGCGACTTCTTCGATGTTGGGCAGCATATCGGGGTGCAGATTCCAGCCGATGACCTTCTCAAACTCTCTTTGCTCCAACGCGGCACGCAATTGGAACTTGGCCTGATGACCCGCACCGACCATGCCGATCACCTTGGCGTCTTTACGTGCCAGATGGTTGATGGATACGGAAGAGGCAGCCGCCGTGCGCAGGGCTGTCAGCAAATTGCCTCCGACAATCGCCTTCACCCGGCCCGTATCAGGGTCAAACAGGAATACGGTGGATTGATGATTGATCAGCCCGTGCGTTTCCAGATTGTTGGGCCAATATCCACCGGCCTTGAGGCCAAGCGTCATGCCCGCCCGATCAAATCCGCCTTTGAAGCCATAAAGCGCATCTGCATGGCCAATGGCTTCGCGCACGACTGGAAAATTATAGGCGTCTCCTGCCGCCATTGCGGCAAATACCTGTTCGATCGCCTCGTAGCTTTCGTTGCGGCCCAGCAGAGCGCCGATTTCCTTTTCAGGAACGATGATCATCTATTTTGCCTTTCGTGAGTACTGATGATCTACGGTTAGACAGGCGACCTGAGCCGCCTGCCTTTCCTGTTATGATCAATAGGCCTTGCCGCGTGCCGAGACTGGCCAAAGCGCTTCGACTTTTCCGTTCCGCACACCAACGTACCAGTCATGAACATTGCAGGTCGGGTCGCAATGCCCCGGTACAAGCCGTAATCTGTCGTTTACCTTCAACGCGCCGTTTGGATCACCGATGACCCCGTGCTCGTCAGAACATTTGAGGTATTCCACATCGTCTCGTCCAAATATGAAGGGCAGGCCGCTATCGACTGATTGCGCCTTAAGACCTGCATCACAGATTGCCTTGTCCGCTTTGGCATGGCTCATCACGCTGGTCAGAATGAACAGCGCGTTTTCCCATTCGCCTTGGTCAATCCGGTTGCCATCCTTATCGAGAATTCGGCCATAATCGGCATCCATGAAGGCGTAGGACCCACATTGCAGTTCATTATACACGCCTGAGTTGGCCTCAAAGTAATACGATCCTGTCCCACCGCCCGAGACCAGCTCGCAGTCGATACCAGCGCTCTTTAGGCCGTCATATGCGTCTTCGACCATAGCGATGGCGGCATCCAATTTCTCTTTTCTGGCCTCATAGGTATCAAGGTGCTGCATCGCGCCCTGATAGGCCTGAATGCCAGTGAATTTCAGGTTTGGCGCAGCTTCGGCAGCCTTGGCGATGGTAACGACATCCTCGGTCGTTGTTACCCCACAACGACCGGCACCGCAGTCGATTTCAACGAATACTTCCAGATCGGTCCCGTGGCGTTGCGCCGCTTCGGACAGGTCGGAGATATTCTCGATGTCATCGACGCACACAATCGTACGCGCACCCAACTGAGGCAAGCGTGCCAAACGATCGATCTTGGCCGGATCGCGCACTTGGTTGGACACCAAAATGTCTTTGATACCACCACGTGCGAACACTTCGGCTTCGGACACTTTCTGGCAGCAAACGCCAACGGCACCGCCCAGCTTTTCCTGCAGCTTCGCCACATCTACCGATTTGTGCATTTTGCCATGCACCCGATGGCGCATCCCATGGGCCTTGGCGTAATCGCCCATCTTTTTGATGTTCCGCTCAAGCGCGTCCAGATCGAGGATCAGGCAGGGCGTCTGAATTTCACTTTCATCCATACCGATTGCGGCAGGGATGTCGTAGCCAACTTCAAGCTGATCAATGTTCATCGGTTTATTCATCCTGTTTCTCCTTACCCGTTGAGCCAGGGCAATTTGTCCAAATCCACGTTGCCACCTGTGATGATCACTCCGACCCGCTTGCCTCGGAATGTGTCGGGGTTCTTGATAATGGTCGCAAGCGGGACAGCTGAAGATGGCTCCATCACTACCCGCAGGTATTTCCAGGTGAGCTTCATCGCGTCGATGATTTCTTGTTCGGAGGCGGTGAAGATGTCGGTCACGTAGTTTGAAACGAAGTGCCAGGTGTTTTCCTTGAGCGGCACCAACAGACCATCGGCCACCGTTTTTGGGGCATCATCCGCGATAATGTGACCTGCTTTGAATGAACGGTACGCATCGTCCGCCTGCTCGGGTTCAGCCGCGTAGATTGCGGTTTCCGGCGCCAGGTTTGACACAGTCAGGCAAGTGCCCGAGACCATGCCTCCGCCCCCGATCGGTGCGATTACCGCATCCACACCATCCGTTTGCTCCAGCAACTCGGCCGAACAGGTCGCCTGACCAGTGATGACGCGCGGGTCATTATAAGGGTGTACGAATTCGCCCCCGGTTCTGGCCTGAATCTCGGCGAACGTTGCTTCGCGGGAAGAGGTTGAAGGCTCGCATTCGGTGATCGTACCACCATAGCGACGTACTGCGTCTTTCTTGGCTTGCGGGGCTGTTCGCGGCATGACCACATTACAAGGAATACCTCGGCGACCCGCAGCATATGAAAGAGACAGTGCGTGGTTTCCGCTGGAATGGGTGCAAACGCCCTTGGTTGCCATCTCATCGCTTAAACCAAAGACAGCGTTGCTGGCTCCGCGCACTTTGAAAGCGCCGGCCTCTTGAAAGTTCTCACACTTGAAGAACAGCTGTGCGCCAGTCAGGTCATTTAGGTAATCAGAAGTCATAACCGGTGTGCGCCGAATATGTGGCCTGATCCTTTCATGCGCTGCCCGCATATCTTCAATAGTCAGGTCAGCAACTGGGATTTGATCCAACATTATGGTCCTCCTCAGGCTGCAGCTTTGGCGTGGCCGGATGTTCCAGCGCGATAAAATTCTTGTGCCGCCGCGACGCCGCTGCCCAGCTCAATTGGATAGTTCAGATCGGCCATCGCCATTTCTATCGTGGCCAAACCTGACAGAACCATCACATCCGTCAGACTGCCCAGATGGCCGATGCGGAAGGCTTTGCCATTCAACTCTCCCAACCCGATGCCGAACGAAACGCCGTAGGAGTTAAAGGCATGGTCGGTCAGTTCGTTACTGTCGAACCCTTCGGGCACATAGATTGCGCTGACAGTATCAGAATATAGGTCCGGAGTCTGCGCGACGAGTTTCAGCCCCCATGCGTTGGCCGCGCGTCGAACCCCTTCGGCCAGACGCGTGTGGCGGGCATAGACATTGTCCAGTCCTTCCTCGAACAACATCTTCAGGCTTTCGCGCATACCGTAGATCAGTTGCAACGGAGGCGTGTAAGGAAATCCACCCGAGGCATTGGCCGCCATCATGTCACGAAAATCAAAGAATGTCCGGGGCAGCTTCGCAGTTTCCATTGCTGCCAGCGCCTTGGGGCTAACACACAGGATTGCCATGCCGGTCGCCAGCATGAACCCTTTTTGCGATCCCGAGACAGCGATATCGACGCCCCACTGATCGAATTCAAATGGCATCGAGGCCAGCGAGCTGACGCAATCCACAAACATCATCGCTGGATGATTTGCCGCGTTCATAGCGTGCCGTACGGCCCTGATGTCAGAACGCACTCCGGTTGCGGTTTCATTGTGGGTTACCAAAACGGCCTTGATGTCGTGCGCTTTGTCAGCTGACAGGATCGCTTCAAAGCGGTCTGCAGGTGCACCAGTGCCCCACGTGCATTCGACGATCTGAACGTCCAGCCCATGCCGTTCGCACAGGTCAATCCAGCGGTGACTGAAAACGCCGTAACGCGCGACCAAAACCTTGTCTCCTGGGCTGAGCGTATTAGTGATCGCTGCCTCCCAACCCCCGGTGCCGCTGGCGGGGAAGGTGATGATCTGACCCTCGGTCGTGCCGAAGACTTTCTTTGTATCCTCCAGCACCGGGGCGAAAGTCTCAACGAAATCCGGGGCGCGGTGATCTTGTGTCTGCACCTGCATGGCAAGGCGCAAGCGATCAGGTATGTTGGTTGGGCCTGGGATAAAGACCGGGTTTTGGTTCGACATGACTCAATCCTCTGCTTTGGAAATAAGTGTCGCTGGAACGGGCTTAGGTTGCAATTTTCTTGAAAAACATTTTCATTTTATTCATTAAATAGATAAGGCGCTGAAATAGATGGGAATTTAGTTTCTCAATTTTATTCCCATGGAATTGCGATCTGAAAAACTTGAATCAGTACGGACACTAATATCGGAAGGTGAGCTAGAAAATGGAGTCTCAGAAAAGGCCTCGTGGTCGGCCGAAATCGATGTTCAAGGAAAGCTCAGCCGGAACCATGCAGTCGCTGGACCGAGCGCTGGGCGTACTTACAACCGTCGCCGGGCTGGAACGTGTCGCGCTAAGTGACCTGGCGCGCGAGGTCGATGTACCAACTGCCACCACGCACCGTATTCTGGTGACATTGCAGAAGCACGGGTTCGTCAGTTTCGACGAAGAGCGGCAAGAGTGGATGGTCGGTATCGAAGCCTACCGGACTGGTGCATCTTTCCTTCGACGCAATAACGTTCTCGAGATTGGTAGGCCGATCCTTCGTCGTCTGATGCTGGACAGTGGTGAGACCGCTAATCTGGCGGTGCCTGATGGGCCAGAAGTTGTCTTTGTCGGGCAGGTTGAAACCCAAAATCCGATCCGGGCCTTCTTTCCGCCAGGTGCGCGAACTCCAATGTATGCTTCGGGTACGGGAAAGGCGATTCTGGCTGCTCTGAGCGAGGAAAGTTTAAACAAGGTGTTGGCTCGGACTGACTTGATTGCCTTTACTGAGAACACCAATCTCCCCCAAGCGGGTCTGCACGACGATCTGGCGGAGACCCGTAGGCGCGGCTGGTCTTACGATCATGAAGAGCGCTACGAGGGCATGTCCTGCATTGGCGCGGCGATCTTCAATGATCGCGCCGAACCCTGCGCAGGCATCTCAGTGTCCGGCCCAACTGTGCGGTTCAGCCTCGATCGCGCGCCTGAGCTGGGTATGCTGGTACGTAACGCGGCACAGGAGATTACCCATCTGAGTGGAGGTAGATCGCCCAGCCAGTGATCCGCGATTACTTGCGCGGCACTTTGGGAATACGTGATTGCGACAGCTTATACTTGTGTCCCGGGTGTGGAGGATGGCCATGGGTGCGGCCCCAGAATCCAGGGCCTCCGCGCTTGAGCCAAAGAGGGACACACAGGATCACGCCAACAAAGAACCCTCCGGTATGGGCCCAATAGGCAACGCCACCCTCATCAGGATTGCTGGACAGGCTTCCAATGAACTGAAGGCCCAGCCAGACCCCAAGCATGACAAATGCCGGGATGGTGAATATCCGAATATAGACAATCAGGATCAAAAGGATATCGACGCGCGCCTTTGGGAAAAGCAGAAGATAACCGCCCATGACCCCTGCAATTGCGCCGGAAGCGCCGATTGTCGGCACCAAAGAGCCAGGTGCCGAGACAACGTGGATAAGCCCCGCGCCGATCCCCGCCAGCAGATAGAATACAAGAAACAGAACGTGCCCCATTTCATCTTCGAGATTATCGCCGAAGATCCATAGAAACAGCATGTTCCCGGCCAAATGCATCCAGCCCCCGTGCAGGAACATTGAGGTCACAAGCGTCTCGAGCCCATAGCCGTCGGTGATCCGTGCAGGAATGACGGCGTAGTCGAAGTAGAGCCGATTCATGGCCCGCGCATCGTCCATGATCCCTACATAGCCGAGGAAGATCAGGATATTTGCCGCCAGAAGGGCATAGACGACATACGGAGTACGCCCCGAAGGGTTATGATCGCGGATTGGAAACATGGCGCGACGCTGGGCTTTTCACCGCCCAGCGTCAAGGCCCGGTTATGCCGCACCTCCGAGCAGGGCGGCATTACCTCCGGCAGCGGTCGTGTCGACGCAGACATGGCGTTCGCCAAGAACACGCGCACGGTCAGGATGACCCGGTATCATTGGGATAATCGGACCATTGCGCCGGGCCAGATGCTGCTCGATCTGGCGGGCGGTATCGTCGTCGCCCCACCACAGAACGCCCGAGAAACCGGTCAGGTTTTCAAGCCGGTGTAGATCCAGCGCTCCGGTCATCCGGACTGCCGTTCCGCCCAAGCCTATAACAGCCTGCGCCTGTGCTTCGGCTGCATCGGGTCCAGGGCCCATACACAAGAGTGGATCACGCGCATATTCGGTCAATCGGTTTGATTCGCCAGTTGGGCCGGGCAGCGATTGCGTGCGAGGTGGGGCAGGTTGTCCTTCGGGTGCGTTCATCTCTGCCGCACTGTCCCAGTGTCCCGAAGAATTCTGCCGATCCGTGGCGCAGAACCGCGCCACATAATTCGGTCCGCCCGCTTTGGGCCCAGTGCCCGAAAGACCCTCACCACCGAACGGTTGTGAGCCAACGATTGCGCCGATCTGGTTGCGGTTGACATAGATATTGCCGGCGTGGATCGCTTCGGTCACATGCTGCACGCGATCGTCGATCCGTGTGTGTAAGCCGAAAGTCAGGCCATATCCTGTGGCGTTGATTTCTGCGATAACCTTGTCGATCTCTTGCGCCTTGAAACGGGCGACATGCAGCACCGGCCCGAATATTTCACGTTCCAAGACTGAGATGCCGGGGATTTCGATCAGAGTTGGTGCGATGAACGTACCTTCGGGTGGGGTAGAGAGTTCTTTCAGAACCCGCCCCTCTGCGCGCGCTTTGGCGACGTGGTCTGCGGTACCCTGACGAGCCTGCTCGTCAATGACTGGGCCACAATCGGTTGAGATCAGCCAAGGGTCGCCAACTTGCAGAGCGTCCATTGCCCCTTGCAGCATTGTCAGAACATCCTCGGCGATATCCTCCTGCAGATAGAGACAGCGTAGGGCGGAACACCGTTGTCCCGCAGACTGGAAAGCGCTTTCGATGATCGATTGCACGGCTTGCTCCGGCAAGGCGGTGCTGTCCACGATCATGGCGTTCAGGCCGCCGGTCTCAGCGATCAGAGGTGTGCCGGGACGCATATGCTGGGCCATGGCAGACCGGATTTTCAATGCGGTTGCGGTCGAACCGGTAAAGGCCACACCCGAGACACGTTCATCTGAGGTCAGCGCTGCGCCCACTTTTGGTCCTCCGGGCAACAATTGCAGAACATCGCGCGGGACGCCTGCTTCGTGCATCAACTGAACAGCGCGATGTGCTATGAGGGGCGTTTGCGGGGCAGGGGCGGCGAGCACGGCGTTGCCAGTGGCCAGCGCGGCCGAAATTTGCCCCGTGAAGATCGCCAGAGGGAAATTCCAAGGGCTGATACAGGTGAAAATCCCGGCAGGCTTGGCCGCCGGAATATTGGCGGCGTAATAACGTAGGAAGTCGACAGCCTCGCGTAGCTCGGCAACCGCATCGGGTACAGATTTCCCGGCTTCGCGAGCGAGCAGGGCGAATAGCTCGCCGTAGTGCGCCTCGTAGAGGTCGGCGGCTTTGTTCAGGACTTCAGCGCGGGTGGCTGCCGTGGCCTGCCATGGGCAGGCACTGGCAAGCGCCAGCTCGACATCGGTCGGACTGGCAACAGCAACTGAGCCCGGGCGGTCCTGCGGCCGGGCCGGGTTGATAACAGGCAAATCTGACTCGGGCTGAGCATCGTCCGAAAGCAATGGCCGGGCGTACCAGTGATGGGCGCGGTAAGCATCGCGCGCAATGTCGACCCGGTCCAGTGTTGGCGTATGATGCAAATCGAACCCTTTCGAGTTCGGACGCTCGGGTGCAAACAATTCTGGTCCGGTCGGCAGTGGTTTTGCGGGTGTCTGAATGGCTTGGAAAGGGTCTGCCGCAACAATTTCCGGTGCGACATCTTCATCAACAATCTGGTTGACGAAGGACGAATTCGCCCCGTTCTCCAGCAGACGCCGCACCAGATAGGCCAACAGGTCACGGTGCGCGCCGACAGGCGCGTAGATACGGCAGCGGGCGCTCTGCTTGTCGCGCACGATCTGATGCAGGGTCTCTCCCATTCCGTGCAGGCGCTGGAACTCGAACGGTTGGTCGTCAGCCATATGCAGGATTGCACTGACCGTATGGGCGTTATGGGTGGCAAATTGCGGATAGATGCGGTCGGTCATATCCAGCAGCTTGCGGGCATTGGCGATATAGGACACATCGGTCGCGGCCTTCTGGGTGAAGACGGGAAACCCATCGACGCCTTCGACCTGAGCGCGCTTGATTTCGGTGTCCCAATACGCGCCCTTCACCAACCGCACCATCAGCTTGCGGTCATGACGTTCGGCCATCTCGTAGAGCGTATCCAACACGAGACCGGCGCGGGGGCCGTAGGCTTGTACGACAATGCCGAACCCGTCCCAGCCTGCCAGTGCAGGCTCGGCCATGACTTCTTCGATGACCTGCAGCGACAGAGAGAGGCGATCGGCCTCCTCTGCGTCGACGTTCAGCCCCATGCCCGCGGCCTTTGCAAGCAGCGCCAGAGCCCGAAGGCGGGGCACCAACTCCTCCATGACTCGCTGTTCCTGCGCCAGTTCATAGCGGGGATGCAGCGCGGACAGCTTGACCGAGATACCGGGGTTTTCGCGAATGTCTTTGTGGGTGCAGGCTTCGGCAATGGCGGCGATGGCACGGGAATAGGACAGGTGATAGCGGGCAGCGTCGGCTTCGGTCCGTGCGGCTTCGCCCAGCATGTCGTAGGAATAGGTGTATCCTTTGTCTTCCATCCCCTTGGCACGTTTCATGGCTGACTGAATGGTCTCGCCCAGAACAAATTGGCGCCCCATTTCTTTCATCGCACGACCCACAGCAGTTCGGATCACAGGCTCGCCCAAACGTTTGATTGCCCCGCGCAAAGCGCCCACTGGCGAAGTCTTGTCCTCATCCAAAACGCGCCCGGTCAGCATCAGCGCCCATGTTGAGGCGTTCACCAGCGACGAGGATGATTGTCCCAAGTGCTTGCCCCAGTCCGATGGCGCGATCTTGTCTTCGATCAATGCGTCGATAGTGTCCGCATCGGGGACACGCAACAGTGCCTCGGCAAGACACATTAGCGCGACGCCTTCATCGGTGGACAGGCCGTATTCGGCTAGAAATACCTCCATCATACCGGGCGACGTGCTGGAGCGAATGTCGCGCACGAGCTGCGCCGCCGCCTTACAGATGTCGGCGCGGTCAGTTTGTGACAGGTCGGCTTGAGCGATCAAAGCGTCCAGCACGGTGGATTGCTCGGCGTAGGTTTGGGTGTCGATCTTGGTGCGCAGGCTATGTGACATGTGTACTCCGGGGCTTTTGCCTAATATAACTGGCCTTGAGCAGGAGAATGGACTGAATTTTTTCTTCTGATAGTCGAATGGACCGAATTTACGGGGGCAGATGATGCGAAACGACTTGTCCGGTCTTGATCAGTTCGATCAGGCCATCCTCACGGCGCTGGCCGAGGATGGTCGCATTTCGGTAACAGATCTTGCGCGCAAGATCGGCCTATCGAAGTCCCCGACGCAAGCACGACTCAAGCGGCTTGAGGCGGACGGGATCATCACAGGATACCGGGTCATGCTTGATCCGATCCGTTTGGGCCTTGATCATGTAGCCTTTGTCGAAGTGCGTCTGACGGATACACGCGAAAAGGCGCTGGCTGAGTTTAACGCGGCTGTGCGTAAGGTTGCCGAGATTGAACAGGCCCACATGATCGCGTCAAACTTCGATTACCTGCTCAAAATACGTACCCGTTCGATGTCGGAATACCGCACTGTTCTGGCCGAAAAAATCTCATCCCTACCGCATGTTGCGAATACCTCTACTTTCGTGGCGATGGAGGCGGTGAAAGAAACGGGGTTACTCGCCCCACTAGAAAACGGTTGACCTATGGGTTCTGGGGATCAGGTTAGAGGGGATGAAACTCGCATTTGCCGTTTTCCTTGCCGTCTCTGCTGTGCAGGCCACCGCTGACTGCCCGGTCGCACCCGACCATATCTCTGGGATCGACTCTCTGATAGCGCAGGCTCAAGATGCGTCAACCGAGCAAGAAGCGCGAGGCATCTCTGGCCAGATGTGGCAGCTCTGGACCGATGCTCCGGATGCGAGGTCGCAAACCTTATTGGATCGTGGAATGTCCATGCGCGAAGCCTGGGATTTGGCCGGAGCGTTGGCAGAATTCGATGCTCTCGTTGCTTACTGTCCCGAATATGCCGAAGGGTACAACCAGCGCGCCTTTGTCAATTACTTGCAGCAAGACTTTGGGGCGGCTCTGATTGATCTGGACCGGGCCATAGCGCTCTCGCCGAACCATGTTGCCGCGCTCAGCGGGCGGGCATTGTCGCTGCTGGGGCTGAAGCGCATGGATGAGGCGCGCGCGGCGCTGAACCATGCACTGGAATTGAACCCCTGGCTATCCGAACGTGCCCTGCTTGCCCCGGGTGGGCTACTTGACCCGCCGGGCGAGGATATCTGAACAAAGCTGAAAACGCCCCCGAACCCGAGTTCGAGGGCGCTTTCGCTCATTGGATCGGTTTAGCCAACAAGCCCGTTATCGGTACGTTTGATCGCGATCACCGATGAGCGTGGCGTGCCGCCATCGGGCCAATTGCTGCCCGGGTGCTGGATGCCCACGAACATGGTACGCAGGTCGGTAGACCAGGCCAGGCCGGTGACCTCGCAGCCATTCGGACCAGTCATAAAGCGCACGATCTCGCCGGTGGCAGGATCACCAACCAACATCTGGTTATTGCCATTGCCAGCGAAATCTTCTTCGTTGTTGTCTTTGCCATCCGTCTGAATCCAGACCAGTCCTGTCGAGTCGATCGCCATACCGTCTGGCGAGTTGAATAAGTTGCCCTCATTCACGTTCGCTGAACCAGCGCGGTCGTCCGAATGTACGGTCGGGTTTCCGGCCATGACATACAGGTCCCAGTCAAAGCCTGTGGCCGCGTGATCCTCATTCGCTGGGCGCCAGCGCACGATTTGACCGTATTTGTTGGCATCGCGCGGGTTTGGACCGTTGGCCGAGGTATCATCGCCACCGGCATTTGGTTTCACGCCGCGGTTCTTGTTGTTGGTCAGACAGCAATAGGCCTCAACTGCAACAGGGCTTGAGGCCACCCATTCCGGGCGGTCCATGGTGGTGCCGCCCACTGCCGAAGCGGCCATACGGGTAAAGATCAAGATCTCGGCCGCATCCATACCTGTAGAATCGGGCGTCAAAGGCAGCCACTCACCGCTCATGTCGTCGTTAAATTTGGCGACAAAAAGTGTTCCGTTATTCAGCAGATTTTCGGTGTCGACACCGGGAGCGTAGGCAGCGTTCGAGATGAATTTGTAAAGGTACTCGCCGCGCTCATCGTCGCCCATATAGACCACGACACGACCGTCGGCCGCCAGCGCCACCTCGGCGTTTTCGTGCTTGAAGCGGCCCAGACCGGTGTGCTTGACCGGTGTGCTGTCGGGCTTGGTCGGGTCGATTTCAACGATCCAGCCTGCGCGATGTGGTTCGTTAGGGTTTTTCGAGGTGTCAAAGCGTGGATCAAACGACTCGTAGCCATTCCAGCTTTCGGCCTTGATGCCATAGCGCTTCATGCCATCTGCGACCTTCTGGTCGTAGCTGGCATTTTCATCAGAGGAGCCGAAGTAACCGTTGAAATTCTCTTCGCAGGTCAAGTAGGTGCCCCAAGGCGTCTTGCCCGAACCACAGTTATTCATCGTACCCAGCGCCGCGGAGCCGGTGGGATCAGATTCGGTCTTCAGCAACTCGTGCCCCGCAGCAGGGCCGGCGATCCTCATCGGCGTATTGTGGTGGATCCGGCGGTTGAAAGGACTGTCCTTGACGGCCACCCAGCCCTCAGGGCCTTCCTTGATCTCCATCACGGTTACGCCCTGAATGTTTTGGAGTTTCAGAACGTCATTTGCGCTGGCAGGCACTCCCTCCTGCGCAGCAGGCAGGTTTATCTTGCGGTTCGGATATTCGTGGTTGATCGCGATCAACTCGTGACCCTGGAATGAGAAGGTTTCCATCCCATCGGTGTTCTCACCAAAGATCTTGTCAGAGTTCTCAACCGAACCGCCATCGGTCAGATCATAACCGTCCGCTTCCGAAAACAGCGGATCACCCCAGCGCATCAGCATCTTCCACTCATAGCCTTCGGGCACGTGGACGGTGCCATCGGTCTGCGCAGGAATCGGGGTGAAGGCAAAGCGCGAAGCTCCAACAGCCTGTGCTGCGGTTGAGGTCAATAGACCTGCACCCATGGCTGCAGCACCCGATCCGAATGCTACAACACCCGCCAAAAATCCGCGGCGAGAGATGGCACTTTCGACGACGCGATCAAAATCGTTTTCCTCGGGGCGAGGGAAGTGCAGCTCATCCCAATCATCGGCGGACATGTTTGTAGGATCGAAGTCTTTCATGGATAGCTCCTGGCTGTCGGAATGCAATTTCGTTCAGCGGGTGTAAGGCGCTCACATGACAGAAATATAATAGTTTTATCAAATAATTTTTACACGTCGTTGGTGGGCAAACCAGTACTGATTTGCCCACGGGTTTGAACAAATTACAACCGCTACATAGGTGAGGACGGCTATGCAGCTCTCACCTTGCTGCGGCAATAGCAGGATGCGTGAACCGGAACCGTCGCGCGCGCCGCCGCCTGATCCAGCAGGAGTTTGATATGCCGCGCTTCAGTCTCTTCGCCGCGCTGCACCAGACATTCGTGCAAGCCATGAAGACTCCAGATATTGCGCGGATGTTGGCAGGCGCGCGCCAGCGTATCGTCAAGGCCCAGATCGGCGCGGTAGACCGCTTCAGCCTCGTCAAATTGACCAGCCTCCATCAACAACGCGCCCAACGCGTGGCGCGTCGGCTGCATCCACCCCCAGGGTTCGTCATAGACCAAGGCGTCATCCAGTTCGACCGACCGACGTAGATGGGTTAGTCCGCCTTCCTGGTCTCCGGATTTGAAAGCGATCTCACCATCCATCATGGCTTCGCCAATCATCAATACATCCTCGGCTGTATTGTTGAAGACCAGACGGCTTTCCGGCACCGCTTTGCGCGCCTCAACAGCCACTTCACGTGCTTGTTTAGCGGCGTCCAGCTGTCCCAGGTTTGCAAGTGCGACCGCGCGTGCTTGTTGAATCGCGGCCGTTGTGTAGCTGTATAGTTCAGCATCTTCGGGCAATGGTTCATCCAGAATTTCCTGCCACGTGCCAAATCGGACCATGACATGCACCTTCTTGCCATAAAAAGATTCAAACAGGTCTGGGAAGAACCGGATCACATTGTCAGGCAGCATCCGCATCAGCTCTTCCGATGCAGCGAGTGCCTTTTCAGGCTGCCCAAGGAACATGGCGCCGTAGGCTTCGAAATGCACATTGTGGACACGATAGACGGTATAAAAGTTCTCACCTCCTGCCATCGCTTCGTATTTCTGGTCAACTGCAGCGGCTCGATGATTGCGCCAGACGACATTCTGATAGTCACCGCAAAGAACATCGATATGCGTGGCCATATGCACCAGGTGTCCGCTATCTGGGACCAAATCGACCAGCCGATCCCCGTGTCGCAGGGCATTTTCGGGTGTAGGCGACATCTCCATCAGATGGATATACATATGCAGCAGTCCTGGGTGGTCCCAAGCGCCAGGAAGCGCGTCAAACGCTGTTTCCAATACGGTCTGTGCCTCTTTGGTCGAAGCCCCTTCGGCAGGTATCCCTTTCTTCAAATCCCAAAGCTGCCATGGGGTGCGGTTCATCAAAGCTTCGGCAAATACGGATGAGACCTCAAGATCGCCTGGATTGTTTGAATAGACCTCACGCATTGAATCCGCGAACGCGTCATTCCAAGGTGTGTAATCCTCGATCTCGGGGTCAGAAGGAAAACGATGTGATATCGCTTCGATCAAAGCGGCCTCGACCTGCGTAGATGTTTTGCGCAAAGCCATAGCCGCCTCGATTGATCGATGGGCTTTCTCGAGCGTTGCGGTTTTTTCATCGGGCTCAAAAAACTCCCACGGCTTGTTGTAATTGGGGCCAATGGCATAGGCGACGCCCCAATGTGCCATGCCACATTTCGGGTCATATGTGAGTGCTTGTTCGAAGCAGGCGGCTGCGGCCTCATGATTATATCCGAACAACCAGACCAAACCCTGGTCGAATAGTTCCTGAGCTTTATCGGATGAAGTTGTTATGGCACGACTATACGTGCCGAGGTCAAATTCGGTCATCAATCAATCCCCCGTGTGATATCCGCCGAGGAAGAGCGAGCAGCGCCTGTCGGCGGATGTCTGAAGGATAGCACATTTTGAGCGGGCATTGGGGGCGCTAAGAATAGCGTCTGAAAAAGCGTGTATGGGAGTGATTTCGCTTCTTGGCGATTGTGAGTGCATGGAATACTCAGCGTCCGTGCTGAGAGGGCGTTGTGTAGTGGTAATACGATAGTAAGATCAGGACCGTTCTCAGCAGAAAGCGATCAGCGTGTCTCGGCTCAAACTCGATCATCTACAAACATTTCTTGCTGTCGTGCGCTTCGGCAGTGTCAGCAAAGCAGCCGATGTGCTCAACCTTACGCAACCTGCCGTGACAACGCGCATCAAGTCCCTTGAAGACGTCTTGGGAACGTCGTTGTTTGAACGTGAAAGCGCCGGAATGCGCCTGACTAAGCGTGGGGATATGCTGATCCATTATGCCGAGCAATTTCAACACCTTTCCGATCTGGTCGAAGAGCACGTTGTAGACACGAGCGCGGTTGACAGGTTGATCCGCCTTGGCGTGTCCGAAACCATTGCACAAAGCTGGTTGCCCGAATTCGTCGGTGCGTTGCGCGCAAAATACCCCTCTCTCAAGATTGAGATCAGCGTCGACATTTCATTGAACCTACGGGACCAGTTGCTGGGGCGTGAAATCGATCTGGGTATCCTGCTTGGGCCGGTCTCGGATTACACGGTTGACAACGTGGTATTGCCGGATGTGCCACTGGCATGGTTCCAGGCGTCGGGTGGACCTGTTGGTCAAAATGTCGATCTGGCCGGCATTCCCATCGCGACCTACGCCAAGAACACTCGGCCGTACCGGGTATTGAGAGCCGCTCTGTACGAACGGTTCGGTTCCGGAATCTCCCTTTTCCCGTCCTCCTCATTGTCATCTTGCTTTCGGATGGTTGAGGCTGGGCTATGCGTAGGCGCCCTCCCGATCTCGCTGGCAAAAAAACTGGTGCAAGAGGGAAAACTGGTCGAATTCAACCCGGGATGGGTTCCCGAACCCCTTCAATTTTCTGCGTCTTATCTGGGTGATCCACGCAACCATCTGCTTGAGGCTGCAGCGGGTATCGCCAAGGAAATAGCGCTTCAACAAGCATAAAAACTTTTTATGTAGAAGGCAAAAATAATACAATTTGATTTTATGCCTCGGTCACACGAACGTATTCCAAATGAGGGAGGCGTCGTGATGAACGATCTGTTTGAGCCACTAAAATCTGCGACAACAGAGTCTGTGCGCGCGCAGATCAGGTCACAGGCCTATCGCGGGCACACTGCCGGTTTGGGCGGAAATACCCTGCAGGCCAACCTGGCGATATTGCCCGAACCTTACGCGTTGGATTTCATGCGCTACTGCCAGCGAAATCCAAAACCCTGTCCGATTGTTGGTGTTTCCGACACAGGTAATCCCAACATGGATACCTTGGGCGGTGATATCGATATCCGCACCGATACTCCGGCCTACTACATTTATCGCGATGGCATCCACACCGACACGGTTCATGATCTCAGAAACCTGTGGCGTGATGATTTTGTGGCTTTCGCATTGGGGTGCTCGTTTACCTTCGAACATGCATTGCAACAGGCCAAAGTACCGCTCTGGCACATCGAAAACGACCGCACTGTGCCAATGTTCGCGACCAGCATCCAGACGGTTAAATCTGGTCCGTTCGAGGGGCCTATGGTCGTCAGTATGCGGGCGATCCCTAATGCAAGGGTCGACGAGGTTGTCGAAATCTCGCGCAAGTTTCCTTTGGCGCACGGCGGTCCGGTGCATTGGGGTGATCCGGCGATCATTGGGATTGCCGATGTAAGTAGCCCGGATTGGGGCGATCCGGCTCCGGTCCCCGACGGAACTACGCCAATGTTCTGGGCTTGTGGCGTCACACCTCAGGCTGCGATCAAGAATGCCAAACCTTCAATCGCGATCACACACAAGCCGGGTCACATGCTGATCACCGACATCGCTGATGACGCCGAAACACCAATCTACCAATCAAGATGATGCAACAGGAGAGAAACCAGATGAAGAAACTCGCAACAACACTCGGCGCGCTCGCTGTTTCAGCAACCGCTGCAATCGCCGACAGTCCCGTGGTTCTGAATGCAGTTGGAACTTGGTCCAGCCTCACGAATTACCAGAAACACGAAGAGCCTTTCTTTAACCAGAGGCTCAACGAGGCATCAGGTGGAGAAATAGTCGGAAAGATCCAATCGCAATCCGGTTTGGGGCTAAAAGGCTTCGAGATCATGCGCATGGTCAAGAACGGCGTCTTTGACTTTGCATTCGGGTTGCCTGGCTACGTCGCTGCTGAAAATGCGATCTTCGAAGGTGCAGATTTGTCTACCCTGACACAGGATATCGACACTCAACGAAAGGTGGCCGATGCCTATTTCGACACGCTGTCCGCGGCGTTCGATGAAATCTACAATGCCAAGCTGTTGATGCTGTACCCGTTCCCAAGCCAAACCTTGTGGTGCAACGCCGAAGTGAACGGGATTGCCGATCTGGAAGGCAAGAAAATCCGTGTCTATTCGACGACCTTGGGTGATTTTGTCGAGGGCGTCGGGGGCACATCCGTGACAGTCGCCTTTTCCGAGGTTATCCCGGCACTGGAGAAAGGTGTCGTCGACTGTGCGATTACGGGGACGATGTCAGCCTATACAGCCAAGTGGAACCAGGTCGCCACCCACGCTTATACCTTGCGTGTCGGTTGGGGTCTCGCATTCGGAGCCATGAACCTGGACAAATGGAACAGCCTGTCGCCCGAGCAACAGGCACTCTTGGAAACCGAACTCGCAGTGCTGACGGACTCCATGTGGGCCGAGACTGCAACCGAAGATGACATTGCGATTTCATGCATCACTGGCGGCAAATGCGAGATCGGAGAAGCCGGATCCATGACGCTCGTCGAACCCTCGGCAGACGATCTGTCCGCACGGGACAAGATCGCGACCGATGTCGTGCTGGCCCGTTGGGCGGAACGCTGCGGCGCCGATTGTACCGCAAATTGGAATGAAACCGTTGGCCCGATCCTTGGCCTGAAAGCCGAAGCCAAGTAATCCGGCCAATTCAGTGGGGCGGCCGGACTCCCGCCGCCTCACCACAAAACATCAGGTTATCAAAATGTTAGACAAGCTCTTAGGCGGCGCGCAGAGGCTCAGCCTCTGGATGACGTGGCTGGGCGGTACACTGATCGTGTTTTCGGCCTTCCTCATCACTCTCGAAGTCTTTCTGCGCAAAGTTTTCAACATCTCTCTGGGCGGGGCGGACGAAATCTCGGGCTATGCCTTCGGTGTGGCAACCGCTTTGGCGCTGTCTTTTGTGCTGTTTGAACGCGCGCATATCCGGGTTGACGCTCTGCTTGGAGCAATTCCCAAAGCGCTGCACCCGTTTATCAACCTGTTTGGCCTCGTGCTTTTGACGGGGTTTGCGTTGGTCATCGTTGTGATGGTGTGTGGAATGATGGCGGATACGCTGGCTAACGGTTCCCGATCAATTACGCCGATGCGCGTTCCGCTGGCCATTCCCCAGATACCGTGGCTCTTGGGTTGGATGTTCTTTGTAGGCTCGGGCGTTCTGATCGCTCTGACCGCGATCCGACAGTATTTCCGAGGCGATCTGGCCGCAGTGCAGGACCTGATCGGCGTGAAATCCCTGGACGAACAAATAGAAGACGAGACGGTATAGACCAATGCTGATCAAGACACTCCTGATCCTTCTTGCTCTCATCGGTCTGGCCGTTCCTATTGCCGCCTCGTTGGGTTGGCTGGGCCTGATCCTGCAATGGACCGATAGCCCGATGCCGCTGCACCGCGCAATATCGGATATGGCATGGCAGACCAGCACGGACTTTCTGCTGGTGGCAATCCCGATGTTCGTAATGATGGGAGAAATCCTATTGCGTGCTGGTATCACCGAACGGATGTACGACGGTATCGTGAAATGGCTTGGTTGGTTGCCAGGTGGGTTGATGCATTCCAACATCGGATCCTCGGCCCTGTTTGCGGCAACGTCTGGGTCATCCGTAGCCACGGCAGCAACCATCGGAACGGTGGCTGTGCCGCAGATCAAAAAGCGGGGTTACAACGAACGGCTGTTTCTTGGTACGGTGGCTGCCGGGGGAACGCTCGGCATTCTCATCCCGCCTTCGATCAACCTGATCCTGTATGGTTTGTTGACCAATACGTCCGTGCCGGAACTGTATCTGGCGGGCTTCCTGCCCGGATTTCTGCTGGCACTGCTGTTCATGGCGACCGTCGTTGTGGCATGCATGATCAGGCCGGAATGGGGCGGGGACCAATTACGCCACAGCTGGGCAGAGCGGCTTGCTGCACTTCCCGCACTGATTCCGCCACTTGGCATCTTCATGGTAGTCGTCGGCTCCATTTATGCGGGACTGGCAACTCCGACCGAAGCCGCAGCTTTGGGGGTTGTTGCCTCGATGGCGCTTGCGGCGTTCAACGGCAAGATGTCGATGGAAACCATGCGTCACGCAATTGAAGGCACGATGCGTACGACGGCCATGATCATGCTGATCATCATAGCTGCGGTGTTCCTGAACTTTGTCCTTTCAATCATCGGCCTGACCCAAGCTCTGACCGATTTCGTCACAGGGCTGGGCTGGAGCCCCATGCAAACCATGTTGATGATCGTCGCGGTGCTGATCTTGATCGGCTGCTTCATGGAGACGCTTTCCATGCTGTTGACCATGGCACCGCTGGTTACACCGATCGTTGTGGCGCTTGGCTTTGATCCGGTTTGGTTTGGCATCTTGTTGATGGTACTTCTGGAAACCGCTCTGATCACGCCGCCCATTGGGATCAATCTGTATGTGGTGCAGGGGATCAGAAAAGCAGGGCCCATGATGGATGTTATCCGCGGCGCATTGCCATTTGTTGTCACCATGTTCGTCATGCTCGGGCTTCTTTTGGTCTTTCCTAAGCTCGCAACCTGGTTGCCTTCTCTGGTGTACTAAACCGCCAAGACACCTTTCCACTTTCATGAAATTCAATGCCGGTTTGTCCGGCAAACAGAGGAGTTATGTCCATGTGGCAGTTTTGGGTTGATCGAGGTGGCACGTTCACCGACATCGTTGCACGCAAGCCGGATGGGAGTTTGCAGACACATAAGTTGCTGTCCGAGAATCCTGAGCGCTATGCTGACGCCGCCGTACAAGGGGTCCGTGAATTACTGGGTTTGGAAAGTGATCAGGACATCCCAAAAGGGTCAATTCGTGCGGTAAAGATGGGAACCACGGTCGCGACCAACGCGCTGCTTGAACGGAAAGGCGACCGAACCATACTGTTCATAACGAAGGGGCTGCGCGATCTTTTGCGGATCGGATATCAGAACCGTCCTCGCCTGTTCGACCTGAACATCCAACTGCCCGAGCTTTTGTACGAAGACGTAGTCGAAGTCGAAGAACGCATCGCGGCGGATGGCGAGGTCGTAACGCAGCTGGATATCGACAAAACGAAAACCGCTTTGGAAAAGGCCTATTCGGAAGGATATCGTTCCGTCGCTGTCGCGCTTATGCACAGCTTTCAGCATCCCAATCATGAAAAACTGATTGGCGAGCTGGCGCGTGCCGTTGGGTTTCCACAAATCTCGCTTAGCCACGTGGTGAGCCCGCTGATCAAACTGGTCGGCCGCGGAGATACCGCAGTGGTTGATGCCTATTTGTCACCCATTCTTCGCCGATATGTAGAGCAGGTAGCGAAAGCTCTGGGCGCGGATGAAGGCGGGTGTAATCAATTGATGTTCATGCAGTCTAACGGCGGCTTGACTGACGCTGATCTCTTCCAGGGCCGTGATGCAATCTTGTCCGGGCCGGCGGGCGGTGTTGTCGGGATGGTACGCACCGCTGCAGATCATGGCTTTGACAAACTGATTGGTTTCGACATGGGTGGTACGTCTACGGACGTGTGTCACTATGCCGGTGAATATGAACGATCCTTTGAAACCGAGGTTGCTGGCGTCCGGATGCGTGCGCCGATGATGTCGATCCATACGGTCGCTGCAGGTGGCGGATCAATCCTGTCCTTTCGCGATGGCAGGATGCAGGTCGGGCCGGAAAGTGCTGGCGCCAACCCCGGACCTGCTGCCTATAGGTGCGGCGGCCCGCTGACCGTCACCGACTGCAATGTCTTGCTTGGTAAACTGCAGCCCGAGCATTTCCCTTCGGTTTTCGGCCATGAAGGCAACGAACCGTTGGACAAAGAAATTGTGCGCAGAAAATTTGAATCTCTGGCGGCCGAAATGGGCACGGATAAATCAATTGAGGAACTTGCACAGGGCTTTTTGCGGATCGCTGTTGAGAACATGGCTAACGCGATCAAGAAAATCAGTGTGCAACGCGGTTACGACGTTACCAAATACACTATGAATTGCTTTGGCGGCGCCGGGGGACAGCACGCCTGTCTGGTCGCCGACGCGCTGGGGATGGAACGGATTTTTATTCACCCTTATGCAGGCGTTTTGTCAGCTTTTGGTATGGGTTTGGCGGACATCACAGCGATCCGGGAACACCAGTTCCAGTCCTCTATTCTGGATACAGAGGCACAGAATATCTGTGATACTCTGGCACAGTCCGCTACGGCTGAGGTTGCAGCGCAGGGTGTGGCAGAGGTTGATATTTCGATCTCAGCAACTGCCCATATCCGCCCCGCGGACGCTCAGCAAAGCCTGTCGGTGCCGTTGTCCGACCCGGGTACGATGCGCGACGCATTTGTCGTGGCGCATAAGCAGCGCTTTGGATTCGCGCCGGATACCAGCGATCTGATCATCGAGATGCTGGTGACAGAGGCAATCGGAAAGACGGGTGAGCAGGTCACCTTGCCCGACAAAATCGCGGCCGGGGCCACTCAGACCCCGGTGACGCTTTATAGCAGTGGGCAACACCAACAGGTTCCCCTTATCGATCGGACGCAGCTTGGTGTTGGCCATTCGGTGAAAGGCCCTGCGATCTTGACCGAACCCACCGGAACAAATGTCGTTGAAGACGGCTGGACCGCCACCTGTCTGAGCGGTGGCAACCTGATCTTGACGCGTGAAACTCCGCTGCAGCGGGTTGAGGCGGTCGGCACAAATGTCGATCCGGTCATGCTGGAAGTATTTAACAACCTGTTCATGTCTATCGCCGAACAGATGGGGGCAACGCTCGCGAATACGGCGTATTCTGTGAATATCAAAGAGCGATACGACTTTTCCTGTGCGATATTTGACCAAAACGGTGATCTGGTCGCCAACGCGCCGCATGTACCTGTGCACTTGGGCTCGATGTCGGAAAGCGTTCGAACGATCCTGCGCCAAAACAGGGGCAAGATCCGTCCAGGTGACGTGTTCATGATGAACAACCCCTATAATGGCGGCACTCACCTTCCCGACGTTACTGTCATCACCCCAGTTTTTGACGAAGCAGGTGAGAAAATTGTGTTCACCGTCGCCTCGCGCGGTCATCACGCTGATATCGGAGGCAAAACCCCTGGGTCGGCTCCGCCCGACAGTCGCCACATAGAAGAGGAAGGCGTGTTGATCGACAACTTCTTGTTGGTCGATCGGGGTGAATTGCGTGACGACGCGGCGCGCGAACTGTTGGCGTCGGGGCGTTACCCGTGTCGCAATGTCGATCAGAACATGGCGGATCTTGCGGCGCAGATTGCCGCGAACGAGACCGGAGCGGTCGAGCTGCGCAAGATATCGGCACAGTTTGGTCTGCCAACAGTCCACGCCTATATGGGGCACGTTCAGGACAACGCTGAGGAGAGTGTGCGACGGGTTCTCGACGTCCTGCGAGATTGCAGCTTTTCCTACCCATTGGACGGAGGGGCAAAAATCGAAGTTGCAATTTCGGTAGACAAGGCATCCCGAACCGCCACCATCGATTTTTCGGGCACTTCCGGCCAATCACCGCTCAACTACAATGCGCCACTGGCGATTTGCCGTGCCGTTGTCTTGTACGTGTTCCGAACGTTGGTCGGCAGCGACATTCCGATGAACGAAGGCTGTATGAAACCTCTGAATCTGATTGTTCCGACGGGAACGATGATCAATCCCAACGCGCCCGCGGCTGTCATTTCCGGCAATACTGAAGTCTCGCAAGCCATTGCGGACACCCTTTATGGTGCACTTGGGGTTGTTGCAGGCAGCCAAGGCACGATGAACAACTTTGTCTACGGCAATGCAACCTTTCAAAATTACGAAACCATCTGCGGAGGGACCGGAGCTGGCAAGGGCTTTGACGGTACCAGTGCAGTACACAGCCACATGACAAACACCCGTATGACGGACCCGGAGGTACTGGAAAGCCGGTTCCCGGTGCGGTTGGAGGAGTTTTCGATCCGCTCTGGTTCGGGCGGGACCGGTGAGTTCCAAGGTGGCGATGGTATCCGCAGGCGGTTGCGGTTCTTAGAAGAAACAACCGTGACCGTCCTTTCGTCCCACCGGGATATCCATCCACACGGTGCCTCTGGCGGCGCCCCGGGCGCGACGGGACAGAACGCTATTGTCCGCGGCAACGGGTTGGTTCAAGAGCTTAGCGGTAACGACCAGTCAGTACTGCTTCCGGGAGATGTTTTCGTAATGGAGACACCAGGCGGAGGTGGGTTCGGCCAACCAGACAAAATGGTATGATTTGGAGATACATGATGAAATAGGGATTGTTGTGGCAAAAGGGTGCTCTTGACTTGCTTGGGATGTGGCGAAAACGCTTTTTTTGACAGGAAAAACAGCTGAGACCAGCTTCGTCCAGTGACGCTGGTCCGCTGCCAATCGGCTATTGCTAGTGTTATGAACGACCGCTTTGGGGATTCGGTTTTGAAGCGTCGAATTGGTGTTTGAAAGGCCGCTCTGGGCCACCCCGTGTCAGTTATTTGCGGGGCAGGGGGCTTTGCTGCACCGGCACCGAGGTCAGCATCGAACCCATTCTGCAAAATGCTGCGTTTCGAAGGACTGGTGGAAGATAGACTATACCTGACACCAACGGCGGCAATTAAATGCCCGTGCTTCAATCGATAAGCTGTAGGACGCTCATGCCCGCGTCTATTGCTGCCTGAACACCTTGCGGTGAATCCTCGATAACCAAAACGTCGTTTTGAGGTACCGCCAAACGTTTTGCCGCTAGTTTGAATAACTCTGGCGAAGGTTTTGGCCGAACGCCGACAGAGATACTGATCAAATGGTCGAAAAGATCCCTCGTCCCTACGGCTGCAAGTGACTGCTCAGCGACACTTCGTTCCGCATTCGTTGCGACCGCCAATGAAATCCAGCCTTCTTTCAGTGCCAACATTGCCGTAAACGGCAGCCCCCATGTGCAGACCAATACCGAAGTCCATTCTGTCCTCAGTCAAGATTTCCTCCCGCCTTTGGAATGCTTCTCTTGTGGCCGACAATGCTGCTTCACACACGTCCTCTGGTAACCTTCTACGTCCGTCAAACGGGAATATCGCAAGCAAGCCGTCGCCAACAAATTTTAGAACTTCTCCCCCGTGGTCGTGAACCGCGCCGGCAACACAGTCAAAATAACGGTTAACTGCCGCGACGTATTTTTTCGGAGACAGACTTTGAGTAAGGGCAGTCGAGCCCTGCATGTCACTGTATAGAAGCGCACAGTCGATCTCTCGAACATCGCCACGCGATATTTGTCCACTTAAGACAGAGCGACCTGAAATCCTGCCCAAATATGCTTCCATCAATTCAGCCGCCAAGTACAGTTCAGAGAAAATACGCGCGGTCCCAAACAAAGGTGTGGAAAGACGCCTAAGACCATTAACCTCACGGTCGGAAAAACCCGACCGTTTCTTTGTGGCAAAGAATACCGAGACACCAAGTAGCCACTCTGACCCGCTGTCGAAACTTATTATGCGTGTTCCGAACGGAGCAGAAAAAACGAGGTAGTCAGTGATGCCCGATGCGGCAAGCTTTTGGTATATTGGGTAGTTTTCCCAGACCTACGGATTAGTGAGATCAGCGCGAATTGACGGCATCATTTCAAATTCGCCATCCATGCTGTCGACCAAGTCCCAAATCTCGGTATTCATGAACTTCTTAGCGAGTTTTTCTGTTACTTTGGTGTTTTCACCAAATGGAGCTTTGTCAAAAAGATCATCCGTAACCGAACTCCATGGCATAACAGTCCAATCCAATCGATCGCTTGAAGCATCCCAAGTCGCATCAAGCAGCCCAATAACGGGGTGCATTATCAAACGACCAAGTGAAACACGCGCGACCGGAACTCCACCATCGACCAACCGATGGCTTAAATGCTGGACTAAACCACCGATATCCCCATCGAAAAAGGCCAGCTTCTGCAACCAGTCTGAAATGCTGTCAAATACATCTCACGTAGTACTCTCCTCAACCATATTGTGTTACAGCTAGTTGTTCATGTCATTCGGTTTATTGGTGGGGGTTTTGCGAAGGATCAGCTTGGCATATGGATGCTGCAATGCACCTAAGGTAGGAGCGAGCCAAAAGCGGTTGCGCTTTCCCAATAGGACCACTTTGCCAAAATATCTGGCTGACAGTGCTCTTTCTTCTAGCTAGCTTCCAACAAGCGGGGGGAGAAACATGGAAAAGAGGCTTGCTGCAGTGCTGGCGGCTGATGTCGCCGGATACTCGGCGTTGATGGATCAGGACAGGGACGGAACGCTCAAAGCACTGAAGATTTTCCGTGAAGATCATCTGATACCCGCTTTGGCAGTTCATGAAGGACAACTGATCAAAAGCATGGGTGACGGCTGGATTGTCGAGTTTCGCTCCGCATCAGCCGCGACAGAATTCGCGATTGCTGTTCAGCTCGCTGACCGACCAAAGGAGATCCAAATCCGCATCGGTATACATACCGGCGAAGTCGTTTCGGAAGGCGAGGACATATTCGGTGACGGTATCAACATAGCTGCCCGCCTGGAGGCATTAGCAGAACCGGGGCAGATACTGCTTTCAGACACAGCACATAACAGCTTAGACAGGAATGCCGCCGCGTCGTTCTCTGGTGGCCAGCAGACTGAGTTGAAAAACATTACTCGCCCCGTTGGTGTCTGGCAGTGGCCTGTCGGTTCGGCGACGACAAGTGCATCTGTCAAATCTGAGAAACCCGGTATTGCTGTGCTGCCGTTTGACAATATGTCGGGCGACCCGGAGCAAGAGTTTTTCGCCGACGGAATTACCGAGGACATCATAACAGAGTTGTCTCGATTTCGTTGGTTGATGGTCGTGGCGCGAAACTCATCTTTCACGTTTAAAGGAAAGAGTACCGACATTCGCGAAGTCGGGCAGGCGCTCGGCGTGAGATATGTGCTTGAGGGGTCGGTAAGGCGAGCAGGCCAGCGCCTTCGCATTACAGGACAGTTAATTGATGCAGAGAATGGCAGTCATCTTTGGGCTGATCGTTTCGATGGAACGCTGGACGATGTTTTTGACCTGCAAGATCAAGTCACACAGGAAGTTGTCACGGCGATCGAACCGTCCGTTCGCCATGCCGAGACGGTCCGCGCTCGGGCGAAACCGACGGAAAATTTGGATGCCTATGAACTTTATCTTCAGGCTCAATCACACTTTCATCTGCTGACGGACGAAGACAACCGTGAGGCCATTCGCCTTACGCGTCTGGCGTTGGAGCGCGATCCCGATTACCCGTCGGCAGCTGGATTGCTTGCGTGGTTGCATATCCAAAGGATGGTGCAGGGGCTGAAACCAATTGACGAAGGGCCAAAGGCCGCCGTCGCCGCAGCGGAACGTGTATTGTTAAGTGATCGCGCGGATGGAATTGCGTTGGCTTACGCCGCACACTCGATCTCGATGCTTGCACAAGACCTGCCGCGCGCGCGCGCAGTTTTCAAACAAGCACTCTCTGAAAATCCAAACGCTGCGATCGTTCATATGCTCGCTGGCATCAATCTGAATTTTCTCGACAGACCCGAAGAAGCCCTAGAACACGCTACACACTCGATCAATCTCAGTCCAAAAGATCCGATGCGGCACGCAGCCTATGTCGGGCAAGCCTCCTCATTTTTCCAACTTGGCCGCTATGCCGAAGCCGTACAAGCCAACCGAAATGCGTTGGCCATCAGGGCGAAATTCGTGATTACGCATCTCATGCTCATCGCATCCTTGGCTCAAAACGGAGACCTCGAGTCAGCAAGGGCTGCGGTAGCTGAACTGAAGGAACTTCGTCCGGATCTTGACATCAAAGAGCAAACGAGACTGCCCATATTCAGCGTTCCCGAATGCTCGGAGCAATGGCGGGAAGGATGGTTAAATGCAGGCCTTCCAATCTGAGATAGCAAAACCAAAAAAGTGATCCAATCCGGAGGCTTCGTTGGATGTGTCGCAAACTTTTGAGACAGTCAGAGTTAGCGACTTACCTGACACACCTATCCTGCGATCTCTGCAAATTGCAGAAAACCAGATGTCGTAGTGTTGGGGAATTGCTGCTTTCGGATCATGTTGGCGACTTCGATGCCGTCCAGTGTGGCCGAGGCGGTTCTGAACGATTTGAACCCGCACATGTGCCGGATGCGACGCTTGATAAACTGATGATCCTGCTCGATCAGGTTGTTTAAATACTTGGACCTGACTGTATGAATTTTGGCGGTGCAACCAAACCGATTAAGGATTTTGTTCACCTCTCGAATGCCCACTGCGTTGGCTCCGCTTTTGTCGATGACGATCTTGCTCGGGATTCCATTTGACGACAGAGCTTTGGCAAAGAACCTGGCTGCCGCTGGACGGTTCCAGCGCTCAGACAGCATGAAATCATGGGTATTTCCTGCCTTGTCGACGGCCCGATAGAGGTAGATCCATTTGCCGCGAACAGGAATATAGGTCTCCTCCATACGCCAGGAGCTCAACGTTGGGCGTTTCTTTGATTGCGCACGAGCTGCGACGATCGGCGAGTATTTCACAACCCACCTATTCAATGTGGCATGGTCAACTCGCACACCGCGTACAAAACAGTATCCTTGGGAAGTGACAGCACTTCAATGAGATCATGCTCAATTAACCTGTTCGAAATCTATTCGGCGGAAACAATCGTCAGATCACACAGGCTCGTCAACTAGACCCCAGAGTTTGCGACACATCCGACATGCGTTGACCGAGATGCACGAGCGGTAGGAGATTGCAACTCAAGAGTGGCCGCGCCTACTGACGCAGACGGCTGACTTTGCGGGAATCGGCAGTAAATGTTACTGTCGCCTTGTTGGCAAGATCGCCGCTAGGTTTCTCCGGCCATCGCGTTTCGTTATTATTTTTGCAATAAGTTTTTTAGCCGTTCGGCCGGGCGATCCGGGGCCTCTGGGCCAGCGTTTCAGGATGCTTTTGAACGGAGGCAGACATGCCGGAAACAGTATTTGAACGCGCGCCAGACGGCGCAATCATTGGACTTCAGCATCATGGCGACCCACTTGAGGGGCGTACAAAAGGAACCAGTGCGCTGGATGTGGCCCAGGCCTATGTCGCCGAAGTGGCGGGCTTCTACCGGATAACGCCTGATTTTCTTGATCGGCTCGGTGAGAGTGTTTCGGGCAAGTATGATCGCGAGGAGGGCAGCAAGCTGCGGCTGGAAGAATCCAAGGCGGTACAGTCCTTTCTGATCTTCACATTTCGCCAGACCCTTCACGGAATTCCGGTCTGGGAACGCGGCCTGACGCTGCGAATGGCTGGTCCAGACAATGTGGTCACCGGTTCGTCCTCAAGCGTCGCTTCCGATATCGAACTCGGCAATCCTCCCACACCGCCGGCCAGCCGAGACAAACAAGCTGGCACGGTTCTGCGCGAAGCGGTGAAAGGGGCCAAATTCACAAAATTCAAAGTCAATGACATCCAGGACTTTGTTTATCGCTACGACGCGAAACATCGTCTGCCGCACAAAGAACCGGGCGAGATCGAAGGTGCCAAGTTGACCCCGCTGCCGGATATCGGCCGTGTACCAAAGGGCCTTAAGGACGGCGAATGGCGTTTCGCGAGCCTTGTGCATTTTGGCTGCAAAATTCCCGACTACGGAGAGCTGAACTGGCGGGCACTAGTCGACTGGGAAACCAACGCGGTGCTCTATATCCGGCCCTTGGTGGGCTGCGTCTCGGGCTATGTCTTTACTGACGACCCGATCTCACTTTCAGGAGATTCCGAGCTTGATCCGACGGCGCCGGTCGCGCTTTTGGACGCACAACGCGAGCTGGTGGCACTGGAACGGTTAATATTACCGGGCGGAGGCGCACCGGTGGAGCTGAGCGGCGAACTAGTGGCAGTACGCGACCTCGACACGCCGAACATCGCCCCACCGACTGAAAATGCCGGTGCCGCATCGGTCTTTGACTATCCCGCCGACAGCGACGATTTCGCGGCAGTCTGCGCGTATTACAACCACGATTTCCTGTATCGCTTCGTCCAGTCTTTGGGCTTCGATCTGCCCAGCTATTTCGACGGGGTAACCTTTCCGGTGGATGTGGATCACCGTTGGTTCAATCCCGCTGCAGGGCCGGTGAACGCCCAGGCCCCCGGCAATGCCATAGGCGACGGTGTTCTACGATTTCGCTATGCACTGGCGGCCAATGGGTCCACGGTCGGCATGGCTACAGACTCGCGCGTTTCGGCGCATGAGTTCGGGCACGCGGTGCTGTGGGATCATCTCAATTGGCCCAATTTCGGCTTTTGTCATGGCTTTGGTGACGCGCTGGCGGCAATTCTCTACGATCCGCAGGGCATCGCGCCGGATCGTTTCCGCACCTTCCCCTTCAGCAATCTGATCACCCGGCGTTGGGATCGGTCGGTTGCCTCGGGCTGGGGCTGGGGTGGTACGATGGACGTGGGCGGATATCTGTCAACCGAGATCAACGCCACAACGCTGGGCCGGATCTATCGATCTTTGGGCGGTGACTCTACCGATCTGGACGACAGGCTACATGCCAGCCGCTACACGATCTATCTGATCCTGCAGGCGGTACCGCTTTTGGCCGGGATCGTGCCCAACACAGTCGAAGGTTTTTCCCGGGCCTTGCAGGAATCTGACCAGAACACTGCTCTATTCGACGGTGCAGCCGGAGGCTGGGCACACAAAGTGGTGCGCTGGGGCTTTGAGAAGCAAGCCCTCTACAACGGAGCACCGCCCGATGTGGACGTCTTCATTGATGACGGACGGCAGGGTGAATACCCTTGGCAACAGTCAGGCAATGTCGCCCCCGGCATATGGAACCGGCATCGTCCCGACGGGGGCACCGACCATGAAACGCCGCGCCGCTGCGTCGAGAACTATCTGTATGTCCGGATCGGCAATCGCGGCAACTACCCAGCCCAATCAGTGACGTTATCAATGGCCCGCGCGACCGAAGGTAAGGGTGCCACATGGCCGGACGACTGGGAACCGCTTATTGTAGGAGAGCCCATCGGCCAGTCCGTGCATTGTGGCGACGAAGTGATCGTCGGCCCCATCCCGTGGTGCCCCGAGGACATATGCGAGGAATACGTCCTTGCCAGCGCGGATACGCCGGACGATCGCAGCAATGTCGAGACGATTGCAGGCAGTCTACCTGTCGACCGGCTGGCGCTTGGTGACAACAACGTCGCCCTCCGCCGATTGGAGGTAAACCGCGCCGAAGATGACACCCCTTGCTGCGAGGAGGAAGAACCGAAGATGACCTATCGTTACGCTGTCAAGTTCGTCTGCGGCTGTTCCAAAGGCCGCATTTTATCCACTGGCCGCTATCACACAGCAATTAACATCGGCAACGGCAGCGGAGAACCGGTGCGTTTCCGCAAACGGGTATCCTCTGCCTTGCCAAACGAGAAACCGGGCAATGTCTCAGCCAGGACAAAAAACAAACTCGGACCTTGGGAATCGATGGAGATCGATTGTGAAGACGTGGCGCGACATCTGCGTGTGGCCGAGTGCTGTTTCCTGAAGGGGTTCGTCTTTATCGACAGCGAAACACCGCTGGACGTTGTCGCGGTCTACACCGCAGCCCATGGTGAAGGCGAAG
This sequence comes from Ruegeria sp. YTSA064, assembly GCF_059610325.1. Classification (NCBI taxonomy): domain Bacteria; kingdom Pseudomonadati; phylum Pseudomonadota; class Alphaproteobacteria; order Rhodobacterales; family Roseobacteraceae; genus Ruegeria; species Ruegeria sp. YTSA064. The sequence goes on from NZ_JBXWNK010000005.1 coordinate 227,849, forward strand.
TGGAAACAATCGATGTCGAACCGGTCGTGCCTCGGCTGATCAAAAAGACGCCACCACCACCTCCTCCACCTCCGCCTCCGGATACCGAAGAGAAGCCGGATTTGATCCCGGTACAGCCCTTCCCGCCCGGTCCGCCACCCTTCCCGGCTTGGTATTGTGAGGAACCACGCAAGTTGAGGATCATCGTGCGTAACATTGGTGCAGGGGCCGCGGGACCATCGACCACACGGGTCGATTTCTTCCAGAGCGGCGTGGTGGTAGACTTGCCAACGCCGGCGTTGGGGCCAAACGGGGATGAGACCACCCTGTCGCTCGTCTTCCCTGACGACGTCAAAGGTGGCGAGCAGATCCCCTTCAAGATTACCGTCAATGCCAATCCGGTCGATGGCGTGGTGGAGATTGACACCACCAACAACAGCGACTCCTCTTCCTGCGGCCTGGCCAGCTAGGGAGCGCCGCGGGTAGCCCGGGCCTGTATTGGCCCGGGCTGCGCGGCCACGAATTTTTGGTAGCACAACTCCATTGCATTCAAGGAATAAGTCTCGTCCGCGGGGGTATCTTTCGCACCCATAGCGAACGGTAGGTTCGACGGGCCGCAGTGCAGCGACCGAGTGTGGTGGTCAACAGCCGGTTTGGACCTGTTGTGCCATGACTAGAGATGCATTCTTTCCTGATGTCGAATTGGATCATCGATGTTTTAATAGCAAACAAAACTACCGGAAGGTTGAATTGTTTTCTTACTCTCGGGTGGTTCCACTTGACCTCCATATTCACATGAAATAGGAGGTGCTGTACTTGAGCGGGCGTTGTGTAGTGGTAAGACCTTAGCCTTCCAAGCTAATGACGCGGGTTCGATTCCCGCCGCCCGCTCCAAGAAATCCCTTCCGACACATGACCTACAAAATCAGAAGAGATTTCTCCTTAAATATTTAATAAAAAACAAAATAATTTGAATTAAAGCGTTTGTCTTCCAAGCTAATGACGCGGGTTCGATTCACGCCGCCCGCTCCAGTTCTTTCCCCATGCCAGTTGCGTCAAATGGCCCTTATCGGGCTGCAAATCTCTGCCTTCAGCTTGACCATAACCGTCGCTGCCGCCAAGAAGCAGTGATTGACGCCCGTTTTGGGGCGAATGACCACAACGTAAGGGCCAGACATGGCAAATTCACGCTCCGCCAGTCCAGCGAACAAACCGGCTCCGGGCACTCAGGAAGAGCGCGCGGGATCCAGAAAAATAGGTGTTCTGGCATCGTTGTGGCCCTTCATGAAGCCTTACCGATTACTGATGATTGGCGCGACACTTGCGTTGATTTTGACGGCGAGTATGACGCTGACGCTGCCGCTGGCAGTACGCCGGGTCGTTGACAATTTTCGCATCGAAGATGGCGAGCTGCTGGATTGGTACTTTTTGGCGGCTCTTGGTATTGCAGGCATTCTCGCGGTCGGGACGGGTATTCGCTATGCGTTGGTGACGCGGCTGGGCGAGCGTGTTGTCGCTGACATCCGGAGGGCTGTCTTCGATCGCGTGATTGGTATGAGCCCCGAGTTCTATGAACGGATCATGACTGGAGAGGTGCTCAGCCGGATCACGACCGATACGACGCTGATCCAATCGGTTCTCGGATCATCGGTATCGATCGCGTTGCGCAACATGCTGATGTTTGTCGGCGGGCTTATTTTGATGTTGCTGACATCGGCCAAATTGACAGGGATGGTCCTGCTGCTAATCCCCGCGGTGATCGTGCCTATACTGGTTCTGGGCCGCAGATTGCGAACCATCAGCCGGGAAAATCAGGACTGGATCGCGGCGTCTTCTGGCAATGCAGGTGAGGCGCTTGGGGCGGTGCAAACTGTACAGGCCTTCACCCATGAACAAGCCAGCCGTGCGCAATTTGGCGAAATGACAGAAATTTCGTACGAAGTTTCTCTGCGCCGTATTCAGACCCGTGCGGTCCTTACTGTGATCGTAATTTTCCTGGTGTTTTCTGGTATCGTCGGCGTGCTGTGGATGGGTGCGAATGACGTGCGCAATGGAGCGATGACCGAAGGTGTTCTGATCCAATTCGTGATCTACTCGATCATCATGGCAGGCTCGGTCGCCGCCCTTTCGGAAATCTGGAGCGAACTGCAGCGCGCAGCCGGAGCAACTGAGCGGCTGGTCGAACTTCTAAACGCAGAGGATACGGTTAACGACCCTGCGCAAGCCAAGACGCCGCCAGCTCCGGTGCGGGGCGAGATTCGCTTTGACGACGTGACTTTCCACTATCCCGCACGCCCGGACGTGGTAGCGCTGGATCAGTTTTCACTGCAGATCGACCCCGGTGAAACCGTGGCCTTCGTCGGACCTTCCGGCGCAGGCAAGACAACCGTGATCCAGATGATCCAGCGGTTCTATGATCCGGATTCCGGGCAGGTAAGCCTCGACGGGCTTGATCTGCGCGAACTAGACCGCAACGACTTTCGCCAGCATATCGCGTTGGTTCCACAGGACCCAGTTATATTTGCCGCCTCGGCGCGTGAAAACATTCGTTTTGGCCGCCTGGATGCTTCGGATGCCGAGGTTGAGGCAGCGGCGCGCGCCGCTGTCGCGCATGAATTCATCTCGGCGCTACCTGAGGGCTACGACAGCTTTGTGGGTGAACGCGGTGTGATGCTCTCGGGTGGGCAGAGACAGCGCATCGCCATCGCCCGCGCCATTCTGCGCGACGCGCCAGTCCTGCTGCTGGATGAGGCCACCTCGGCACTCGACGCAGAAAGCGAGCGCGCGGTGCAGGGGGCTGTCGATAATATGCGGGCCGGGCGTACCACGCTGATCGTGGCGCACCGTCTGGCGACCGTGAAGAAGGCGGACCGGATTATCGTGCTCGAGGCCGGGCGCATTGTGGCACAGGGAACGCATGACGATCTGGTGTCGCAGGACGGTTTGTATGCCCGATTGGCGCGTCTGCAGTTCACTGACGGGGTGGCCGCAGAATAAAGTGACGCACCGGCACATCCGGAATCGCCGTTGCGTCATTCTACATTTTCTCACAGCTGATCGCTAAGCCCTTGCTTGCGCGAGTTGAGTTTTACTTCCATCTTGGAGGCAACGAAAACCCGCGCGTGACACGGGAGAGAGATCAGGGGAGGAGCCACATGGCCTTTGTGGGAATCGAAGACAAGGCGCGTATGGAACAGGAGATGCCATGGGAGGACCGGGATGTGCCTGTGACCTTCCACCAGCTTTTGTCGCGGACGGCGGGCAGGTTCCCGAACCACAAGGCGATCAGCTTTCAGTTGCTATCTGGCCCGACCGACAAAGCAGAGACGCTGACCTGGTCGGAACTGCTAGGCAAAGTCAATCAGGCGGCGAATCTGTTCCGCTCGCTTGGGATCGGTGAAAAGGATGTGGTGGCATATGTGCTGCCCAACTGTAACGAGACCCTGGTCACGATGATGGGCGGAGCGGTGGCGGGGATTGTGAATCCGATCAACCCGTTGCTCGAACCCGAACAGATTGCAGCGATCCTGCGCGAGACCAAGGCGAAGGTTGTGGTCACTCTGAAATCCTTCCCCAAGACGGACGTGGCCCAGAAGGTTGAAGAGGCTGTGCGCCACGCACCCGGCGTTCACACGATTCTCGAGATCGACTTGAACCGTTATCTGACGCCGCCAAAATCCTGGCTGGTACCGTTCCTGCGCCCCAAGATGGGTGACAAGGAAAAGCTGGCCCACGCGACCTATAAGAATTTCATTGCTGAGCTGAACAAGCAGCCAAAAACGCTGACCTTCGAAGACAGCAAGGAAGATCGCGTCGCGTGCTATTTCCACACCGGCGGCACCACAGGCATGCCGAAGGTGGCGCAGCACAAGTATTCCGGTCTGATCTACAACGGCTGGCTGGGGCAGACTCTGCTGTTTGACGAAAACGATGTCATCATGTGCCCGCTACCGATGTTCCACGTTTTTGCGGTGCATGTGATCGTGATGGCAGCCGTATCGTCGGGTGCCCATGTCATATTCCCGACACCTGCGGGGTATCGCGGTGACGGTGTCTTCGACAATTTCTGGAAGCTGATCGAGCGCTGGAAAGTCTCGTTCATCATTACGGTGCCCACCGCGATTTCTGCCAAGATGCAACGCCCGGTGGATGCGGATATCTCATCCGTCAAAACCGCGTTCTCGGGCTCGGCTCCACTACCGGTTGAACTCTTCCGCAGGTTCGAAGAGGCCACAGGCGTGACCATCGTCGAAGGTTATGGCCTGACCGAAGCCACTTGCCTTGTGTCGTGCAACCCGGTGGATGGAGAGAAAAAGATCGGTTCGATCGGTATTCCGTTCCCATATACAGATGTGAAAATCCTGCAGGACGGGCCAGATGGTCCGACCGAATGCGGTGTCGATCAGGTCGGCGAAATCTGCATCTCGAACCCTGGCGTTTATGCGGGCAACACCTACACCGAGGTCGATAAGAACGTAGATCTCTACCATTTCGACAAGTACCTGCGCACGGGCGATCTGGGCCGCTTTGATGAGGATGGTTATCTTTGGATCACAGGTCGGGCTAAAGACCTGATCATCCGCGGCGGCCACAATATCGACCCCGCCGAAATTGAAGAGGCGCTTCTGGGGCACGAAGCTGTCGCCTTTGCGGGCGCGATCGGTCAACCGGATGCACACGCAGGCGAACTGCCATGTGCGTTTGTTGAGCTGGTCGACGGGGCCTCGACCACGGACAAAGAGCTGCTGGAGTTCTGCAAGGTTCACGTCCACGAACGCGCTGCACAGCCCAAGCATTTGACCATTCTCGATGAACTGCCGAAAACTGCAGTAGGCAAAGTATTCAAGCCTGATCTGCGCAAGCACGCGATCACGCGTATATATAATGGTGCTCTGGAAGCCGCCGGCGTCGCGGCACGGGTCGTTTCTGTCATCGACGACAAGAAACGCGGGCTCGTCGCGCAGCTTGACGCGAACGGCGCGTCCGAGGACGATGTGGCCAAGGTGCTGGGTGCGTTTACCCGACCGTGGGAGTGGTCTGAATAATCTGGAGGGACAATGGACTATGAACGTCTAATCGACGAAGAGACCTGGGATTTCATCCGGCGTACCGCCGAGAGCTATCCCGATGATACAGTCGAAATGTCCATTGCTGACCAACGCCGGGTCTATGACACGATGTGTCAGGATTTTCGCCAACCGCGACCCTCGGGCGTTGATGTTCAGGACAGGTCCGCCGATGGCGTGCCTGTTCGCGTTTACACTGCCGGTGATCCCACTCGAAATGTGATTTACTTTCACGGCGGCGGGTTCGTCGTGGGCGGACTGGACAGTCATGATGATGTCTGTGCTGAAATCTGTGTTCAGACTGGCTATCGGATAATCTCTGTCGATTATCGCCTGTGCCCTGAATATGTGCACCCGGCGCAGTTTCAGGACAGTTGGGCTGCTGTGAGCTGGGTGGTTCAGGAATATGGCGATCCAATCGTTCTGGCGGGAGACAGTGCAGGCGGTAATCTGGCTGCAACCGTTGCGCATTATGCCCGAGGGCGATTAGATAACGTGCTGGGTCAGGTTCTGATCTATCCCGGTTTGGGCGGTGACATGTCAAAGGGTTCATATATCGAACATGCAAATGCGCCGCTTTTGACCCTGGACGACATCCGGTTCTACCAAACTGTACGCTGCGGTGGGCCTGCACCGAATAACGATCCCTCATTCGCTCCGTTGCAGGATGATGATTTTTCTGGCCTCCCACCGACGGTTGTTGTGACGGCTGATTGCGATCCACTGCGGGATGACGGACCGGCCTATTGTAAGCATATAACTGCGGCAGGTGGGTTGGCCCATTGCATTAATGAACCGGGGTTGGTTCATGGGTATCTGCGCGCCCGAACTTCGGTCAGGCGCGCCGCTGACAGCTTTGAGCGTATCTCGGTGGCGATCGAGGCGCTGGGGCAGGGGATCTGGGCTTACGACTAACAAGTGCCTCAGGTCAGGAACGATTTGGCCTTCATAGTATCTGCCACAGGCGCACCGACGCGCTGTAGTATGGTTGGCGCAAGCTGAAGCTGGTCGATCACGGTCTCGGTGTCAGGCCCTTCGGCGTCACCAAAATAGTAAAGAGCCGTTTCCTGCTGTAACGGGCTGCGCCCGCCATGATGGCCGCGTTCATCTTGGCCATGATCGGCGGTTACGATGACATCGTAGCCAAGCTGCCGCCAACGCGGGATGAAAGGTGCCAGCATTTCGTCCATGACGAAACAGGCGTGGTCCATTTCCTCACAGTCGTGGTAGAAACGGTGCCCCATACTGTCCAGCGTGCAGGTGTGCAGAATACCGTAATCCAGACCAAACCGAAGGCACAGGTTGGTCAGCGTGGCGAACAGATCAACATCGGATGGCGTCATCTGGTTGGCTTTGCCGTAGCCAGTCATCGAATGGAATCTGCCATGGTTGATGGTCTTGCTGTCAGGCTCGTCATATTCCACATCACGAACGTAGTCGAAGGGGTGACGGTTGAAGAATTGCGACCAGTAGCTATGCGTGACCGCGCCGGTCACACCGCCCGCTTCTCGTACCTGACTGAAGACGTCCTTGTGGGACAGCCGAAACACGTTGCCATTACCGGTGCAGCCATGCTGTTGCGGTGTGACACCGGTATGGATCGAAGCGTAGCAACTGGCTGATGTCGAGGGCAGGACAGAGCGCAGTTTCCAAACTCGCGCATCGCCGCTGTCGACCCATCCTTCAAGATTGCCAAACAGTCTGCGAAAGTTGCGCCACGGTACACCGTCGAGAATGATCAAAAGCAGTTTGCGGTCCATTGTCCGGCCCTATTCTTTTCGAAGTATTGGTTGTCGCGACCCTAGGGGATTCGCTTGCACGGGGCTGCCCATTTGCGCCCTAAAATGTAAAATCCCGACGTTTGTTTTCAGTCAAACGCCGGGATTTCCAAACATTATGCTATGTTCGGGATAAGTCCGGGATTAGTTGCCCGCACTTTCCATTTTGCGATGGGCGACAACCTCTTCCAGCCAACCCAGATGCATTTCGGGCACCGAGCTGAGCAGCAAATCGGTATAGTCATCGAAGGGTGGGCTCAGCACCTGCGACTTGGGTCCATAGCGGACCACGCGGCCCTGATACATCACCGCGATACTGTCACTGATGGCGCGCACCGTCGCCAGATCGTGGGTGATGAACAGATAGGCCACATCCTCGATCTTCTGCAAGTCGAGCAGCAACTTGAGGATGCCATCTGCCACAAGCGGATCGAGCGCCGAGGTGACCTCATCACAGATGATCATTTTGGGCTTGGCCGCCAATGAACGAGCGATGCAGACCCGCTGTTTCTGACCGCCAGACAGTTCGGCTGGGTAGCGATCGATGAACTTCTCGCCCAGCTCGATCTCATCCAGAAGTTCTATGATACGCTTGCGTTTCTCAGCACCGCGCATGTTGAAGTAAAACTCCAACGGTCGCCCGATGATCGTACCGACTGTTTGCCGCGGGTTCATCGCGACATCCGCCATCTGATAGATCATCTGCAACTCGCGCAGATCTTCAAGTGAACGGCCCTTCAAGTCGGGGCTAAGTTTCCGACCGGCAAAGGTGATCTCGCCATCGCGCGGCGGCAGCAACCCGGTGATCACACGGGCCAGCGTCGACTTGCCTGAGCCGGATTCACCCACCACAGCCAATGTCTGCCCCGGATGAAGCTCAACATTGACGTTGTGAAGAACGTCGAAGTTCAAGCCTTTGTAGCGCGCGGTAATACCATCGACGCTCAGCACCGGATCCGCAGTGGGCTGCTTTTCTTCGTGTTCAATCGAGCGAACCGAAACCAGCGCCTGAGTATACTCTTCTTGCGGATTGTTGATGATCTGATCGGTGTTTCCATACTCGACCGTATTGCCCATCCGCAGAACCATGATGTCGTCGCTGACTTGTGCGACAACTGCAAGGTCATGCGTGATGTACAACGCAGCGACACCTGTATCGGCGATGGCCTCCTTGATGGCCATCAGGACGTCGATCTGAGTGGTCACGTCCAAGGCCGTGGTAGGTTCGTCAAACACAACTAGATCCGGTTCGGGGCACAACGCCAGCGCTGTCATGCAGCGTTGCAACTGACCGCCCGAAACTTGGTGTGGGTATCGATCACCGATATTGTCCGGATCGGGCAGGCCTAGCTTGGCGAACAATTCGCGCGCGCGGGCTTCGGCCTCTTTACGAGAGAATTTCTTATGTTCGACTGCAGCTTCGACCACCTGATCCATGATCTTTTTGGCGGGGTTGAACGAGGCGGCTGCTGACTGCGAGACATAAGACACCTCGCCGCCGCGCAGGTTGCGGATATCACCCAGCGCCGACTTCATGATGTCACGGCCGTTGACCCAAACCTCGCCACCGGTGATCTTAACGCCGCCCCGGCCATAGGCCATCGAGGCCAGACCGATGGTCGATTTGCCAGCTCCGGATTCACCGATCAACCCCAACACCTTGCCGGGCGCGAGGTCAAAGCTGACCCCGTGCACGATTTCGATGTCATGGGGCTTTTCGCCCGGCGGATAGACGGTCGCGCCGATCTTGAGGTCGCGGACCTTGAGAAGGGTATCACTCATCCTCGGCCTCCTTTCAGCGATGTGGTACGGTTCAGAACCCAGTCAGCAACAAGGTTGACCGAGATCGCTAGCGTGGCGATGGCCACTGCAGGGTAGAGCGCGGCACCAATACCGTAGACGATGCCGTCCTTATTCTCTTTCACGATGCCGCCCCAATCCGCCAAGGGCGGCTGGACGCCAAGGCCTAGGAACGAAAGCGTCGAGATGAACAGGACCATAAAGATGAACCGCAGACCGAACTCGGCCACCAGAGGCGACAGAGCGTTCGGCAGGATTTCTCGGAAAATGATCCACCTGCGTCCTTCACCGCGCAGTTTGGCGGCTTCGACGTAGTCCATCACGTTGATATCCACGGCGACAGATCGCGACAGACGATATGGTCGGGTCGCATCCAACAGGCCCATCACAAGGATCAGGATCGGAACGGTTACCGGAACGATTGCCAGAATAACCAGCGCCAGGATCAGCGTAGGGATCGACATGATCAGATCGACCGTCCGGCTAAGCGCCTGATCGGCCCATCCGCCCAAAACTGCAGCAAGTAGGCCCAATGACGTTCCCGTCAGAAAGCTGAGAAGTGTTGCAGCTGCGGCAATGAAGATTGTTGTGCGCCCGCCATAGATCATGCGGGTTAGCAGATCGCGGCCGATATTGTCCGTGCCCAGCAGATGCTCGGAGCTACTCGGCTCCCAAACGTCGCCGACCACTTCTGCCATTCCATAAGGCGCGATCAAGGGCGCGGCGATCGCGACAAAGAAATAGGCGCCGGTGAACATAAGGCCAATCAGTGCCGAAAGAGGAATGTTCTTTATCATTTCGGATGCCTCAGTCTTGGGTTGGCAAGGATCGACACGATATCCGCGACCATGTTCAACCCGATGTAAACGGCTGCAAACACCACACCGCAGGCCAGAACAACAGGCACGTCACGCTTTGTCACGGCATCTACGAGGTACTGCCCCATACCGGGATAGACGAAGACAACCTCGACCACGACGACACCTACGACCAGATAGGCCAGGTTCAGCATGACAACGTTCACGATAGGTGAAATCGCGTTGGGAAAGGCATGCCGGGCGATAACCTGAAAGGTGCTCAAACCCTTTAGTTCAGCCGTTTCAATATAGGCGGATTGCATAAGATTAAGAATGGCAGCGCGTGTCATGCGCATCATCTGCGCCAGAACCACCAGCGTCAGTACGAAGGCTGGCAAAGCAATGGCATTTAGCTTTTGCCCAAACGACATTGAATCGTTGACCATCGCTAGCGAGGAGAACCAGCCCAGTTTCACTGAGATGTAGTAGATCACCACGTAGCCGATCAGAAATTCCGGTATCGAAACCGTTGTGAGCGTGATCGCAGAGATCAGTTTATCCGGCCAGCGGTTGCGATAACGCACGGCCAGAAGTCCAAGAAAGATTGCAAGTGGAACGGAAACGATGGCAGCGACGCATGCCAGAAACAGTGTATTTCCAAGGCGTTTTCCAATGCTCTCAGAAATATCCAGCTTGTTTGTCAAGGATTGGCCAAGATCGCCCTGAAAAATGCCTCCCAGCCATTCGAAATAGCGGGTCAGGGCAGGGCGGTTCAAACCCATCTCTTCGCGCAGGTTAGCAAGGGCCTCTGGGGTTGCGGACTGCCCCAGGACGGCTTGCGCGGCGTCTCCGGGAAGGGCTTCGGTCAGGCCAAAAATCAAGGCCGAAGCGCCGAGCAGCAATAGGAGTCCCAGCGCCAGGCGCTGGGAAACCAATTTGATGATAGGATGCATTATCCGTAGCCCGTTTTAGACGAACCACATTTTGCGGGATATGTTGCCGTTCATCATCTCTTGCGTCGGGTCAGATTCCCATCCGTCCAGTTGGTTGCTGATGCCCTCGACAAAGTCGTTGAACATCGGACAGATCAGGCCGCCTTCGTCGCGGACCATCCGGCCCATTTGGCTGTAGATGCTTTTGCGTTTTTCAACGTCCAGCTCTGCCTTTGCCGCGAACAGCATATCGTCGAACGCCTGAACCTTAAACCGAGTGTCGTTCCAGTCTGCGGTCGACAGGTACGCGGTCGAATACATCTGGTCCTGAACCGGACGGCCTCCCCAGTACGAGGCACAGAACGGCTGAACGTTCCAAACCTCGGACCAGTATCCATCGTTGGGTTCACGCTTGATTTCAAGCGGAATTCCAGCCTGTGCGGCGGTCTGCTGGAACAGTGCAGCGGCGTCCACAGCACCCGGGAAGGCACCGTCGGCTACACGCAATATGATCGGCGAACCATCATGGCCGGACTTTTTGTAGTGCTCTGCAGCTTTCTCAATGCTGAATTCGCGCTGTTCGATGGTTTCATCAAACAATGGGTAGGCTGCGTTGATCGGCATGTCATTCCCGATCGAGCCATAGCCACGCAGGACTTTGTCTACCAATTCCGCACGGTTGATTGCGTATTTCAACGCGGTGCGCAATTCGTTGTTGTCGAACGGAGCCGTGTCGCAATGCATGATGAAGACATAGTGACCGCGACCGGCGGTTGAATGCACGGTCAGGTTTGGTGCACGGCCCAACAGGTCGGCAACTTTGGGTTCAACGCGGTTGACGGCGTGGACCTGTCCGGACTGCAGTGCAGCGGTCCGCGCAGTTGCATCGTTGATCACAACAACTTCGACGCTGTCAAAATTACCGAAATCGCTGTTCCAATGGTTTTCGTTCTTGGTGAACAGGTGACGGACGCCGGGTTCGTCCACTTCCAGTTTATACGGACCTGTGCCGATACCTGCCGCCGGGTTATCCATGCCCCCATCGGGCTGAATAATCAGGTGATAGTCGGCCATCAGATACGGCAGGTCGGCGTTTGGCTCGGTCAATGTGACTTGGAAATTGTCTCCATCGGCCTTCATCGACTCGATGCCTTTCATGATGCCCAATGCACCTGATTTGGAATCTTCGTTGGAGTGGCGCTGCATAGTTTTCAGCACGTCATCGCTGGTCATGGTCTTGCCGTTGTGGAACTCAACCCCTTGACGCAGCTTGAACGTCCATACTTTGGCGTCTGCACTTCCTTCGACGCTTTCCGCCAGGCGCGGTTCAATGGTCCCGTCGGGGGCCACTTCGACCAATTGGTCACCGAATTGCTTGCCGTTCTGGAACGGGACTGAGCTTGCGTAGGTTGCCGGATCAAGTGAGTTGGTCGATTCACCGCCCTGCAAACCGAATTTCAGATCGCCGCCCTTTTTTGGGCCAGCCGCACGTGCGGCCTCGGCAAACATATTGCTTGCGATTGCGGCCGAGACACCCAGTGCCGCTGCTTTACCCATGAATTCACGGCGGGTCAGCTTACCAGCCGTGACCTGCTTTGACATGTGAGTGAGTTGTTCGTTCATCCAGAGATCTCCCAGTTGATTGGATGTTCGGTCCATTGTTGGACTTTTTATTGACGCGTGAGTCAAAGTAGGGGCAATGCAGGGTGGTGGGCAAGTGAAAATCTTTCGTCTGAAGCTTCAAAACTTACATTTCATTGCGTGGCACCGTGTCTTCGAGCGTTTTTGAGTACACCAATTCGTTATTTTCGAAGGCGCTTATCTCTGCTCGAACAAAAAAGTTCTTATTATCGGACCACATCTCGCAAACGCTTTCGGTGAATAGGAACGATTCACCGCGCTGCTGTTCTTGTGTCCAACGACAATAGCCCCGCGCCGATAGGGGGTTGTCGGGGTGAATCGACCACTTTTCTGTTGCTGTGCTTCCGGTGATCAGCCCATGCGTTTCGTCACGGAGTTTGCCAAAGTCATCCTCGATGATCAGGTGGGTTTCGCCGGTGGTCATATCCAATTCTACACGCCGGGAATTTTGCGTTTCTCGAAGAACACTGACGGGATTTGCAGATTCTGCATCAGGAGGGGCGAAGTTGTATTCGTTTGATTGATGTGGCGGACGCGTTGGAATGATTATGTCGCCTTCAGTCAGTTGAAGCTCGACAGTTTCCGGCGAAGGCCAGATTAACGGCCAATAGGCGCTCGAGATCGCCACGCGTAAGCGGTGCCCTTTCGGTATTCGATAAGCGATGTGATCCAGGTCCAGTTCTATATCGTAGGTCTGATCGGGTATTAGGGGGGTGGGATCTGCATGACTGTCCCGGTGCGTCAGATTTAGCACCCCATATGTGATCCGCGTCGAAGCACCGTCCGGGTGTATATGATTCAGCCGAACAGCAATCTGCGCCTGAGGTTTGTCAGCCCTCAGTCGGAGCCGGATTTTGGGTGCGCCCACAATCTCGATGTCGGCTGCCAATGGGTCGCTGTCGAAACAGGCTGAAAGCGCGTCGTCCCCCCTCTGGTCCCCCGGCATATCCGGACCTAGCCAAATCGCACAAAACTCGCCGCTTTCAAGACCGCAGGTATGTGGCGATCGGATTGAGGTGTTCAGTGACCCTTCGTGCCCAAGGCCGGCATCGGTCAGTTGCATCGTCATGGTTGGCAGATGCGATGTCGCGCCTTCATCCTCGGCAATCCAACGCCCTGCGCGCTCTTTGTACCAGCGCGCCGGACGCACACCGTTCATCACATAAGCGCGGTAGTCTGGATCATCTTCGACACCTGTATCCTTTCCCTTTAGCCAATGGTCCCACCACCTTAGGGCCTCCTGCAAAAAACCGATGCGAGGTTCAGGAACTGCGAAATGAGGATATTTGTGCACCCATGGGCCAACAACACCTTTGACCGGCGCGTTCAACTGTTCGACCAGCAATGGCACAGTGTTCTTGTAAGCGTCACCCCAGCCTCCAACCGCCAGAGTGGCCGCTTGAATTGAATCAAAATTCTCGCAGACGGAACCATGGCGCCAATAGGCATCACGTGTTTGGTGGCGCAGCCAGACGGAGGGCAGGAAAGGCTCATTCACTAACCGATCCAACCAGAGTTCACGCCAGTTTGACCGCAGATCTGGGTCTGGAGCGCGAGAGGAGTAGGACCACATTGTCGCGCCCCAGCCCAGATTTTCATTCAGCAGGCATCCGCCTTTGTAATGTATGTCATCGGCATACCGGTCCGCGGTCGAACAAAGCGTAATGATTGCCTTCAAAGGCTCAGGCTGCATCGCGGCAACCTGCAATGAGTTGAACCCGCCCCAACTGATACCCATCATCCCGACCGTGCCGCTACACCAGGGTTGATCGGCTAGCCATTGGATTACTGCGACGGCATCGTCCAATTCCTGCTGAGTGTATTCATCCTCCATCAACCCTTCGCTGTCACCATTGCCGCGCATATCCACGCGTACGCAGGCATATCCACGTTTGGCAAACCAAGGATGGGATAAGGCGTCACGTGCAGTGGTACCGTCGCGTTTGCGATATGGCAGATGTTCCACAATGGCGGGAACCGGGTCTTCGCCCGCATCGATCGGGCGCCAGATCCGGGCTGAAAGGCGGCAGCCATCCGGCATGGTGATACCCATATCAGGGATTTCTTCGATCTCGCGAAGTGCGTTGAAGGGCGGTGCCATATCTCTGAACTCCTGACCGATAGCAACCGGGCCAAGATGTCAGATCAATTCCGTATTGCAATCACCAAGTCCATCACATTGGTCCCTGTAGGCCCCGTAACCAGCAACGCACCTGCTTTGGCCAGGAAGCTGCCGCTGTCCGCGTTGTTGAGGTATTCTTGCGCTTCGTCTGACCATGTTTCGCCGGTAACGATAGCGCCGGCTGCGTCCGTTGGCCCATCCGTGCCATCTGTTCCACCAACGATCACTGTAATGTCCCGTTGCCCTTCAATTTCGTGCGCCAAAGCCAGCGCTAGGGCCTGATTTCGTCCACCTCGCCCGGGTTGGTCCGGAAGAACGACGGTTGGCTCTCCTCCAAAAACCATCACGCCTTTGGGCATGTGGCGCAGTCGTTCTCCTATCGCGGTCGCAACTGATAGGTAGTCATCGTGCAACGCCTCCGCGTTGGCGAGGACGACAAAGCCAGCTTGCTCGGCTGTTTGGGCGGCCGCGTTACGTGCGTGCGCATTTGATGCGATTATTGAGGTCTGGGCGGCAAAACGTGGCGCATCTGGCAACGCTCCGATACCGGATCCAATCACGCCCAGGTCGTCTCCAGGGACATCCGAGATCGCCAAAACGGTCACTTTGTTCCCCGGAAAACTGGACAGTAGTCCTCCGCCCTTAATGCGCGATAGTTTGCGCCGCTCAGCATTCATCGTTCTGATATCCAATCCATCGCCAAGCAATCTTTGGTTCAGGGCTTCAAGATCGTCCAGGGAGAACCCAGGCATCAAATCCTCGGCCAGAGAGGACGCGCCGCCAGATACCAGTAGCAACAGACTGCTATCATGTTCCATGCTCTCAACGGTTTCGCGCAATGCCTTTCCCCCGGCCAGACTGCGATCATCAGGTACGGGATGAGAGGATTCGATGACATCAACATGCGCCGGCAGGCCATCGCTATGGCCATCTTTGGTAACGACCAACGTGGGGACCGCGCCGAACTGGTTCGCTGCAGCGCGGGCCATCGCAGCCGCCGCCTTGCCAACGGCCAGTATCTGGTCTGGCCGTTCCAGCATTTGGATCGCTTCCAACGTCGCGGTGTAACCATCGACAGCCGCCACACCGGCGCTCCAAATATCCTGAATCTGTTGAGAGGCCCGCATCAGCTTTCCATCCAAATTGTCACGGGCCCGTCATTGACCAGTTCTACAGCCATGTCAGCCCCGAATGATCCCGTTTCGACTGGTATGCCCAGTGAGGACAGGTTGCGAACAAACGCTTCATAAAGTCGTTCGCCCTCTGCTGCCGGGGCCGCACCGGAAAATCCCGGGCGGTTACCGCGTGACGTGTCAGCGGCCAAAGTGAATTGGCTGACTACCAGTGCTGAGCCGCAGATATCCAAGATCGAACGGTTCATTTTTCCTGCATCGTCTTTGAAGATGCGAAGCTTTGCGATCTTGTTAGCCAGTTGTTCGGCCTGAGCCTCATCATCCCCTTGCATCGCACAGACCAAAATCATCAACCCCGGACCGGATTGTCCAATCACCGTTCCCTCGACTGTGACAGAGGCACTGGAAATTCTTTGAAGCAGCGCGCGCATCTGCAATTCCTACTCTTGGTGTTTATTCACGCCAATCAACGATATCATCCAGAGCGGCACGTCCTGTTCTGAATGAGTTGGCTGGATGGTCTTTATCTGGATATCCGAATGAGATCGCACATAAAACAATCCGGTCATCTGGAATATCGAAATACCGGTGAAGAAACGGACCATAAGCCGCAACCGCCGCCTGGGGGATACTGGCCACACCCAGGGCTTGTGCCGCCAATGCGAATGCTGTCACAAACCCTCCGCAATCCATGGCACCGTATGGGCCCAGCTCGGTGGGGCTGGATAGGATGGCGCAGTGTGGAGCTCCGAACAGCGTGTAGTTTTCCATCATTTGCTGCGCCGAAGCGGTGCGATCACCCTTTTCGACGCCGACCGCTTTGTATAACGCCCAGCCGCATGCGCGCCGACGATCCTGATAGACACCGGAATACCTGGTTGGAAAGGGCAAGTCGGGGTTTGGGCTGGCCTGATGTGTCTCGCGCTGCAGCGCTTCGCGAAAATGGTCAGTTTCAGGACCGCTGGTGATCGTAAGCTGCCAGGGTTGCGCGTTGCACCAGCTTGGAACATGCGTTGCGCTGGTGACGATCTGTTCAATCTGTTCACGGGGAACAGGGTTTGAGCAAAAGGCACGGCACGAATGGCGCTGAGTTAAAAGAGCGTTCAGAGCGTCAAGGTGCAAGTCAGTTTCCCCCATCCAACGCGCTATCTGACACGAGTGTTCTCTTTATTGTTGTCCGGTTGCAACCAGATAACCGACACTTGCGGCAACCAGCAGGCCCAGTACCACCGCGATGGTAATCTTGATCGCCGACCAGGGGCGCTCACCCTGAACGCGCCCGGTTCTGCCATTCACTACAAAGCGAAAGGTCTCGCCCCGGTATTTATAGGCTGCCATCCAGACCGGCAGCAGGATATGTTTGAACGTGACATCTCGGACTTCCGTATCGACAGCGTGGATGCGCTGACGATCGCCACCGATATCAAACCGTACATCACGCTCGATCACGCGCGCCATGTGACCGCGCGCCTCCTGATATCCTTCCTGCAATTCGACCGTATAGGCTTCGGCACGGAATCCAGCCAGATATTCGGGCTGATAGGGCTCAAGCGCAGGCAGATCCCAGGGTTCCAGGCCATCCGTATAGGATTTGGGCAGCGATTGTGATGCCAACACCAGAACATCATCAAAAAACCGTGCCACGCGTCCGGACTTTGCCGACCAGCGCACCTTGGGAACCTGCTGCTGAACGCGCTTTCCATCCCGCATCACGGTTCGGTTTTCGTAATAGACGACACCACGTTCACCCCGATAACTCGACTTGGTATCGGCATCGAATGTCCAGTAGGGCACGTAGATGCCCTGCATCTTGCGGCCTTTGCGGGCGTATTCCTTCAGCCCATTGGGCGCAAACCACAGTCGCCCCAGCCAATCCCCCATGGCTTGGTGCGCCGAGCGTTCGTCCACTGCAAAGGGCAACACACCGCGTGGCTTGATATGGCGGCTTACACCGGTATCAGTGACGACAGGTGTCGCACAAAATGGACACTCTGCGGCGTGTGTGTTTGGGTCAAATTCGACCTGTGCTGCGCAGTTGGGGCAGGTAAGAACACGAGTTTCTTCAATTTCACTATCGGGGAGGCGATCCGCGATGGCCGTGTCGAAATCGAGTTCACGTAAACTGGCCCCTCCCCACGGGCCCGCGCCAATGGCCTCGGAATGACCGCAGTGATCGCAGGTGAGCGTTCCGTCACCGGGATTGAACCGATAATCCGCCCCGCATTGTTCGCAGGGAAAACGGTGTTCGTCGCTCATCGGCTGGCCTCTATTCGAACACCCTTGTTACCTGGGCCAATAATCAAACGCACGACTAAGGCTGCTAGGATGCAAATCACAACGAAATTTAGAGAGTTTTTTTGCAAATAACCACCACCCATAGTCAGTTAATACGCCGTTCACGGAGATGGTGCCGAAACCATCGCCAAAGCTGGATGAGTTCTTGGAATCCTGAGACATACGCTCGCTTCTGAAAAACCTGATGGCCAACCTTAGGGCGATGAGGGTGGCCGCAATTCCTGCACCCCAAATGGCAGCGCGAACATAGCTGATCTGACGGCGCATCATGATGCGCAGAAACGGTTTGACCAACAGCCAACAGGTGAGAAACGAAATTGGGAGCCCAAATAGCGCGTACCAAAATACAAGGTACACCGTGTCTGGATTCCAACCCCTGTTGTATGAATTGGAAAGCAGCGGGACACCAATAACGCCGACCCACCCCAATAGCGCTGACAGTTTCACAGTACATGCGAGGTCGCGCTGAGAATAAGGAGATGCGGGCTTGACCTCTGCCACTGCGTCACGCCCCCGGAGGTGGCGGTGGCAAGATGGTGAACAGCTGCGCCAATTCTTGTACGTCCCCCGCCTTTTTCCAACCGTCCTGACCAGCCGTCCAGACATGCGTATCGCGCGTGATCTCACCGTCGGTTGCCATACGACCGATCTTGGCTTTGGAAAATGGTCCGCTAGTCTGGCCATCCACCGCGATATGCCACACATGCTCGACGGGTGGCGGGGGCGGCGGTGCCGCATGCGCTGACGCTTGCGGTGCAGCGAGTGCGGAACCACCCCAGGGACCACTCGGCTGACCCGCTGCCATGTTCGACATTTGCTGCGCCATCGCCATGCCCATCCCCATGCCAAGACCGGCACCCATTCCACCGCCCTGACCGGGGTTATTGGCAGCCGCTGTCATGGCCTCGGCAGCGGAATACTGAGTGAACTTGCCCAGATCGCCCGCCAAACCCATCGAGGTGCGCTTGTCCAGAGCCGCCTCGACCGCAGGTGGGAGCGAGATATTCTCGATATAGAACTCAGGCATGCTTAGGCCATACCCATCCAGCACTGGCGATACCTCGGCTGCGATCAATTTGCCCAAATCTGCGGTGTTCGCCGCCATATCCAGCACCGGAATACCTGAGCCTGCGATGACGCGGCTGAATTCCTGCACGATGATGTTTCTGATCTGAAAGCTGATCTCGTCCATGGTGAACTCACCATCTGTGCCTACGATCTCTACTAGGAATTTCGCTGGGTCCTTGACCCGGACCGTATAGGTGCCAAAGGCCCGGATGCGTGTTGGCCCAAACTCGGGATCGCGCAGCATGATCGGGTTCTTGGTGCCCCATTTCAGGTCATTGAACCGGGTCGTGTTAACGAAGTAAATTTCAGACTTGAACGGAGACTGAAAGCCATGATCCCAATGCTGCAGCGTCGTCATGATCGGCATGTTGTTTGTCTCAAGCATGTAGAGTCCGGGCGTGAACACATCCGCCAGCTGCCCCTCATGCACAAACACAGCCGCCTGACCTTCGCGCACTGTCAGCTTGGCGCCGTATTTGATCTCGTGGCCCTCACGCTCGAACCGCCAGACCATCGTGTCGCGGGTGTCGTCAACCCAGTGGATGACGTCGATGAATTCGCCGGTCAGAAAATCAAAAATTCCCATTGGATTTCTCCTGTCTTCGGGGTCAGAGCGACTGCCCCATCAATTCGCGTGCAATGATACGGACCACCGGACGTGCCTCGTCAGCGGTCATGCCCGCTTTCAAGCGTGGGTCGTAAAGAATCGTCAGTAGTTTTTCGTCATGGCTGGTGAGCAGGGCGAACTCGTCGTCATCATTGAAGATCGACGGTCGGGCCGATGGGCTGTCATTCGGAAGCCCCAATCCTTGCGCAATCTCTTCATGAACGCAGCTCAGGCGCACCAGATCGGGATGTTCTGCCCGTATCAGGGCAACAGCCCGGGTATAAGTCTGATGCGTGCTGTTCGATGCCGACGCAAACACAAAACAATAGAAAGACCGCGGCAGTTTGTCGAAGAGATCAAGCTGCGCCTGTCCTATGCCGGGGATCAGTTGTCGCAACCGGGCTTGTACATAGGCGGTATCATCTTCACCCGCCACGAATACGTGAAAGTTCGCATTCCGGGTGGTGGTCGAGACCGGATGTCGAGTCAGCCGCGACAAACGGTTGGCATAGGCGTCAATTCGGGCAGTCTCTTGCTGGCGAACGTTTGGCGCGACTGAGGGTCCGAATTCGGGTTTGATGCGTACGGGTGACGACCAGCGACTTAACTGTCGGCTGGTTCTTCTGCTACCGCTCGAGACAGCCTGCCCCGGATACTCATTATAAAACGCAATGGTTTCGAAATTCCGTGCGAGGTCATCGGCGTCGTAGGGCGTATCCGGCCCACCACCATCGGTGCGCAACAACCCGCGCGTCAGCAGGTTGTTCTGAACGCTTTCATAATACCGCGCGAGGTCGAGGCTGGCGGGCGAAGGGGGCTGATAGGCATTGCTCAAGCCCTGAGGTTGCTCCGGGTGGGGTTCCGGAGCGATGGACGTCGTCAAGGCCTCTTCGCAGCCAGCTAATGCCAGCAGCGAAACTACCAATGTTGCAGTCCTAGCGCGATGTAATGGCCGCACGCCCGCTGTTTCCATTATCCGGGGACAGCCGTTCCGGCATTGTCACCGATCCCGTCCTGTCGCGCTTTGGCCGAGGCGAGCGTGTCGCGCAACTCGGCCTCCATCTTCTTCAGTTCTTCCTCGGCGGCGGCGCGCTTGGCTTTGCCTTCGTCCGCTATGGCGAGGCTTTCGTTGATCGTACCGATCAGGTCAGCGTTGGCCTGCTTGACGGCTTCGATGTCGAATACACCACGCTCCATCTCTTCGCGGATCATCTTGTTAGACTCGCGCAGGTTGGCCGCGTTCGAGGTCAGCAGCTCATTGGTCAGATCATTGGCATCACGTACGGCGGCTGCAGCTTCGGCACTGCGCTGGATGGTTACCGCTTGTGCCAGCTGGGTTTCCCAAAGCGGCACGGTGTTGACGAGGGTTGAGTTGATCTTGGTCACCAGCGACTTATCGTTCTCCTGCACCAAGCGGATCGAGGGCAGCGACTGCATCGTCACCTGACGGGTCAGCTTCAAGTCATGGACCCGGCGTTCCAGATCGTCGCGCGCGGCGCGCAAGTCGCGCAGTTCCTGCGCCTTCATCACCTGCTGGTCTTCGGGTGCGGCCTGAACCTCGGCCTCTTTTTCGGGAATGTCATGGCTGTCCAGTTCGGTCAGCTTCTCCTCACCCGCCGCGATGTAAAGCGCGAGTTCGTCGTAGAACTCCAGCGTCTTTTCATACAGCAGATCCAGAGACTTGATATCTTTCAGCAAGGTGTGCTCATGGCCCAAGAGGTCGTCTGTGATCCGGTCGATCTGGCTTTGAACGTCCTCATACTGCGCCGTGAACTTGGCAAAGGGCGCTGCGCGGCCTAGCAGTTTTTCCCACCAGCTACGCTCGCGGCGAACGTCTAATTCGCTGACAGAGAAACCTCTGATCGTCGTTACGATATTGCGAAGGCTGTCGCCCGCCGGGCCCACATCCTTATTGCGGACATCGGCCAGCATCGCCTGACTGATCTCCTGCAATTCCGCCTGTGCGGATGATCCAAATGACACGATCGAGTTTGTGTCGCCCATGTCGATCTCACCCATCCGCTTGCGGATTTCGGCGCCAACTGGTTCATCGGCGTCTTCAAGCGGCACAATCTCAGCCTGTGGTTCAGGGAGGGCGACGGCGGTGACTTCTTGCACCAGCGTTTCAGCCTCGACTGCCTTGTTCTTGATCTCATCGGACATGGGGTAATCCTCGCTTACATAAATGCCGGTCAATCCAACCGGACGCCTTCGCGCTGCAGCCGGTCACGCAGCACATCAATTTCAACCGTCAGATCACTACGGTCATCCAATAGCATCTTTCGCGTCCGCGCCGCGAAATTCTGTTCGAGATCGTCCAGCAGGGCCGAATAATCTGCCAGCGCCTGCGCATCGCGGGTACGCGCATAGACGTCCGAAAACTTCACCGTCGCATCGCGTGCGCCCTGCAAGTAAACCGTCAGATATTTCCGCGCGCCCGCCAGATCACGTGGGTCTTCTTCGACCGTTCGGAACAAATCGCGGGCGGTATCTTGAAACCGCTCGACACGCGCTTCGATCTGACGGTCTCCGGCGCGTTTGATCGCGTCGGTCATTTGGGTCAGGTGAGATTCCGCATCCTCAACAACGCGCGCCACGCGATCTTGTTGGAAGGTGTCGATGCCTTCCATACCCTTGTCTTTCAAGGGGTCGATGCCAAAGGACACCGAATGTAATGCAGTGGCAACAACCCCAAACAGAACCGGTGCCAACAGGCTGGCCTGAGCTGCGGTTTCTGCATCTAGAAACTCTGTTCGATACGCGGCCAATGCCGTGCCCAGCCCAGTCAGGACGCTTGAGAAGATTTTGCGGGGGAAGGCCGGGCGGCGGGCGGTACTTTTGGCATTGTATGCAGATTCCGCTCGCAGCCCTTCGCGCAGCAAGAATGCGGCGGCCGTCAGCAGACCTGCAGCGATCAAACCAATTGTCATTCCGATAGCGCCGTCGTTCAGTGACAGGAATGCCAACGGAATTGCGGGCACAAATAGGAGGTTCGCGCGTGCACCCGCCGGTTCGACCCGAGCTCCGTCAAACTGTCCACGAGAGGGTTGATCTTGGTCTGACGACGCACCCTGAGGGCTGAATTTCCCACCGAACCTTTTGGCCATGCCCTTACAAGCCCCCAAGCACGCCGGTACAGACGCCGAACAACAGCACCAGCAGCGCTGCATACGCCAATTTTTGTACTCCGGTCCCGGACATGGTGCCCCCAAACTGTCGCTATCACAGAAAATTTAGGCGATGCGATGGCTTGGCGCTAGGGGGAAGGTTACTTAAGCCGCGTCACTTGCGAGGTTTCTTGCCGATTGTCGGCCTTTTGCGCTGAGGCCGGGCAGGGCGTTTGACGGTTGGCTTGCCGCTTTCTTCAGCGTCCATCCCCAGTTGGTCACGCATAACACGCCGACGAATCTCTTCAACCTCACCGGATTTCAAGTCGCCAAGCTGAAACGGGCCATAAGAAACCCGCAAAAGTCGGTTTACCGCATAGCCGATATCTTCGATTGCACGGCGAATCTCGCGGTTCTTGCCTTCGCGCAGACCGATGGTTAGCCAGGCGTTCGCACCCTGTTGGCGGTCCAATGTAACGGTCATGGGCTGAAACCGTTCCCCGTCTATGACCAATCCCTTGCGAAGCGGTGCAAAATCTTCGTCCTTGGGGCGTCCGTTAACCCGCACCCGGTATTTGCGCAGCCATCCGGTGGCGGGCAGTTCAAGCTTGCGCTTGATGCCGCCATCATTGGTGAGCAGCAGCAACCCTTCCGAATTCAGGTCGAGCCGTCCGACACTCATGACCCTCGGCATATCCTCTGGCAGATCGTCAAAGATCGTCTTGCGTCCCTTTTCATCACGCGCAGTCGTCACAAGGCCTGGAGGCTTGTGATAGAGCCATAGGCGAGATGGCTCGGGCTCGGACACGGGTTTGCCATCGACAGTGATCCTGTCCTTGGCCGTCACGTTCAGCGCTGGGCTACTGATGGGTTTGCCATTCACGGTCACACGACCGGCTTCGATCATGCGTTCAGCCTCGCGACGCGAGGCGACACCGGCGCGGGCAAGCACTTTGGCGATCCGATCGCCGGGAGGAGGGGTATTGGTCATCCCTCGCCCATAGCCTATCCCGGCGGCTTGCGAAAGCCGGGTTTCTGGGGCAGTCAGAGGCATGGAGTTCCGATCTCACATGAAACTGGCGCTGGAACAGGCGCAGGCGGCGGCAGACCGGGGGGAGGTGCCCGTGGGTGCTGTAATTATCGGACCGGACGGTCAGGTGGTTGCCGCTGAAGGTAATCGGACACGCGAGTTGAACGATCCCACCGCCCATGCCGAGATACTGGTGCTGCGCGCCGCCTGCGCACAGGCCGGATCGGAGCGGCTGCCTGATCACGATGTATATGTGACGCTGGAACCCTGTGCCATGTGTGCGGCAGCACTGGCTGCGGCGCGTATCCGGCGTGTGTACTACGGCGCATCCGATCCGAAATCGGGCGGCGTCGCCCACGGCGCGCGGGTATTTTCGCACCCGCAGGCACATCATGCCCCTGAAATCTATGATGGGATCGGTGCCGAAGAGGCCGAGCGATTGCTCAAGGATTTTTTCGTGGGGCGGCGTTAGCGCGCTACCAACTCAGGCTATAGATCGTGTGATCGCCGGGCAAACCTTTCAGTGAAACTGATCTTGGTGTGCCAAAGGTCAACCCATCTTGCCCGTCCGCTAAAAGCTGGGTTGCGTCGGACAAACGGACCTCACCCGGTGCGGCTGAGGCCGCGATCCGGGCGGCCTTGTTCACCACCGTACCGAAGAAATCGTCATCGGTCTGGATCACATCTCCCGTATGTATGCCGACGCGAATCTGCAGCGTTGGTTCACCCAATTCACTGGCGTTGCGCCGCTGCAGGTCGACTGCGGCCATCAGTGCCGCCCGCGCCGACGAGAAGCTGGACATGGTTCCATCCCCCAGCGACTTTACCAGCGTTCCGCTCTGAGCCTCGATGACGTCACGAGCCAATTCAAAGTGTTTTTGGACCGCATCGGTCCAGATCCGGTCCCCCAGCTTGTCGGCAATAGCCGATGAATTGACGATGTCCGTGAACATAACCGAAGCCATGCCCTCGCGCTGATCCTGACGAAACCCGTCGCGTGCGGCTGCTACCAGCGCGTCCAGGGCTTTGTGCTCAATACCGATTTTTTCCATGTTATGGATCGGATTGGACACGTGGCAGTGCACCATCTTCCACACACCGTCTTCGAGATGCAGGATGAAGGTGAACCTATGCAACATTGCCTTTTGGTTCGTGGCGAAGCAAAGCGTTGCAACGCAATGGGCCCAACCAACTGCACCGCATTCAAATGCCTCCAGGCTGTGTTCTTCCCAACCGTAGTCGGGAATTTCGGCCACATGATCAGGGAAACCCTTTCGGAATAGCGAGCCTGACCAAATCTCCCCATCCGCTGAGCCTTGATATCGCAGGTACTCAGACGTCGACAGCATGTTGTAGAGCGCTGCTCCATCTTTGGCTCGGACAGCGTCATTCCAGCGTCGCACCACCGCGATCAACTCCGGCGATGGGCGAATAGGCTGATTCATTTGGATTTCACCACAAGCTCCCGAGGGATGTCCGCCAAAGGCTGACCACCATTGGCGGTAACCAAAAAGCTCTCGGTGATCGCCAGTCCCCAATCCGAAGTCCAGAGCCCGGGCATCAAATGGAAGGTCATATTTTCCTGAAGTTCGGTCGTGTCACCCGGCCGCAGGCTCATGGTGCGTTCACCCCAATCGGGAGGGTAACTTAATCCGATCGGATAGCCGGTGCGGTTGGCTTTGACATATCCGGCGCGGGCGAAACTCTCGTAGACACAGTTCGCGACCTCTTCGCAAGTTGTGCCCGGACGCGCCGCGCTCAAGGCATCATCGATGGCCCTGAGCACAGCAGCCTCGGCGCGGCGAATATCTTCCGGAGGATCACCCAGAAACAGGCTGCGACTGGCCGGGCAATGATAACGGCGATAGCACCCTGAGATTTCAAAGTAAGTTGCCTCATCCTGTGTTAAGGGTCTATCGTTCCAGGTGATGTGCGAAGCAGACGCCTCGGTACCTGAAGGGGCGATTGGAACGATTGCGGGATAGTCCCCGGCCAGTCCCGGCAATCCGGCGATCCCTGCTGCCTGAACTTCGGCAACCAGTTGGTTTTTTGGCAGCCCTTCGCGGAACGCATCGCGCAACACCTGATGCATATGGGCAGTAAGCCGCCCCGCTTTTTGCATCATTTCGACCTCAGCGTCGCTTTTGACCGCGCGCTGCCAGTTTACCAGGCCAGTGGCATCCAAAATCGCAGCGTCTCCGAATGCGTTCTGCAGTATGCGATGACTGGCGGCCGAGTAATAGTAGTTGTCCATTTCGACACCCAGTGCCGAAGTCCATCCGCGGTCCCGCAAAAGTTTGGCGAGGGAATCGACGGGATGGTGGTCGGGGTGTTGAACGTGCTCTTCAGGCCAGTCCAGAAGATCAGATGCATCCATCCATGTGGTCTGCGCTGCACCAGCCTTGTCCTGCGTACGCCCCCACCATAGTGGAGAACCGTTCGCTGGCAGGATGACCATCTGGGGTACATAAAAACTCCACCCGTCGTAACCGGTAAGCCACGCCATGTTCGATGGGTCGGTTATCAGCAGGGTTTCGATCCCCTGCTGTTCCATTGCTGCGCGGGTCTTCGCGATACGGTCGGCAAATTCCTGGGCGCTGAAATCTGTGGCGGGCATCAGAGAGAAATCGCTTTCATCACTTCGGGTTCGATCACATCGACGCCCGGCAAGCCGTCAATCAGGGCCTGAGCCGATTGTTCGAGAATCGGAAAGGTCTGGTAGTGGCACGGAATAATTGTTTTGAAATCAAAGTACCGTTTGGCCGCGTAGGCCGCGCCTTTCATGTCCATGGTAAAGTGACCACCGGCGGAAAGGATGCCGATATCGGGTTTGTAGAATTCCCCCATCCAATCCATATCCGCCATGATATCGGTATCGCCAGAGACGTACACCATTCGGCCCTCGGTTGAGATCATATACCCGACTTCGGTCCCACCGGTACGCAATCCGTCGGGGGTTGAAAAGGTCGAGCTGTGCGAGGCTGGGACCATAGATACCTTGATACCGCTAAGGTCAACTGTGCCGCCTTTATTGAAACCAACTGTTTCGATCCCTTCCGCCTCGGCCCAATAGCCCATCAGATCGTACTGTCCCACGACGGGAGCATTCAGATGTTTGGCCAGTGGCAATACATCAACGACATGATCGAAATGGGTATGGGTCAGCAGGATATAGGTTGCACCCGCCACCGCCGTATCATGCTGATCTTCGGGCAATGACGGGTTCCCCGTAAGCCAGGGATCGACCAGCAGGACCTGCCCCGATGTTTCGATGCGAAAGCTGCCATGTCCCAGCCAAATAATATCCATAGTGAACCCTCCCAAATTCTGCTTGGCGTCAGCCTAGCATCGGCTATGTAAAAATCCATGGACTGGACGCAGTATATTGACGGTTATTGCGAGCGGATCTCGCCAGCGTATTGGGCCGAACCGATAAACGCCGTGACCAATGTGGCGTTTCTTGTTGCGGCATTCGTCATGTGGCGCAGGGTGCGAGGGCAGGGTGTACCGCTGGCGATGGCTTTGGTTGTGATACTGACAATGATTGGTGTCGGCAGCTACCTGTTTCATACGCATGCACAGGTTTGGGCCGCGATAGCAGATACAACGCCGATCTTGCTTTATATTCTGGTTTATATCTTTGCGGTGAACCGGGATGTCTGGGGGATGCGGCCCGTTTATGCGCTGCGTCTGACCGCGCTGTTCATTCCCTACGCGGCGTTGACGATTCCCGTGTTTCAGCTGGTGCCGGGTTTGGGCGGTTCAGCAGCCTATGCACCGGTGCCGCTATTGATCCTGATTTATGCTTTACTGTTGAGGTCGCGAACACCCGATACAGCGCGCGGGTTGGCGATCGGGGCTGGCATACTGATCGCCTCGATCATTTTCCGAGCGTTGGATGAGCCAACCTGCGGTCACTTTCCCATCGGAACGCATTTCATGTGGCACATCCTGAACGCCACCATGCTGGGCTGGATGATCGAGGTATATCTGCGCGCCGTTCGGAAGGTGCCTGTCCCTACCGCGCCGGGTACTTGAGCCCGAACTGAAATATCGTGGCAGACTGACCATACCTGGGAATCACATGAGGTCAGTCACGGAATGCTGCCGCCAAAGCCTCGGGCAGATCAAATTCCGCCAAAACTCTGGCGCGGCCTTCGGCGGACATCTTGATGGCGGTTTTTTCCACGATGCGCTGAATTTTCTCGGCTGAATGCTTCGCTGCGAAGGGTTCAAAATACCATTTCAGGAAAACGAAACAGATCACATCCTCAAGCGCCTGCACATCGGCATGGCGCTTGATGCCTTGTTTGCGCAGCATATGTTCGACTGCTTCGATTTGATCCGCACCATATTCGGCTTGTTCCATAAAGCCTCGCACCACGTCCGCGTGGTAAACACCTTGTGCCTTGCGCCATGCCAGATAACCGGCCCGCCCTTCAGGATATTCGGTGCGTTTCAGCTTCCAGCGCTCGACATGCTGCCCGCGGGCGGCAATCTGTAGTGCATCAGATGCATTTGGGAAAAGGCGATCAAGCTCGGCACTCATGCGCTGGCCATACAGCAGTTCTGCGGGCTGCCCGTTTTCCATATTGGGATCTTCCGCATTGGCGGCGTCAATTGCGTTCAGTACTGCTTGCTTGCGTGCGCTCATGTTCTGCTCCGTTAGCTCGCCTGATCGTCACCTGTGGGTGTTTCGGCTGATGGTCTTTGGTCATGCTAACGACTTGTCGGTCAGGGTACAGCGGTGATTTGGAAAAAGTGCCGGATCAGGAGGGGGAAACCGATCCGGCACATGGGACAGGCCTACTTGCCCGTCTGGGTTTGGTCTTTGGTCACTGTCTCCGAAACAGGCTCAGGGAAGCTGAGGTTTCGGGTCAGATTGCTCATGTCTATTCCCAATGCCAGGGCGGGAGATGTCAGAACCACGGCGGCCAAGATGAATGCAGGGACAAAGGTTTTCATATGCTGTCTCCGGTTTCGTGTTGTGTCACACTATTGAAATGAACAGTTCGGTTTAGTTTTCAATATCTATAGTGAACTAATCAGTTCACTAATTTGCATATGGGGCATTCAAAAACGCATGGCTGCTGGCGAATTGAGTGCGCACGACGGCGTCATCCGGTGACCGGTCTTGCGAGTGATGCGACAGACGGGTAAACGCCCCTTAACGCATATGAGGTTTTCCGATGTCGATAGACCAAAGCACCGCCGCCAAGGTGGCCAAACTCGCCCGGATCAAGGTTGAGGATGACGCGCTGCCTGCGCTGGCATCCGAGTTTAACACCATCCTTGGTTTCATCGAGCAACTGAACGAAGTGGATGTCGAAGGTGTCGAGCCGATGGTCTCGGTCACGCCGATGCGTCTGAAGCGTCGTCAGGACGAAGTCACTGACGGAAACCAGCAGGACAAAGTTCTGTCCAATGCCCCCGATGCGCGCGAAGGGTTCTTCGCTGTTCCCAAAGTTGTGGAGTAGGTCATGAGCGAACTGAACAAACTGGGGCTGGCCGAAGCCCGCGACGCGTTGCGTGCCGGCGATGTAACTTCGGTTGAACTGACGGATGCCTGCCTGACAGCCATTGATGAAGCCGATGCGCTGAACGCGTTCGTCCACAAGACGCCCGAGATTGCGATTGAGCGTGCAAAGGCCGCAGATGATCGGATCAAAGCGGGCGACGCCCCTTCGATGTGCGGCTTGCCGATCGGTATAAAAGATCTGTTCTGCACCAAAGGTGTTCCTTCGCAGGCCGCATCCAAGATACTCGATGGCTTTAAGCCCGAATACGAATCCACTGTGTCTCAGCAATTGGCTGACGCAGGTGCCGTGATGCTGGGCAAGCTGAACATGGACGAATTCGCCATGGGCTCGTCCAACGAAACCTCCGTTTATGGTAACGCCGTCAGCCCGTGGCGGCGTGGCAACGACGAGGCTCAGCTAACACCAGGCGGCTCGTCTGGTGGTTCGGCCTCGGCTGTTTCTGCTGATCTGTGTCTGGCTGCGACCGGCACCGATACCGGCGGTTCGATCCGGCAGCCTGCCGCATTTGTTGGCATTACCGGCATCAAACCGACCTATGGCCGCTGCTCACGCTGGGGCATCGTTGCCTTCGCCTCGTCGCTGGATCAGGCCGGCCCGATGACCAAGAACGTACGTGACGCGGCGATCATGCTGGAAACCATGTGTGGCCATGACCCCAAGGATTCCACCAGCGCCGAATTGGCTGTGCCGAATTTTGAGGCAATGCTGACCGGCGATATCAAGGGCAAGAAAATCGGAATTCCCAAAGAATACCGCATGGACGGTATGCCCGCCGAGATCGAAAAGCTCTGGGTTGATGGCGCTGCTATGCTGAAAGACGCAGGGGCTGAGATCGTCGATATTTCGCTGCCGCACACCAAATACGCACTACCTGCATATTATGTGATTGCTCCTGCTGAGGCGTCTTCGAACCTTGCCCGCTATGACGGTGTCCGCTATGGCCGCCGCGCGCAGCTGGCACAAGGTGACGGAATCACCGAAATGTATGAAAAGACACGCGCGGAAGGCTTCGGCCCCGAGGTCCAGCGCCGGGTAATGATCGGCACATATGTGTTGTCGGCGGGTTTCTATGACGCCTACTACAACCGCGCCCGCAAAGTGCGGACACTGATCAAGAAAGACTTCGAAGATGTCTTCGCGACTGGCGTTGACGCAATCCTGACCCCGGCAACGCCGTCGGCCTCGTTCGGTCTGGGCGAGATGACTGAGGCTGATCCGGTTCAGATGTACCTGAACGATGTGTTCACCGTGACCGTGAACCTCGCTGGTTTGCCCGGAATTTCGGTTCCTGCAGGACTGGACGCTCAGGGACTGCCGCTGGGTCTGCAACTGATCGGCCGCCCATGGGAAGAAGGCGATCTGCTCAACACCGCCTATGCGCTTGAGAATGCCGCCGGGTTTGTGGCCAAGCCGGGCAAATGGTGGTAATTCTCTGACCGGAAGAACGACAAGAAGGCGGAGCAGCCGAATGCGTAAATTGCTTCTGATTTCGACCCTCGGGCTGGTAGCAGCCTGTGATACGGTCGCCCCTGTATCGGGCACCGGGTTCAATACGCCGGAATACCAGGCCCAACGCGAGGCTGAACTAACCGGGCAGGGGCTGGCTGGTAACCCGTTGCTGCCACCCGAAGCGATTTCAGAGCAGCCGCTTTCGGCGCAAGGTGCTCCTCTGAATGACGGCAGTGCGGCTGATATTGCAAACCAGACGGCTGTGGCGCTGGCCAGTACGTCTGACCAGCAAGGCTTAATGGCCCCAGTGACAAACAACACAGGCATTTCTGACGAACAGGATTTTGAAGCCGTTTCAAACAGGCGTAGTATCGATGCAGATGCGGCGCAGATCGAACAGAACCGACAGACATATGAAGTTGTCGCGCCAACCGCGGTTCCACAGCGCGGTACAGATGGACAGCCCAACATCGTGCAATACGCGTTGAACACGTCAAACCCCGTCGGAACCCAGCTCTACAGCCGTGCAGGGTTCAATTTAAAGGCCAAAGCCGAGCGGAACTGTGCGCAATTCGCATCGCCGGATCAGGCCCAGATCGAATTTCTATCCAATGGCGGTCCCCAGCGCGACCGTAAAGGTCTGGACCCGGATGGCGACGGCTATGCCTGCGGCTGGGACCCCAGTGCGTTCCGCAGTGCCGTCAACAACTGAGCTTTCGCCGATCTGGCATCCATCGCCCAATTTCGGCCCCCGGCGCGATGGGTTGAAGCCTGCGCTGATCGTTCTGCACTACACCGCAATGGAAAGCGCATCAGCTGCGCTCGAGCGCCTTTGCGATCCCGGTCCTGAAGTTTCCGCTCACTATCTGATCGGCGGCAATGGCGAGCTCTGGCAGCTTGTGCGCGAGGAAGACCGCGCCTGGCATGCCGGGGCAGGGGAGTGGCAAGGGCAAACAGATATAAATTCCCGTTCCATTGGCATCGAATTGGACAATCGGGGCGATCACCCGTTCTCCGAGCCTCAGATGAACGCGCTGGAACAGCTTCTGTCCAAACTCATGCGGCGTTGGTCGATCCCCCCGGAAGGTATCATTGGACATTCCGACATGGCACCCGGGCGCAAGACCGACCCAGGCCCCCGTTTTGATTGGCAAAGACTGGAACGTCAAAGCCTCGCCGCTCCATCTGGCACCGAAGCGCCTTCCGGATCGACGTTCCGGGCGCTGGCGCAAGTCCGGGGATATACAGCTGATGTCGATGATGACATCCTGCTCAAAACCATTCGCCTGCGCCACCGTCCCTGGGCCAAAGGCCCATTGCACCCTGACGATTTCAAAGCGCTGGCCCTTCCTCCACATCCGACCTGATCCGCAATTCATCGGGCCAAAAATATTCCGGGGTTGAATTGACCGAAGGCCAAGAAGGGGCTGGCCCCTTCATCCTCCAACCGCTCTTGACGTAACCTCTCCCAAAGCATACGCAACACCTCGCGCGGAGGGCCGGATGGCCGCTGGGGCATATGCCCGAGAGGAAAGTCCGGACTCCACAAGGCAACGGTGCCGGGTAACGCCCGGGCGGGGAAACCCGACGGAAAGCGCCACAGAAATCAGACCGCCGCGGGCCTTGGCCCGAGGTAAGGGTGAAACGGTGGGGTAAGAGCCCACCGCGCCGCTGGCAACAGTGGCGGCACGGCAAGCCCCACCGGGAGCAATGCCGAATAGGGTCCCCGCGCGGGCCGGTCGGTGCAAACCGATACCGCCGCTAGGCTCGCTTTGGCCGAGAGGGACCGGGTTGGCAGCTTGAGCCGCGCAGCAATGCACGGCCTAGAGGAATGGTCATCGAAGGGGGCAACCCCGGAACAGGATCCGGCTTACAGGCCCTCCGCGCATAATTCCTCAGCCCGTCGGCGGCGTATACACCCCGGTTAGCGTTGCTGCTTTTGCAGCGACCGAAACGAACTCTTCGGCAGACCATGCGCGCACGGTTTCGATTTTCGATACTGCACCCGTGCTGGCAACGGCCATCCCGATTGCGACCGCATCAGTGCCGTCAGGGACCTCGCTGATGACAACAACATCGTTGCTACCAGTGGTTACGTAGAATGAGATCAGCTTTCCGCCCGCTTTCTCAAGCAGCGCACTGACCGGGCCGGTACGATCCTGAGGATTGGCAACCATCGCCTGAACGGCCTCGGATGAGTAGGATGCGTAAGTGATGAATACAGGCATGAAAACCTCCCACTGTTTAAGTCTATTCGGAACCATCCGACTGGCCGGTTCCATGGCCAGATTGCTTGCTGAGACGCCTGCAATTCAGGAACACCCGGGTAACCCGGGCGATACTATTGACGTGAGTGGTGTAGGGTGCCGGACGATAGTCCCGGTCAGATTTTGCCCATGTTCGCAACACGGACTCTTTGGTCACGGTGACCCTATCACAGTTTCGTGAACACACCAAGCGACACCCCGTTGAGGCGGAGTAGGGAATTGTTCCCGGAACACGGCGAATCTGGTTGACTTGGGCGTACGAGCAGTTAAAAGCGCACGCTCATAAGGATTCAACCGAAAGGCCCCTGCCTTTTCGGACGCAGGAGATAACCATGGCGAAGCCGACGACAATCAAGATCCGTCTGAACTCGACCGCGGGCACGGGCCACTTCTACGTGACCAAAAAGAATGCGCGCACCATGACCGAGAAAATGACCATTCGTAAATACGATCCGGTTGCTCGGAAACATGTCGAGTACAAAGAAGGCAAGATCAAGTAATCTGCCCTCTGACTTGAATTTTTGAAAAAGGACTCTGCCGATGCAGGGTCCTTTTTTGTTGGTTTGAGGCGTCCCACAGCGCGTCGGTGCGAAACACGGGCGTTGCAGGGGCGCATCAGCCCCTCGGGTGTTCTGGGTGAGGGCGGCTTGCTTTTACGCACTCCATGCCGCTACGCTTCAGCAACTCTTTCCAAAATGTTGACCGCCATGAAAAAAATCTTGTTACCCGCCCTTGCAGTTCTGACCCTGTCAGCCTGCGAAGATCCGTTTAACCGCGAAGGTGTTGGTTTCACCGGGATAGATGGTGAACCGCGTACGGTATCCGATGTGAAAGGAGCCGCGGCATTTGTTCAACCTGCAACCAACATCCCGGCAGAGCTCGCCAAGTTGCCGACAGTTCAGGTTTCGTCTGATCAGACCGAGCTTTCCAAGATGGCGAAAGTAGCTATCGAGAATGGTGGGCGCACTGATACCAGCGCCGTTCAACTGTCAGGCCAGAGCACTAATCTGCTGCTGAGCACGGTCAGTGTGAACGGGACATTGTTTGGTGTGTTGCGAACTGAAGAAGGGGACACTCGCGTGGACAATTCCATCGGTGCAAACTTCGGAGCTCGGACCGAGCGCTTTACCGGTTGCTTGCCCGCTGGAGATGTTTACCGCAAAGGCTCGTCCAAGCGCAGCTCTGGTTTTGCGGTGCCGCTGAACTGTAGCTGATTGCCAAAGTACCAAACCATTTTGTACCCCCGCCAATTTGGTGGGGGTTTTCTTTTTCGCCGTCATTCAACGCGCCATTCAGCGAAACTGATCACGGGGTTTAGCCCGGCGCGCGCCATCAATTCAGCTGAAGGCGTATTGAAGGTTGCATAGGTCGTGGCCAAAACATCTCCGCCATCAGCAAGCAGATGTGCGCGAACCTCGTTTATCAAGGCTAATCCGATTCCTTTCCGACGGTGCTTGGCATCGACGCTGATGTGGTGCAGCATCGCACGTGTTTCCGCCCGGCGAAAAGGTGTCGCAGCACGCCTCTCAAGCTCAAAAATCGCATATCCCAACAGTATTTGATTCTCCTCATAGCCCAATGCAACCACTGCGTCATGGCTGAGCCATTCTGAAAGATAGGAAACAACTTCCTTGTCATCTGGCAAAGGCGCGTATCGCTGCGGCTGGTTCTGAACGTGCAGGTCATGCACCTGTTGAAGTAATGGCAGCAAACGATGCGCCTGTGACGGGCAAATGGTGGCGATGGACATCAATGGTCCTCCGATTATCCAAACAAAAAGGGCGGGTCTTTTCGGACCCGCCCTTTGGCTGTGAGTATGAGGTTCGCGTTATTCGCGATTACCAAGCAGCTGCAGCAGGAACATGAACATGTTGATGAAGTCCAGATACAGGTTCAGTGCGCCCATGATGGCCGCCTTGCCTAGCCATTCCTGGTCACCCGCATGGGCCATCTGCAGATAGGTCGTTTTGATCTTCTGAGTGTCATACGCGGTCAGGCCCGCAAAGATCAGAACACCCAGGATCGACACAGCGAACATGATCGCAGGCGATTGCAGGAAGATGTTGATGACCATCGCGACGATCAGACCGATCACGCCCATCATCAGGAAAGTACCCATGCCGGACAGGTCTTTCTTAGTGACGTATCC
Source organism: Ruegeria sp. YTSA064 (assembly GCF_059610325.1). Taxonomy (NCBI): domain Bacteria; kingdom Pseudomonadati; phylum Pseudomonadota; class Alphaproteobacteria; order Rhodobacterales; family Roseobacteraceae; genus Ruegeria; species Ruegeria sp. YTSA064. The sequence continues at coordinate 262,609 of NZ_JBXWNK010000005.1, forward strand.
GTAAAGCGACAGGCCCGCGAATGCGATCGAAGTCACTAGGAATACCTGAGCGATCGAGATGCCGGTGAAGGCTACAAAAATCCAGCTCAGCGACAGGCCCATGACGGCTGCAAATGCATAGAAGAACAGCTGCGCACCAGACGCCGAAAGGCGGTTGATGGCGGCACCAAAGCCAAACACCATTGCAAGAGGTGCGAACATTACGATCCAGCCCAGGATATTAGGGCTAAGCGTGACTGGGTCACGGAAGATCGACAGAAGTTGCGGGCTTGAGCCAACGGCCCAAGCGACAGCAAACGTGATCAGCATACCTACGGACATTGTGCCGTAGACTTTGTTCATATGGGCGCGCAGGCCCTCATCAATCTCGGCAGCGCGCGCGCCGGACGCCGTCCGGATCGTGTCGAATTGTGCCATCTAAGGGTCTCCCTTCAATATTCTGTGCTCAGCCTGCGATCGCAGGCCGATTTCCCACTAAATATCGGAGAGTACGGCCTTCGTTTCAAGGGTTTTCACTCCAAAACTCAGCAAAACTGTCGGCAAATTTGGTGACTGGTGCAAAAAACCTGACGGCGCAGTCCCTAATGCCGCCAGATTTCTTCTATTGTCCAATTAATACAAGTGTTTGTACCAGTAGTCAGGCGCATCCCACATAGGACGAGAAGCCTCGGCTTGTGCCTCGGAGCGGGTGATTCCGATATCTTCCAAAGCGCGATCATCAAGCTGAGCCAGTTTTTGCCGTTGCCGCGAAAGGCTCAACATGTTGAGCAGGCGGTCTCCAATCGATTTACCTTTGATGCGACGCAGAGTCGAAATGGCTAGATGGGTCATGGGTATTGCCCTTTCATGTTTGACTGATGAAACACTGTGCTTCAATCAATTTCCTTGATCTATATGGGGCATTCTGACATATTTTAAAAATGAATGTTTTTGACGTTACCCATAAGGAATCTTGAAGATGCGAAATCTGGACATCACTACGCTTCGTTCATTCGTTGCGGTCGCTGATCACGGCGGCGTTACCCGCGCAGCTGGATTTCTTCATCTCACGCAATCTGCTGTTTCCATGCAGCTCAAGCGGTTAGAAGAGCTACTCGGGCTGGAGCTGCTGGATCGATCCGGTCGAACCATTGCGCTGACCGCGTCCGGCGAGCAACTGCTTGCCTATGCGCGCCGGATGATTGCGTTGAATGATGAGGTGATCGGGCGGCTTACTGATCAGGCTTTTGAAGGAGAGGTCGTGTTGGGGGTGCCGCATGATGTCGTTCATCCGTTCATCCCCCGTGTCCTAAAGCGCTTCAATGCCAGCTTCCCGCGCGTGAACGTGAACTTGGTTACCTCGAATACGCGTCACCTGAAGGAGGAATTTGCGCGCGGAGGTTTTGATTTGATCGTAACCACGGAATCGGGAGCGGGCGAGGGGGCTGAAACCTTGTATCATATGCCACTGCGCTGGGTCGGAGCTCTGAACGGGTCCGCCTGGCGACAACAGCCTCTGCGGCTGGGGTTTTGCCGCAATTGCATCTTCCGTCCGGTTGCGACCGCGGCGTTGGATGACGCTGGGATCGAATGGGACATGAGCATCGACAGCGACTCAGACCGTACGGTCGAAGCAACAGTCAGTGCTGATCTGGCGGTGGGTGTACTGTTGGAGGGGACACAGCCCAACCATCAGGAACTGATCGACCATGCTGGGGTCCTTCCGGACCTGCCGGTGCAGTTCATCAACCTTTATGGTGCTGAAAGAGTGCGCGAGGAATATGTGGCTGAGCTCGCAAATCTCCTGCGGCAAAACTTTTCACACCCCAGTGCGCGCCCCCTCAAAGTGGCGAGTTGATCTGGATGACGATCTTACCGGTGGATTTGCGATCACGCAGCAATTCCAATCCCTTGGCTGCGTCCTGCAAAGGCAGGATGTGGCTGATATGAGGTTTAATCCGTCCTTCTGAGTGCCAGCGAAACAGAGTGCTGAAACTATTGTGAACGATTTCCGGCTTAAATTTCAGGTAACCACCGATATAGACGCCAATCACACTGAGATTTTTAACCAAAAGATGGTTGGCCGGAATCTGAGGAACTTCACCCCCCGCAAAGCCGATGGGCAATAGGCGGCCCTCGGGATTCGTGGCGCGGAACGCAGCCTTGAAAACGTCACCACCGATGGCGTCATAGACCACGTCGGCTCCGCCAAGGACGCGAACGCGGTTACGCAGATTCTCATCCGCATCGATCAAATGGTCCGCACCGGCCTGCTGCGCCACCGCCAATTTGTCGGTGCCGCGCGCTTGCGCGATGACGGTCGCCCCCATCAGTTTCCCGATTTCGATGGCGGTCAGCCCAACGCCGCCAGCCGCTCCGGTCACCAGCAGCGTTTCGCCGGCCTGTAGGCGTGCCCGGTGCTCCAACGCGATATGGCTGGTGCCATAGGCGATCTGAATGGCGGCAGCGTCTTCGAAACTCATTGTGTCTGGGATGACAATAACCCGGTCAGCATCGAAGACACCAGATTCGGCCAGGCCGCCCTGACCAGAGAAAACAGCGACGCGGTCACCTGGTTTTAGATGCGTAACACTATTTCCGACTTCGGCAACGACCCCTGCAATTTCCATACCCAGAGTAAACGGTGTGCCGGGTGTATCCTGATAGGAGCCTTTCTGCATCAAAAGATCGGCAAAGTTCAGCCCGCAGGCCCGAATGGATACGCGCACCTGATTTTCCGCTGGTGTCGGCTCGGGCATTTGGCAAATTTGCGCCATTGCTCCCTTGGTTTTGATACGAAATGCCAGCATCAGTGTTCTCCGGTATTTTAGGGCACATAGGCGGAGAGCGCGCGCGTTTTGTCAATTCCAATCAAACACCCTTCTCAAACAGGTGTCTGGTCTAATTTGTTGTCTCCGAACATACACAGATGTGATGATCCCGGTACTCAACCATAATCAACAGTCCATATTCTTGGATTCAACCGTCTTGAAAAAAGAATCGATTGCGGCAATATTATTGTTCTATGGTGCTGTTCGGGGGGCACGATCCTAGTTAGGAAGTTCTTAAGCAGCGACCCGCTAACTTGGCGGTGACGGCTGCTGTTGCGGTTTCCCGGACAGGTGTTTGTGTAAAGGAGACTACCAATGACCCATCACGTCGATGTCCATGTGGGCAAACGCGTCCGGCATCGCCGCTGGCTGATTGGCATGACCCAGCAGCAGTTGGCGCAGCAAGTTGGTATCAAGTTTCAACAGATTCAAAAATATGAAACGGGTGCCAACCGTGTAAGCGCGTCGCGTTTGTGGGACATTGCCGAGGCATTGGATGTTCCGGTCAGCTTTTTCTTTGAAGGCCTTGAAGAAGCTCAGAAAGCAGAGGCTGACAAAAAATCAGTTCCTGCAGATCTGATGGGTGATAAAGAAGCGCTTGATCTCGTTCGCTCGTACTATGCGATACCGGAAAATCAGCGTCGCCGCTTGTTTGAACTGGCGCGCGTGCTGAGCGACGTCGCCTAATACAATCGCTTGACTTCGCGGGGTGCCCGTCGCACGGGTAAGCCATGCAAAACACCCTACGAAGTGATCTAGAGATTGCCGAAGAAATGGCCGACGCGGCGCGGGCGGCCATTCTTCCGTTTTTCCGCCAATCTAACCTGAAGACGGACAACAAGCTCGATGCCGGGTTTGATCCTGTGACTGCAGCTGACCGCGAAGCAGAGAAGGCGATGCGTGCGGTGCTGGCCATTCACCGGCCCAAGGATGGCGTTTTAGGGGAAGAGTTCGGCCATTCCGAGGGGGTGAGCGGACGGGTTTGGGTGTTGGACCCAATCGACGGTACGCGCGGATTCATAAGTGGTACGCCCACATGGGGTGTTCTGATTGCCCTGAGCGATGAGACTGGACCTAAGCTTGGCGTAATCGATCAGCCCTATATCGGTGAACGCTTTATTGGAGAAAAAGAGCTCGCCTTTGTCAAAGGCCCTATGGGGCGTGCGGAACTCGAGACGCGGAATACGCGATCTTTGGATCAGGCGATCATCTTCACGACCTTTCCTGAGGTCGGTACCGAGGCTGAGGCGGCTGCCTTCAAGGCGGTATCTCAGAAAACGAAGCTGACGCGTTATGGGATGGATTGTTACGCCTATGCGCTACTTGCTGCAGGGCAAACAGATCTGGTGGTCGAGGCTGGGTTGAATGCCTACGATATCCAAGCCCCAATCGCGGTGATCGAAGCCGCAGGTGGTATTGTGACAGATTGGCAGGGCAATCCAGCCCATAATGGCGGGCGTGCCCTCGCAGCAGCCAATGCTGAGATTCATGCGGCGGCGCTGGAAATCTTGAAGCAATATTAAACGGGTTGCCGCACCCCCCATGCGGCTTTAAACTGATCGCGGCTGGTTCTTACGCCCGTTTTCCACCAGCCCAATACTCCACGCATGAGACGGGCAGGATGCGGGAGTGCTAAAATGACAGAAATTTTGATCCGGAATGCCGACATTATCGTGACGATGGACGATGATCGGCAAGAGCTTGTGGGCGCTGACCTGTTGGTTCGGGACGGAAAGATTGCCCAGATTGGCCATGGTTTGACCAGCCTGGGTGAAATACATGATGCCGCCGGATGTGTTGTTACCCCTGGTCTGGTGAACACCCATCATCATCTCTACCAAACCCTTACACGCGCGGTGCCCGGTGGGCAGGATGCGTTGCTATTTGGATGGTTGCGAACACTTTATCCCATCTGGTCCCGCTTTGGACCTGAAGAGATGTTTATCTCTGCTCAGATTGGTCTGGCAGAGTTGGCGCTGTCTGGCTGCACGCTCAGTTCTGATCACCTCTACCTTTATCCCAATGGTGCGCGACTTGAAGATACGATCCATGCCGCGTCGGAATTGGGTTTGCGTTTTCAACCGACGCGCGGGGCAATGAGTATCGGCGAAAGTGATGGTGGATTGCCTCCTGATGCTCTGGTCGAAGCCGAGCAAGCCATTCTGGAGGACATGATCCGCGTGGTGGATGCCTATCACGATCCATCAGAAGGCTCGATGTGTCGCGTTGGTCTGGCGCCGTGTTCACCGTTCTCGGTTAGTCGGGACCTGATGCGCGATGCCGCGCTTCTGGCGCGCGATAAAGGCGTAATGCTTCATACTCATCTGGCAGAAAACGATGAAGATATCGCCTATTCTGAAGATCAGTTCGGTTGCCGGCCCGGCCAATACGCAGAGGAGCTGGGCTGGACCGGATCGGATGTCTGGCACGCCCATTGCGTCAAGCTGGATGGCTCCGAGATCGACCTATTTGCGCGTAGCCGAACTGGTGTTGCGCACTGCCCATGCTCCAATTGCCGCCTTGGCTCAGGTATCGCGCCAGTCCGCAAGATGCGCGACCTAGGCGTGCATGTCGGGCTGGGTGTGGACGGTTCAGCCAGCAATGACAGCGGCAATCTGATCGCCGAGGCGCGTCAGTCCATGCTTTTGCAACGGGTTGCAAATGGCGCTGACGCCATGTCAGCCCGCGAAGCGCTTGAAATCGCCACCCGTGGCGGGGCGGAAGTGTTGAATCGGCCCGATTGCGGCAGGCTTATGCCCGGCAAACGCGCTGACATAGCCATTTGGGACGTACGCGGCATCGAAAGTGCAGGCAGTTGGGACCCAGCTGCGCTCCTTCTGGCCGGACCAACGCGTGTCAAACACCTGTTTGTCGAGGGACGCCAGGTTGTGCGCGACGGCCAGATCGTCACGATTGACCTGCCGAAGGCTATGGAAACTCAGAATCGTCTGGCAAGCGCGTTGGCAGAATAGCGGATCCGCTCTTCATCTGGCTGAAAATATCCCCGCCGGAGGCATGGGCCATTGGCCCATTCCCATCATCCAGTAACAGCTCGCCCGGCGATCCAGACCTCGGCAACAGCCCGATCATCCCCCATCATTATGGTCGGGAACACCGCTTCCCAAAGATCATCAGCATGTGCTTCGCGTTGGGCGATGGCCGGAGTCGAGGCAAGGTCCAATACCACCAGATCCGCCTCCATACCCACCGCAATATTGCCGATACGATCATCCATCCGCAAAGTTTGAGCTGATCCAACCGTTCCAAGCCAAAGCAATTGCGAAGGGTGTAGCGGACGACCCCGCAGTTGACCAATTTCGTACGCTGCGGCCATTGTGCGCAGCATCGAAAAGCTGGAACCACCGCCTGTATCGGTGGCAAGACCAACCCGGTGCCCCTCGCGGATCAGGCCGTTCATGTCGAACAGACCAGAACCGATAAACGTATTGGACGTGGGGCAGTGGATCAGAGCTGCATCTACCTCGCGCAAGCGGTCACGTTCGCGATCCTCCAGATGGATCACGTGACCGTAGAGACCGTTTCCACCCAACAATCCAAACTGCTCATATGTATCCAAATAGTCGCGCGCCTCAGGGAACAGAGAGCGCACCCATTCAATTTCGTCGGTTTGTTCGCTGAGATGGGTTTGCATCAGGCATTCGGGATGCTCCGCCCAAAGTGCGCCCATGGCCTCTAACTGATCTGGTGTCGATGTCGGCGAGAAACGCGGTGTAATGGCGTAGGATATGCGATTCACCCCGTGCCACTTTTCAAGCAGTGACTTGGACTGGTCATACCCGGTCTGTGCGGTGTCACGCAGCCCCTCGGGTGCATTTCGATCCATGCAGGTTTTGCCGGCGACAACCCGTTGACCTCGCGCAATTGCTGCCGAGAAAAACGCATCAACACTCTCGGGATGAATAGTGCAAAAGCTGCACATTGTCGTCGTACCGTGTGCTGTCGTCAAATCGAGGTATCTGCTTGCAATTTCAGCGGCATAGACTGGATCGTCGAACTTCATCTCTTCCGGGAACGTGTAGCTGTTGAGCCAGTCGATCAGCCGCTTGCCCCAACTCGCAATCATTGCGGTTTGCGGATAGTGAACGTGCGGATCCACAAAGCCCGCCGAAATAAGCTTGTCGCCATAATCCTTAACTTTGGCCTCGGGGTGCGCGACAGAAAGATCGGACGCGGATCCCAATGCTGCGATGCGACCATCTTCTATCAATACGGCTTCGTGTAGTTCGGTCGCGTCTGTGGGTTCGCCTTCGAACGGTGATCCGTTGAAGCTGAGCACGCGTCCCTTCAAAAGCGTCTTTTGCGCCATCTGCTGTGTTCTCCGCCTGTTTGGGGCCGCTATCCAGCATAGGGATGCAAAAGATGTGGGTAAATTGGACCATTGTCATTGTTTTCCGGTAGCTGCTTCTTCTATCTAGGGTCAATCGGCAGGAAAAAAGGGGCAGCGCATGACGACAGGCAGTGACGAAGCCAGACCCGATCAGCCCCAGGACGAGGACGCCTATGCGCTCGACCCGCGAACCGTCGAAGCCATCCTCTATGCGGTGGAGGTCGAAGATCGCGCCAAGCTGATCGAGCTCATGGAGCCGCTACATGCGGCTGATATTGCCGACCTTCTGGAACAGATCAGCCCCTTTGACCGGGCGAGCCTGATCCGGTTGTACGATAAGGAATTTGACGGGGATATTCTTTCAGAACTGGATGAATCTGTCCGGGAAGAAGTGATCGATGTTCTGAAGCCGGATGTCTTGGCCGAAGCTGTTCGGGACATGGAAAGCGACGATGTCGTTGATCTGCTCGAGGATCTCGAAGAGCCGCAACAAGAGACGATCCTTGATGCGCTTGAAGACTCTGAACGAGTCGCGGCTGAGCAGGCGTTGTCCTACCCCGAAAATTCCGCCGGTCGTCTTATGCAGCGCGAAGTCGTCATGGCGCCCGAGCACTGGACGGTGGGGCAGGCCATTGATTTCATGCGGGCCAATGATGATCTGCCAGAACAGTTCTATCATGTGGTCCTTGTTGACCCGCGGCTGAAGCCCGTTGCGCAGGTTACACTGGGAAAGCTGATGGCGACCCGGCGAGAGGTGCCCTTGCATGACCTCGCCGAGGAAGAATTCCACACCATCCCTGTCGATCAGGACGAAGAGGATGTGGCCTATGCGTTCAACCAATACCATCTGATCTCGGCCCCGGTTGTGGATACGGATGGGCGGTTGGTTGGCGTCATTACCATTGATGACGCGATGGTGGTGTTGGATGAAGAATATGAAGAAGACATGATGCGTCTTGCTGGTGTCTCGGACGAAAGTTCTTTGTCCGATAGCGTAGCGGCAACCAGTAAACGGCGCTTGCCATGGCTCGGTGTTAATCTGGTCACCGCGATTTGCGGTTCGCTGGTTATTTCGCAGTTTGAGGCCGCGATCGATCAGCTTGTTGCACTCGCAATCCTGATGCCGATTGTCGCATCGATGGGAGGCAACGCTGGAACTCAATCACTGACAGTGGCTGTACGCGCGCTGGCGACACGTGACCTGACGAGTTCGAATGTGTGGCGCGTGATCCGTCGCGAATTACTGGTTGGGATGCTCAACGGATTATGCTTTGCCATCGTGTTGGGAACCGTTGGGATGATGTGGTTTGATTCTCCGTTGCTGGGTGTCGTGATTGGATCGGCGCTGGTCGTGAACATGATCATAGCAGGCTTTGCAGGTACGGTAGTACCGGTGGTGCTGGATCGTTTGGGGATCGACCCTGCACTGGCATCTGGAACCTTTGTGACCACGACGACGGACGTCATGGGGTTCTTCATCTTTCTGGGGCTTGCCAGCATGGTGCTACTGTGACCGACACAACCGATCTGACCGAAATCAAAGCTGCGGCCCGAAAGGCGGCTTTTGCACGCCGAAAGGCGGCGTTTGAAACGCGCCTACCGGGTGCTGCAGGACGTTTGTCCGAGGTTTTGGCCGGACACCGAGGTGTTCCCATCTCAGGATACATGCCCATCCGAACCGAGATCGACCCCTTGCCGGCAATGGCCGAAGCAGCCGCTTACGGAGCCGTCGGCGTACCCGTCATTCAGGCCGCCGGGAAGCCGCTGCGGTTTTCGCGTTGGACTCCGGAAGGCGCGCTGAAAGACGGACCATTTGGTGCGAAGGTGCCCGAGATCGACGATTATTTTGATCCCGAAATCCTGATTGTGCCGTTGGTTGCGTTTGATGCTCAGGGTGGTCGTCTGGGATATGGCGGTGGCTTCTATGATCGCACGCTAGAGGTGTTGCGCGGCAAGCGCCCGACATTGGCGATCGGGTTTGCCTTCGATGCGCAAGAGGCGGAGGAGCTGCCGCTTGAGCCGACGGACCAACCTCTGGATATGGTTATCACAGAAAGCCGCGTGCTGACGTTTTCGGCCTAGCCCGTGTGCTCAGCACGGAAATAGTCCCAGGCATCCTGTTTGGTTCCGTCTGGCAGGGTGCAGATCCCGGTTTGGCCGCCGTCGCCATCCTGAATATTGTACGTGCCGCCCCGTTCGATGCAAAAAGTCGCCGCCGGGTTTGCCAGTTCAGTTGATTGCCCGGCTGGCTGATCGCACGCGGCGAGGGTGGCGAGCAGGGTAACAATAATAAGATGGCGGGTCATAAGTTTCTCCTAACCAATATTATTTGCGGTTTATGGTGACAGTTTAATCACTTGTGCTTGTGTTGCACCACACTTAGGACGGATGGCATGAGGATATTATTTCTTGGCGACGTCATGGGGCGCTCGGGTCGCGCCGCCGTTCAACAGCACCTGCCGCGTTTGCGCGAGGAGTGGCGGTTGGATTTCGTCGTGGTTAACGGCGAGAATGCTTCCAATGGCATGGGGCTCAGTGGTGATCACGCCAAGCTGCTTTTGGACGCCGGTGCCGATTGCATCACTTTGGGCGACCATGCGTTCGATCAGAAAGACATGTTGCAGTTCATCGAGAAAGAGCCGCGCATTGTGCGCCCGGTGAACTATGCCAAAGGGGCACCTGGGCGAGGTCATCGGCTGTTCACGGCGCCGGGTGGACGCAAGGTGCTGGTGGTGCAGGTACTGGGGCAAGTATTTATGAAGCGCCCGTTCGATGATCCGTTCTCAACTATCGAACCAATTCTGAAATCCCACCCTCGCGGTGGGCAGGCGCAGGCGATTATCGTCGATATGCATTGCGAGGCGACGTCTGAAAAGATGGCGATGGGCCACTATTGCGACAAACGCGCCAGCCTTGTGGTGGGCACGCACACCCATGTGCCGACGGCGGACGCGCAGATTTTGACTGGCGGGACAGGATACTTGACCGATGCCGGAATGTGCGGGGACTATGACTCGGTCATTGGTATGGACAAACAAGAACCTATGCGTCGTTTCATCACCGGTATGCCCAAAGCCCGGTTCACACCCGCCAATGGCGAGGCAACGCTGAGCGGTGTGTATGTCGAAACCGATGATCGCGACGGAAGCGCAAAAACTGTGCAGATGGTCCGCGTTGGTGGGCGTTTGCAGCAGGCAGGCCCCTAAGTCGCATGTCAGGCTTGCCCTGTGGCATGCAATGCGTGAAACTGGCTGATAGGCGCGTGTGCCAGATCAGGTTTCGGACAGAATACCAAGAATGCAATTCCTTCAACTGACAGAAACGGGTAGCGCAATTCTGGCGCTGATGATTGTTGCAGGGATGTTCATCATGTTCCTGCGCGAGGTCTATCCGACCGAAGTTGTCGCCATTGGCGGCGTGGCCCTGATGCTTGTAACGGGTATACTGCCCTATCAAAGCGCGCTTGCGGTACTGTCTAACCCTGCGCCATGGACCATCGGTGCCATGTTCATCATCATGGGGGCTTTGGTGCGAACAGGGGCGCTTGATGCGTTCACATCTGTGGCGCAAAAGCAGGCGCAGGTTAATCCGCGTATAGCCATCGGTTTGTTGATGGGGTTTGTCGTCATCGCGTCTGCGGTGGTGTCGAACACACCTGTTGTCGTCGTGATGATCCCGGTCTTTATTCAAATCGCTCGCACACTGAACGTTTCGGCGTCCAAACTGTTGATTCCGCTTAGCTATGCGGCAATTCTTGGGGGAACGTTGACCCTGATCGGCACCTCAACCAACCTTCTGGTTGATGGCGTCGCGCGTGCGCAGGGCATGACGGCCTTCACGATATTTGAGGTCACCCCACTGGGCATAGCTCTGGTTATCTACGGCATGGTTTATCTGCGCTTCATAGCGCCGCGTTTGTTGCCAGAGCGCGACAGCATGGCCGAAATGCTGAGTGACCGATCCAAGATGAAGTTCTTTACTGAGGCGGTCATCCCACCCGAAAGCAACTTGATCGACCGCGAAGTTACGGGGGTTCAACTGTTCAAACGCCAAGGTGTGCGGCTGATCGACGTGGTTCGGGGTGATGAGTCGTTACGTCGGAACCTAAAAGGTGTCACGCTGAAAGTGGGTGACAGAGTGGTTCTCCGTACCGAGATGACTGAGTTGTTGAGCCTGCAAAGCAATAAGGAATTAAAGAGGGTTGATCAGGTCTCGGCAGTTGAAACCAAGACGGTCGAAGTTCTGATTACGCCAGGTTGCCGTATGGTTGGGCGAACATTGGGTGCGATGCGTTTGCGTCGTCGGTACGGCGTCTACGTTTTGGCTGTGCATCGCCGAAACCAGAATATCGGGCGCCAGTTGGATGCTCTGACTGTACGCGTGGGGGATACACTGCTGCTTGAAGGCTCACCCGGTGATATTCAAAGGCTGGCAGCAGATATGGACATGGTTGATGTGACACAGCCCTCGGCACGTGCCTTCCGTCGCAGTCATGCACCCATTGCCATTGGAGCATTGGTGGGAATCGTTGCGTTAGCAGCGCTGGGCGTCGCTCCAATTCTGCTTTTGTCTATACTGGCCGTTGCGGTGGTCCTGCTGTCCCGCTGTATCGATGCGGATGAGGCGTTTTCCTTCGTCGAAGGCAGATTACTGGCGCTGATCTTCTCAATGCTCGCAATCGGCGCGGCGCTCGATAAATCTGGCGCTGTGACGCTGATTGTCGAGGCGATCGCACCCGCGCTGGGCATGTTGCCGCCCTTCCTTATCATATGGGCTGTGTATTTGCTGACCTCGGTATTAACCGAATTGGTTTCAAACAATGCAGTTGCAGTGGTGGTAACACCAATTGCAATCTCGTTGGCGCAGGCAGTTGGCATCGATCCACGCCCATTGGTCGTTGCGGTGATGGTGGCGGCGTCGGCTTCGTTTGCGACGCCCATCGGTTATCAGACCAACATGATGGTGTACGGGCCGGGCGGGTACAGGTTCACCGATTTTCTAAAGGTTGGTGTGCCGTTAAACCTGACAGTTGGTTTGTTGGCCTCACTCTTGATCCCGTTCATCTGGCCACTTTGAGACTGGCACAGTTTCGCCGACTTGAATGTGTTGCCCTTGTAAATGGCGATCCAGCCACAATCTTTTTCTCAAAGACGAATGAGAGAGGATAGGATCATGCCTTTTCCAAAACTCGGACAGGCCATTGTGGCCGGAGCAGTTGTATTGGCTCTGCTGGGCAGCCAGAGCCACGCCGGATCGGTGACAGGCACAGCGACATATCGTGAACGGATCGCTCTGCCACCGGACGCAACACTGTATGTCGAATTACAGGATATCTCGCGGGCGGACGCGGCTGCCGTGACACTGGCAGCGCAGCGCTACGCTCTGAACGGCGTGCCATCAGAGTTTGAGTTGTCGTTTGATGATGCGCTGATCCACGAAGGAATGACCTATGCGGTCCGGGGTGCAATCTATCGTGGAGAGGAGCTGCTGTTTACGACCGATACGATTCACCCGGTGTTGACCAACGGAGAAGGCAGTTCCGCAGACCTGATACTGGTGCAGGCGCACGATCAGAGCGCCGCGACACTAGAAGGCACTGAATGGGTGGCCATCGGAATAGATGGAGAGGTGTTGGACGCAAAGCGCCCGCCACAGCTTTCATTTGCTCAAGGCGGAGCGTTCGGCGGTACAGGCGGTTGCAATCGGTTTACCGGACAAGCCGAAATCATCGGCAATAGCATAGAATTTCCTGAGAATATGGCTGCCACTTTGATGGCGTGCCCACCAGAAATGGAAGAGATTGAAGATCAATTTCTAGCCGCTTTGCAAAGTGTAACCACTTATGCGGTTGCCGGTGACAGTCTGGTTATGCTCGACGCCGCAGGCGAACCTGTCCTGAAGTTTGTGCGCAACCAGTAATCAGGCCACGGCGCGGGACCGTCCCGCATTGCGGCCCGAGAAGATGCAACCGCCCAGAAACGTGCCCTCCAGCGCGTTGTATCCGTGGTAACCGCCACCGCCAAAGCCCGCGACCTCTCCGGCTGCAAACAGGCCGGGGACGACTTGGCCGTTTGCGCCAATCATCTGACTGTCGAGATTGGTCTGCAACCCACCAAGCGTTTTGCGAGTCAGAACATGCAATTTAACTGCAATCAAAGGGCCATTTGACGGATCGAGGAATTTGTGTGGCTTAGCGGTGCGGATCAACCTATCGCCCCGGTAATTGCGCGCGGCATGGATCGCCATCATCTGAGCGTCTTTCGAGAATGGGTTGTCGATCTGAGAATCCCTCGCCTCGATTTGCGTGCGCAAATACGCTTCGTCAATCAGTCCGCCGCCCAATTGGTTCATGCCACTGACCAATTCCGTCAGCGTGTTGGCAACAACGAAATCCTCACCCTTTTCCTTGAAAGCCTCGACCGGTCCAGTCGCCTTTGAGCCGGATAGAATGCGCTGTTGAATAACCTCTTTCCAGCTGCCCGAAGTGAAGTCCGGGTTCTGCTCGGACCCGGAGAGGGCAAATTCCTTCTTGATCACTTTCTGGGTCAGAACGAACCAACTGTACTCATAACCCGTCTTCAAGATTTCGCGCAGCGTGCCCAGCGTATCGAAGCCCGGCAGACAAGGGGGTTGCAGACGATTGCCGCACGCGTCAAACCACATCGAGCTTGGACCGGGCAGGATGCGAATACCGTGCGCGGGCCAGATCGGATCCCAATTGCGTACGCCTTCCGTATAGTGCCACATTCGATCACCGTTGATCACATGGCCGCCTGCTTTCTCGCTGATCGGGATCATCCGGCCATCGACATGAAAGGGCACACCAGCGATCATGTCTTTGGGTGGCTCACCCAATCGGTTTGTGGGCCAGTTTTTTCGCACCATTTCGAAGTTCCCACCGATCCCGCCGGAGGTGACGATGACCGAAGGCGCGTAGACTTCGAACTCGCCCACTTCGTCTCGATTGGTCTTGCCACCCCTCTGGACGCTATCATCGGCTAGGACCTCTCCAGATACGCCCTTGGCTGTGCCATTTTGCATAATGATATGGCTGACTTGGTGGCGGAACTTCAATTGGATTAGACCGGCACTGACATGATTCTGCACACGTCTGATAAAATGTTCCAACACTCCCGGGCCCGTGCCCCACGTGATATGAAAGCGCGGGACCGAGTTGCCATGACCATTGGCGTATGACCCACCGCGTTCGGCCCATCCCACGACCGGAAACCAGCGCAACCCCATGTCATACAACCACGGACGCATTTCACCTGCCGCAAACTCGACATAGGCATCCGCCCACTTGCGGGGCCAATTGTCCTCATCACGGTCGAACTGAGCGCTGCCCATCCAGTCGCGCAGTGCCAGATCGTAACTGTCGCGAATACCCATGCGACGCTGTTCCGGGGTGTCGACCATGAACAGACCGCCAAGGCTCCAAAACGCCTGCCCGCCAAGGAAGTGCTCCGGCTCCTGATCCACAATGATCACACGCTTACCGCGATCCCCCAACTCTGCCGCGGCAGCCAGACCGGCAAGTCCGCCGCCGACGACAATCGCGTCTGCTGTATTATCAGCCATCTGATCTCCTTTCAGCGGTTGCGGAACCAAAGGATAAAGGGGGTCACGACCACATACATCGTGATACCATAAACTGCGGCCGGAACGGCAAGCGGACTGAAGCCCGTTGTGGTGCCTGTGATCAGTGCCGCCAACGTAATCCCCATCGCCGAATTCTGTATGCCTGTTTCGACCGAAATGGTTTTCGCCTCTTCCCATGTCAGCTTGGCGATCCGCGCCAGCCCAAGTCCAATCAGTAGCAGCGCGATATTTAGCGCGATCAAAGCGGCCCCGATCGAACTGAGGTTCTCAATGAAGAACTGCCAATTTCCGGCTAGCGCTGCCAGAACGATCAGCACAAACAGGATCGAGGCAAGCGTGGACAAAGGGTTATCGATCCGAACTGCGAACTCTTTGGCAAAGTGGCGAATACTAACGCCTATCGCGACAGGCAACGTTGTGATCAGGAATAATGCGGTAGCAAGGGCGCCAATCGATACTTCCGGGGCGGTCTCACCCATGAAGTAATCGATGGACCACGCGGCCAGAATAGGAACTGTCACAATTGACAACAAGCTGATCACAGCCGTCAGGCTGACTGATAGCGCAACGTCGCCTTTGGCAAACTTTGCAAGGATGTTGCTGGTTACGCCGCCGGGACAAAAGCTTAGAAGCATCACGCCAACGGCAATCTCAGCGGGTAGCCCGAACATCGTGACGGTTGTGAAGGCAGCCAGTGGTATCAACACAACCTGACTGATCGCACCTATGGCGAATGGGTATCCGCGGGTAAGAACTCGGCGAAAATCAGCGGCCTCAAGCCCGATCCCGAGCGACAGCATGATAATGGCCAGCGAAAGCGGCAGGCCAACATTTATGAGCAGGTCCAAGAACAACTCCTCCCAAAGTCATTCGGGCCAGCCTATGCGAGGGGGTGTTAATCAGGCAATAACGCCGTTGGGTCACCCGTAGCGTTCGGCGAACCGTCGCAGGATTTCCCCAGGTTGTGTAACGTCCGCCGCGTGGCAGATTTCGATCAGGCGTTGTGCATCTTCGGGCGGGAAATACCCGTGATCTTTGTAGATGTTAATCCGCTGTTCAAAGTCCTTGGCATCCGCTTCGGGGTGGAACTGAGTGGCATAGACATTTTGTCCCCAGCGGATCATCTGGATCGGGCAGGGGGCCGAGGCGACCAGATGCACGCAGCCTTCTGGCAGGGATTGCACGGCCTCTTTATGGCCGACAAAGGCTTCAAACTGCGGAACTAGGCCAGCGGTCAGAGGATCCTGCGCGCCATCTTCGGTCAGTTGGCAATCCGATGGTCCAACCGGTTCGCCGAATTGCCGTTTGCTGACATCACCGCCCAGGTGCGCCGCGAGAATTCCCAGGCCATAGCAGCATCCCATAAACGGGTGATCCTGTGCCGTGATTTGAGGCATCAATCCCATGATCGCGCCCTCGATCTTGGCATCCAATGTAGATTTTCTTGCCGGATCGTCGCTGACGCAACCCGGGCCTCCGCCAACGATCACACCGGCGTAGTCGGTAACGTCCAGCCCTTCGGGCAGGTCTTCGCAATCCAGCCGGATGCGGTGGGTTTGCGAAGGTTCAAGGCCGGTTTTGTCCAGAATTGAGGCGTACTCAGCATCCGAAGCATCGGTTTCTGGGCGGAGTTGCAGGATCAGAAAGCGTTTCATGCGCTGCCTTTACCCGTCAAAGCGGCCAGAACACAAGGATCGAGGGGATTGATACGGCGATGATCAATATCTCTAGCGGTAGGCCCATGCGCCAATAATCCCCGAAATGATAGCCTCCGGGACCCAGCACTAGCGTGTTGTTCTTATGACCAATCGGTGTGAGGAATGCTGCCGAGGCTGCCACGGCCACTGTCATCAGGAATGGATCGGGCGAGACCTCAAGCGTGCGCGCCATCTGTATCCCGACGGGGGCTGCAACAATTGCAGTGGCCGTGTTGTTGAGTACGTCCGACAGGGTCATGGTGACCACCATCAGCACAGTCAGGATCGCCCATGCAGGCAGACCGTTTGTCAACTGGATCAGTGCGTTCGCTATCAGTTCAGTGCCGCCGGATGTTTCCAATGCGCTTCCCAGCGGGATCATCGAACCCAGCAATACCACCACCGGCCACTCAATGTGATTGTAAATATCCGCAATCGGGATGATCTTGGTGAGCACATAGGCCACAACGACCAGACCCAAAGCGATGGGTAGATAGATCAGCCCGATGCTAGCGGCCAGTACGGCTGTTGCGAACAGGCCGATGGCGAGCCACGCTTTTTCGTTGGCGGTGACGTTCAGGCCGCGTGCCGCCAAGGGCAAACAGCCGAGCCACTCGGTCACGTCCGCGCCCCGGTCACGCGGGCAGAGCAGAAGCAGGATGTCACCCGCCTCAACTTCGGTCTTCCGGACTTGTTCCGTGATGCGACGGCCCTGACGAGAAATCCCCATCAGCACCGTGCTCTGTCGCCAGGCCAACCCCAGCGCCTGCGCGGTGCGTCCAGTGATGCGGGCGCTTTCGGGGGCAACGACCTCGATTACCTCAAGCCCGTCGCCCTCGGCAGTCAACACCTCTTGCCGCTTTGTGTCTGAAAAATCGAGATTAAGCGCAGCGCGGAATTCGTCCAACGCTTCGGGTCGGGCTTCAAGCACAAGCGCGTCACCTTCCCGCAAAGTGGTGTGGGTGGACCTGCCATAGCGCCGCTTGCCATCCCGGATCAGGCCGATGATGGCGACGTCGGATTTCTCTGCCGCCTCATAAAGCTCGCTAACGCGCTTGCCGATATGGGGTGACTCAGGCGGGACGGTCAGTTCGGCGATGTACTCGGCCAGAACTTCCGATGCTTCTTCCTGGACGCCACGATTGGGGATCAATCGCCAACCCACCAAGGCCACAAAGGCCAGACCGGCGATGGCTGCGATCCCGCCAACCGGGGCAAAGTCGAACATCCGAAATGGCTCGCCCAGAGTTTCGGCGCGGATTGAGGCGATAATGATATTGGGCGGTGTGCCGATGAGCGTGGCCATGCCTCCAAGAATGGTGGCAAAGCTTAGCGGCATCAGGCTAAGACCTACCGAACGCCCCGCCTTGCGAGCGGTTTGGATGTCGACTGGCATTAGCAACGCCAGCGCGGCAACGTTGTTCATAAAAGCGGACAGAACTGCGCCGATCCCGCCCATCAGCGCGATATGCGCGCCCAGACTGCGCGAGGCATCAACCAGTGTCCGTGTAATCAGGAACACCGCGCCCGACCGAACCAGACCCGCAGAGACCACAAGAACCAGTGCTACGATAATCGTTGCTGGATGGCCAAACCCGGCGAAGGCGTTCTCGACCGGGACAACGCCCAGCGTCACTGCAATCATAAGGGCAGTGAACGCGACGAGGTCATATCGAAACCGCCCCCAAAGCAGCATTCCAAATACGGCAATGAAAAGGGAAAAAAGAATAATCTGATCTGTCGTCATATCGCCACCATAGCCAAGGGCGAAGGCAGGGCAAGCCGCTCTCTTGATCCTGCCCCCCGCAAACGTCTATATGAGCGCCGAACACGCAATCACGAATGACGAGGACGCACCATGGCAGGCCATTCCAAATGGGCCAATATCCAGCACCGCAAGGGACGTCAGGACGCCGCGCGGTCCAAACTGTTTTCCAAACTGTCGAAAGAGATCACCGTTGCCGCCAAGATGGGCGACCCCGATCCCGACAAGAACCCGCGTCTGCGTCTGGCGGTAAAAGAGGCCAAGTCGAACTCGGTTCCCAAGGACGTGATCGACCGGGCCATCAAGAAATCTGTTGCGGGCGAAGGGGATGAATACGAAGAAATCCGGTACGAGGGCTATGGCCCAAATGGTGTGGCCGTGATCGTCGAGACGATGACGGACAATCGCAACCGCACCGCATCGACCGTGCGTTCGACGTTTTCGAAGAATGGGGGCAATCTGGGTGAAACCGGCTCGGTTGGGTTCATGTTCGACCGCAAGGGTGAAGTTGTCTATCAGGCGGATGCTGGCGATGCGGATACGATCTTTGAAGCCGCGATCGAGGCCGGGGCCGAGGATGTCGAAAGCTCGGAAGATGGTCACATCATCTGGTGCGCCGATACAGATCTGAACGATGTATCGAATGCGCTAGAGACCGCGCTAGGCGAATCCGAATCCACCAAGCTGGTCTGGAAACCCACAACCACGACCGAATTGGGTCTGGAAGATATGCAGAAACTGATGAAATTGGTGGATGCATTGGAAGACGATGACGACGTCCAGCGGGTTACGACCAATTTTGAGGCGACAGACGAGGTCATGGCCCAGCTCTGACGCGTCGGGCAATCGTTGGTTAATTAGAACCCGGCCTTTGGCTGGGTTTTTCTGTTGCAGGGCTACGCCTAACAGAAACTTTGGTCCCTAAGGTCCTTGCATTTATGATCAGATCAATGACGCTGAAAAATCTGAATAAGTAACCATAGGCGCATTACGCAGACCAAGAAATGGCGACGAACACGACCGATCCTGCCCGAAGAAATGTGCCGGTCATAGCTGGCCAGAGCATCCTGTCACAGGTTGCGTGGACTCTGGGCAGCCCCTCTGTTGTTTTGCCCTTTCTTGCGATCTCGTTAGAGCTGCCGATGTTCCTTGCGGCGGCATTAGTTTCTATTCGCATGTCGGGCAGTATGATCTCTGACCTCGTTCTGGCGCGTCCTATCGCGGCGCAGGTTCGCAAGAAACGCGGTATCGCCCTGACCGAAATAGGATTGGGCGGCTGCCTTTTGATGGCCTTGGCCATCGCGGCAACCGGCAGCGTTACACTGACCGCTATCGCCTTTGTTGCGGCGTTTTTCCTGATCGGACTGATTGAAGAGAGCCAATCCTTGATGTTGTCCGATCTGTTCGGTGATCATCTGAAATCGAAATCTCGCATGATTATCCGATATCTCCAATTGGGTGCCGGTGGTCTTTGCGCGATCGGATTGGTGTTATTGATCCACGAGATCACAAAAGAATATCCGCCATTTTCGCGACATTCTGCTGTAATCGCAGCATCGGTTTCGTTCTTCCTGTTTTCTGCGCTGTGCATTCTCGGAATGGCAGAGAGTGCCCCCGAAAAACCTGAAGATGGAAACATCAAGATTTCCAGCCGTCAATCGCTGCGGAGTATTATTTCCGGCATTGTTGAAATGTTCGAATACCCTTGGTTCCGTCGTTATATGGCGATGCGGCTTCCTTTGGTTGTTGTATCGCTGTCGGTCCCGTTCTTTGCGCTTATCGCTGCAGAGGCACACCATACTTCTGCAAAGGGGCTGACGGCCATGATCATTTCGTCCGCATCCGGGTATCTGGTTTCGGCGCCGTTGTGGCAGTTGGTGAACATGAAGTCTCACCGCGCGGTGATGGTCTCGGGCAACCTGATGGTCGCAGCAACCGGGATCGTTCTGCTAGCCTTCCACTATGCCCACATTGACCACGAAGTTCATCTGCACGCGATTGCATTGTTTGTCGTCTCGGTCGCAACAACCGGAATATCAAGCGCGCGGAAGCTCTATTTTCTGGACATTGCCCCCAAAGAACAACGTATTCAGGGTGCTGCAGCCATCAAGTCTATGTGTCGGTTAACGGCCGTTGCATTATCGGCTGCGTTGGCCGCAGTTGCCCATATGCACGAGGTTGCATCAGCTATTGTGTTCATCGTGCTTGTCAGTATTTGGGCAGCGTTTTCCTGTTACCGAATTGCGCAGCCGCAACAGAAGGCGGATACGCAGGCATAAGGTCAGTCTGTTGTGATGAGCGCCTGGGCTGCAACACGACGAACTGCCTTGGTCAACGGTGCAAGGGCAGGGGCAAGCACCCGCCCGATCTGCCAGGTCAGTTCCACATCCAATGGCGCGCCGGGAATAACCTCGCAGAGTTGACCTTTTACAATTGCAGGGCGCGTAAGGCTTTCAGGGTTCATCCCCCAGCCCAAGCCTGCAATCGCTGCCTCAACAAAGCCGTTTGTGGAAGGCATAAATTGCGTCGGTGGCGCAAGCCGACGTCCTATCTGTTTACTTATCCAGGTTTTCTGCAAATTGTCTTTGCTATTGAAAGTCAGACAAGGTGCCAGCGACAACGAGTTTGCCGATACGCCATCGCTGAACCAGCGCTCCATGAACGCGGGGCTGGCGGTTGGCAGATAGCGCAACGCGCCCAGCGCAAATGAATCGCATCCAGTGACGGCTTGTCCACCGACGGTAATCGCCGCGCTGACCTCGCCGCGCCTCAGCCATTCGGCCGAGTGATCCTGATCGTCAATCACCAGATCGAACAAAAGGTCGCCAGCCTTTGCCATCGCGTCGATAAACCATGTCGCCAGAATGTCGGCAGGAAGTGCAATCCGCACGCGGGTAGGGCCTTCGCGCTCATCTAAGGTCAGCTCTCGTGCGAGCTTTGCTTCAAGCAGGCCAATATCTTCGGCATGACGCGCAATCCGCAAGCCAGCAGGTGTTCCGGTGCAAGGGGAACCGCGATGTATCAGAGCGGCTCCAACACGATCTTCCAAAGCCTTGATGCGTTGAGAGATTGCGGAGGGGGTCACAGACAATTCAGCTGCTGCCGCATCAAAGCTTCCATGGCGCAATATTGCAGACAGCGCTGAAAGATGATGCGGGTCCAGGAGCATTAGATTTTCTTAATTCAGATTACAAACATTAATTTGATAGGGCCCCGGGATGGCTATAGTCAACGGCCAACAACAGGAGGTCGCATGTTCCCATCAATGATCGCAGGATTTGCCCTTAGCTTCAGCCTTATCTTGGCGATTGGCGCTCAGAACGCTTTTGTTCTGCGTCAGGGGCTGCGACGCGAGCATGTCTTTCCTCTCTGCATGACCTGCGCGGTTTCGGACGCAATTCTGATTGCGGCTGGGGTGGCTGGATTTGGCACACTGGCGCAGGCCGCGCCGTGGTTTGAAACGGTAATGCGCTATGGAGGCGCGATCTTTCTGACATGGTATGCTTTGCGCAGTTTCCAGTCCGCCTGGCGAGGGGGCGCAATGTTGGACACCGATGCAGGGCAGCGTACCAGTTTGCGCGCGGCTATGCTGACCGTCTTGGCCTTCACATGGCTTAACCCTCATGTGTATCTGGATACTGTGGTATTGATCGGATCGATTTCTGCCCAATACGATGACCGAATGGGGTTTGCTATTGGTGCAGTATCCTCTAGCTTCGTGTTCTTCTTCTCACTGGGATATGGTGCGCGCGTTCTTTCACCGATCTTTGCGCGCCCGCGTGCATGGCAAATACTCGACGTACTGATCGGCATCGTGATGCTGGGTATTGCGATGAAACTTGTTATCATGTGAAGGGTTGTTCCCGAATAGAAAACGGTGTTCAACCGTCGGTATGACTTCACCAAACGATCAGCAGCGCCCGCTTGTCGGCATGTTCTGGATGCTTTCGGCAGGTCTGTCTTTTGTGGGCATGAATGCTCTGGTGAAAGTGCTCGGGACCAGTATGGATCCAATTCAGGCCGCATTTTTGCGGTATGTTTTTGGGCTGGTTTTTCTTATTCCCGCGTGGCGTGCGTTGATTGGAACGCCGCTGTCCACTCGTAACTTGACCCTGTTTGGTTTGCGAGGTGTGATTCACGCGATAGCGGTTATGCTCTGGTTCTATGCCATGACACGCATTCCGCTGGCCGAAGTAACGGCAATGAATTACATGACGCCGATCTATGTTACTCTGGGTGCCGCGCTTTTCCTGGGAGAGCGGCTCGCTGTTCGTCGAATCGCAGCAATCGTTGTTGCGATTGTTGGGGTTGTCATCGTACTGAGACCCGGATTTCGCGAGGTATCGCCGGGACATCTGGCGATGTTGGGTACGGCCTTGGCACTTGGAGGTTCTTATCTGCTGGCTAAAGTTATGGTGCGTGATATTCGCCCATCGGCAGTAGTTGCGCATCTTTCTATCTGGGTCACGATTGCCTTGATACCTTTTGCTGTCGCCGTATGGCAGCCACCTTCCATGCGTGATTTGGGCATTCTGGTTGTCGTTGCCAGCTTTGCCACGGCTGGGCACTATTTCATGACGCTCGCGTTGCAAGCTGCCCCGGTAGCCGTGACTCAGCCCGTGACATTCCTGCAGTTGATTTGGGCGACGTTGCTTGGCACATTGGTTTTCCATGAGGGTGTCGACATCTGGGTTGTTGTCGGAGGCTCTCTGATCCTGGCAGCCGTCAGTTTTATCACTTGGCGCGAGGCGATACTTAGTAAGGGCAAAGCTACTCCGCCGACCCCGCTCCAGGGTTCAGAAACACCCGCCCAGAGTCGTTATTGATTGACGAGTCAATATAAAGCGCTTAGCTTCTCTTACACTCAAGCAGGGTAGAGAGGCGAAGATGCCAAAACTCGGAATGGAGCCGATCCGGCGGGATGCGATCGTAAAGGCGACGATTGCCGAACTTGGCGTACAAAAATCCCTCGATGTGACCGTCAGCCAGATTGCCAAGCGTGCGGGAATGTCCAGCGCATTGGCCCATCACTATTTCGGTGGGAAAGAGCAGATATTCCTTGCTGCTATGCGCCGTATCCTTTCGGATTTCGGAGCAGAAGCGCGCACCCAGCTTGGTTCCGCCAAGCCTGAAGAACGTGCGCAGGCCATCATCCGCGCCTGTTTTGCGCCATCCTGTTTCACGCCGGACGTGATTGCAGCATGGATGACCTTTTATGTTCTGGCGCAAACCAACGATGACGCGCTTAGACTTTGGCAAATCTATCAGGCCCGGATCCGCTCAAATCTCATCCATGCGCTACGCCCGCTAATGCGCGATCCGACCGAAGCCGCCGAAGACATGATTGCTCTGATCGATGGGCTGTACATCCACGCTGCTTTGAACGCCCCGCAAGAGCCGCAGTTGGCCGTGAACCATGCGCTGCGGGTTATGAGAGTTTTCCTAGAGGCCGAAAAATGACAAAGCCGAATATTCTGATCCTAATGGTGGATCAGCTCAACGGGACCCTCTTCCCCGACGGTCCCGCGGAATGGTTGCATGCGCCAAACCTGAAAAAACTGGCGGCAAAATCAACGCGCTTCGCGAATACATACACGGCGTCGCCACTGTGCGCGCCGGGGCGGGCCAGCTTTATGTCTGGCCAGTTACCCTCGCGGACAGGCGTCTATGATAATGCGGCTGAATTCCGCAGCGATATTCCGACCTATGCGCACCATCTTCGCCGCGCTGGGTATTACACTTGTCTATCAGGTAAGATGCACTTTGTTGGTCCCGACCAGTTGCACGGGTTCGAGGATCGCCTAACCACCGACATCTATCCAGCCGATTTCGGCTGGACACCGGATTATCGTAAACCCGGTGAGCGTATCGACTGGTGGTATCATAACATGGGATCGGTCACCGGGGCAGGCGTTGCCGAGATATCCAACCAGATGGAATATGACGACGAGGTTGCCTATAACGCCAAAGCCAAATTGTATGATCTGGCGCGTGGGAAAGATGAACGCCCTTGGTGTGTAACCGTCAGCTTCACGCACCCACACGATCCGTACGTGGCGCGTCGTAAATATTGGGATCTGTATGAGGATTGTGAGCATCTTGAGCCACAGATCTCGGATTTGGGCTATGACAATCAGGACCCGCATTCCAAGCGTATTTTTGATGCAAATGACTGGCGCAGTTTCGACATAAAGACCGATGATATCCGCAAATCCCGCCGCGCCTATTTCGCCAACATCTCTTATCTGGACGACAAGATCGGCGAGATATTGGAAGTGCTGGAATCCACGCGGCAAGAGGCCATCATCCTCTTTGTCTCGGACCATGGCGACATGTTGGGCGAGCGTGGATTGTGGTTCAAGATGACTTTCTTCGAGGGGTCCTCGCGAGTGCCCTTGATGATTTCGTCGCCCGATCTTCCAACTGGCCGGATCGATACACCGGTATCAACGATCGATGTCACACCAACACTTGGGGCGCTCGCCGGCGTAGATATGGCCGAAATCGCTCCGTGGACTGATGGCGAAGACCTTGTGCCTTTGGCGAAGGGCAATGAACGAACAGCTCCTGTCGCGATGGAATACGCGGCAGAAGCCTCCTACGCGCCTTTGGTTTCGCTTCGGTATGGAAAGTGGAAGTACAATCGCTGTGCATTGGACCCGGACCAGCTTTTTGATCTTGAAGAGGACCCTCACGAGCTGAAAAACCTGGCGAGCCAACCCGAGCACGCGGGCACCCTGCAGTCCTTAAGCGCCAAATCCGAGGCGCGTTGGGACCTTGAGCGATTTGATTCTGATGTAAGGGCCAGTCAGGCCCGTCGGTGGGTAGTTTACGAAGCGCTGCGGGAAGGCGGTTATTACCCGTGGGATTACCAGCCGCTGCAGAAAGCATCCGAACGCTACATGCGCAATCACATGGATCTAAACGACGTTGAAGAAAGCCAACGCTTCCCGCGGGGCGAATAACGTTCACTTTTTCAAAATACTTCCGCCAGAGGCGATTAAGATTTTTCGCCGAAAAATCTTAGCCTGCGTGGAAATGGAGACACGAATATGGAAGCAGATTTTGTCATCGTTGGCGCTGGGTCCGCCGGTTGTGCGATGGCGTATCGACTAAGTGAGGCCGGTGCCTCGGTTCTGGTGATCGAACATGGCGGCACCGATGCGGGCCCATTCATCCAGATGCCAGCCGCTCTCAGCTATCCGATGAACATGTCGCGCTATGACTGGGGCTATAAATCCGAGCCCGAGCCTTATTTGAACAATCGCCGCCTTGTTTGCCCGCGCGGCAAGGTGATTGGCGGGTCTTCGTCGATCAATGGAATGGTCTATGTGCGTGGCCACGCACGGGATTTCGACACCTGGGCGGATATGGGTGCGGATGGTTGGTCCTATGCGGATGTGCTGCCGTACTACAAACGCATGGAAACCTGGCATGATGGTGGCCATGGTGGCGATCACGCATGGCGCGGGACTGACGGGCCATTGCATGTGTCGCGCGGACCCCGTGAAAACCCGCTGTTCAAAGCCTTTGTCGATGCGGGGCAGCAGGCGGGATATGAGGTCACCGGAGATTACAACGGTGAAAAACAAGAAGGCTTTGGGCCGATGGAGCAGACCGTCTGGAAAGGACGGCGTTGGTCGGCGGCAAATGCCTATCTGAAGCCCGCTTTGAAACGTGAAAATTGTGACATTGTTCGGGGTCTCGCCGCACGCGTGGTGATCAATGACGGCCGCGCCACCGGCGTCGAATTGATCCGTGGCGGCAAGAAAGAAATTATTGGGGCAAGGCGTGAGGTCATATTGGCCGCGTCATCTATCAATTCTCCCAAGTTGCTGATGCTGTCGGGGATCGGTTCTGCGGCGCATTTGACTGAACATGGAATCGAAGTGGTCGCGGATCGACCTGGTGTCGGCGCCAATTTGCAGGACCATCTTGAGCTATACATCCAGCAAGCCTCGCTGCAGCCGATCACGCTCTACAAACATTGGAACCTGATCAGCAAAGGCTTGATCGGGGCGCAGTGGCTGTTCACAAAAACCGGCCTGGGCGCGTCGAACCAGTTCGAGAGTGCGGCGTTCATTCGCTCGAAACCTGGTGTCGAATATCCCGACATTCAGTACCATTTCCTCCCTATCGCGGTGCGTTATGACGGTCAGGCAGCGGCTGAGGGGCACGGTTTCCAAGCGCATGTGGGACCAATGCGTTCGCCGTCTCGGGGGGCTGTCACACTGCGCTCGGCACGGGTTGAGGATGCCCCAGTGATCCGTTTCAACTACATGAGCCATGATAAGGACTGGGAGGATTTTCGGTCATGCATACGCCTGACGCGCGAAATCTTCGGGCAGGATGCTTTCAAGCCGTTTGCCGGCAAGGAGATCCAGCCGGGTAAAGACGTACAGACGGATGAGCAGCTTGACGCGTTCATCGCGGAGCACGCGGAAAGCGCCTATCATCCCTGTGGATCCTGCCGAATGGGGCGCGCGGATGACAAAAGTGCAGTTGTTGACCCGCATGGTCGTGTGATTGGGGTGGACAGGCTGCGCGTCGCGGATAGTTCGATTTTCCCTCAGATTACCAACGGAAACCTGAATGCGCCATCGATTATGGTAGGGGAAAAAATGTCGGATCACCTGCTGGACAAGGAGCCATTGGCTAAAGCAAATGACGCACCTTGGATCAGCCCGAGATGGGCCACGGCGCAACGTTGATTCGGTTCTACCAATTGAGGTATCACGCAAAGAATTCTCAAGGAATTTGATTGGCGTCAAAGCGGTGTGAGACAACCATGTTTATCTCTCCGAAGTAACGCAACATTGAGGAGTTAACAGGATGTCGCACACCCCGCATGAACTGGCTGAAGAGTTTCCCGATAAGATCGACACCATAAGCCAGCTCAAGCAAACGGACGCCCATTTTGCGAGGCTTGCGGATGAATATCATGAGGTCAATCGCGTAGTGCACCGAGCTGAAACCAATGTTGAGCCAATGGAAGAGTTGGCCGAGGTTGAGTTGCGCAAGAAACGAGCTGTTCTCAAGGATCAAATCTGGGCGATCCTATCAAAAAGCTGACGGACAGGCGGGGGCTCTGCCCCCGTCGCGGCAAGCCGCGACTCCCCCGGAGTATTTCAGGCCAGATGAAGATCAGGTGACTTCGTATGGAAGGATACTGCGGATATCGGAGTTGATGGTCAGGCGGCGTTCGAGTGGCGGTACTGAACGCTGATGACAGGTCTGGCGTTCGCATATGCGACAGGAGATGCCGATCGGTTCGTATGCACTGGCGTTGTTAATATCGAGATTGTCGGCGTAGACCAAAGCTTCGGCGTGGCGCACTTCGCACCCCAATGCGATGGCATAGCGACGAACGGGTGCGCCGAAGGAACCGCCGGATTTCGATACATCGCGCGCCAGTGAGATATATCGTACACCGTCTGGTGTTTCTGCCAGCTGCTGCAGAAAGTGGCCCGGAGTTTCAAAGGCACGGTGAACGTTCCACAAGGGGCAGGCCCCGCCGAAGCGTGCGAATTGAAGCCGAGTGGCCGAATGGCGTTTAGTGATCGTTCCGGCCTGATCGACCCGGACAAAGAAGAACGGGATGCCTTTGGCCCCCGGTCGCTGCAAGGTGGAAAGACGGTGCGCGACCTGTTCGATGGATGCCCCGAACCGATTGCTGAGCAATTCCAGATCGTGACGATAGTCCTGCGCAGCACTTAAGAACAGACCATATGGCATCAGGGACGCCCCGGCGAAGTAGTTTGCGAGGCCAATCTTGGCAATCGCACGGGCCTCTTCACTTTGGAAGCGCGCGAAGTCGAGCGTTGCCTCAAGCAGTTTGTCCTGACTGATCAGCGCGACCTGCAGCAAAAGCTGGAAGACTTGTGTTTGCGGAGCTGCGCGTGAAGAAAGGCGCAGTGTCTTATCATCCGCGTTGTAGCTACGTAGGATCTCGGTATCGGTGAAGGTGACGTGGATTCCTCGTTCGGTCAGGCTGTTGATCGCTGCCTGACGAATGCCACCGAATTCATCAGCGCGACTTGCGAACCGTTCAGCTGCCCGGTCAACGGCGTCAATGTAATTGTCGCAATAGTGAAAGAAATCACGCACTTCTTCCCAAGGGCTGGCTTGAATGCGGGCGTCTTCCCGACCTAATGCTTCGTCCAAAGAAGCCAGACGTTCATGAGTTTGGCGATAGCTTCGATGCAATTCAATGAATGCGCGGGCCAGCGCTGGGGCATTTGATGCGGTCAGCCGCAGGTCAGCCAATGGGGGCATGGTGTCAGCAAAAACCGGATCGGCAAGCGCCTCGCGCATGTCCGAAACCAGGCGCTCACTATCGCCCGTGCTAAGCTCGGTCACGTCCATGCCGAACTCTTGCGCCAGCGCCAATACAACTGTCGTTGAAATCGGACGGTTGTTGTTCTCCATCTGGTTTAGATATGGCAGAGAAACGCCTAGTTTTGTTGCAAATTCCTTTTGGGTCAGAGATAGCCGGGTCCGCATCTCACGCAGTTTTGCGCCTGCATAGAGTTTTTGAGTAGCCATGTTAGTTCTTTGCAACTTAACTGATTGCTCAAGTTAACTTTGCAAACCTATTGGCGCAAGCCCTCTAAAGCCCCAGTTGCTTCTCGCGCCAGATTACGCTGCTGATAGCGCAAATCGCCAGAATGGAGGTTGCCAGCATCAGCCAGAGCAATGGCATTGCACCTGTCTCGCGTGTCAGCAATGCGCCCGCCCACGCGCTGAGGGCAGCGCCGCCGCCGAGCATGATCGCTCCGCTGAGGCCTGATGCGGTGGCTGCCAGATGAGGCCGGACAGACAATGACCCGGCTGTCGCATTGGGTATCGACATGCCGTTGCCAAGCCCAACAAAGGTCATCAGGCCAAAGAAACTGAGCGCGGTGCCAATGCCCGCTAAAAATAGGGAAGCGGAAATGGCTACGCCGATAGCATTCAGCCAGCATCCCCAGAGGACCATTCGGTTCACGCCAAAGCGTACAGAATAACGACCACTGATGAAGTTTCCGAAGAAGTAGCCAAGTGCGGGCGCGCCAAAATATATGCCAACTTCTGCTGCTGTCATGCCGAACACTTCGGTTCCGATGAAAGGTGCTCCACCGAGATATGCGAAGAACGCCCCAGACGAAAACGCAGAAGAGAGCGAGTAGCCCCAGAATCGGGGGGAGGCCAAAAGCTCGGGATATTCGCGGAATTGTTGTACCAAAGTTTTGCCGCTGGCAGCGGCGGTTTCGCCGAAATCACGGTAGGTAAGCAACAGGGCCAGTGCGCCCAACGCAAAGGGCAGCCAAAAATTCGCTTTCCAGCCGAACGCCTCTTCAAGCAGACCGCCAACTGCAGGTCCGATCATTGGGACGACGGCCATGCCCATTGTGACATACCCAAGCATCGATGCGGCTTTGTCCTGGGTGTACATGTCCCGCACCGCTGCACGGCTAAGAACGATGCCAACGACGATCACGGCCTGACTCATGCGGAATGCCAGAAAGACCTCGATCGTTGGTGCGTAGATGCAGCCCAGAGTCGCCAACAGGAACAATGCGAGCCCCCATAGAAGAACAGGCCGGCGCCCCGCCTTGTCGGCGATGGGACCGATTATGATCTGTAAGACCGCGTTGACCAAAAGATACAATGCAATCGATAGCTGCATCAGCTTGTAATCTGCCTCAAAGTAGGCGGCCATGAAGGGGAGACTGGGTAGGAACAAGTTCATGCTCAGCGCTGACAGGCCCGACAACAATATTAGCGTTGTAAGGGTCGGGGGTGTCCGGCTGATGGATGTTGAACTGAACTGCATGGTTCACACTTAGAACTTAGTTTGGGGGAATGCCAAGAGCGGGTTTGTGATGTCACATAACTTTACAAATTTGCAATTACCACCTGCTTGATTTTCTTATGTTTGCAAATTTGCTGAAAACTTCTTTGGTCTCGGTATTCGTATCGTTATGGTCCCGCAAAATCTCATGGGAGACTACCGTCATGAAAGACATCCTTTCCGAACTCGAGGGCCGCCGCAACGATGCACGCTTAGGGGGTGGACAACGGCGCATTGACGCACAGCATGCCCGAGGCAAGTTGACAGCGCGCGAGCGGATCGAGCTGCTGGTGGATGAAGGCAGCTTCGAAGAGTTTGACATGTTTGTCAGCCATCGTTGCACCGATTTCGGAATGGAAAAGCAAAAGCCAGCCGGTGATGGCGTGGTCACTGGTTGGGGCACGATCAACGGCCGGATGGTCTATGTCTTCAGTCAGGACTTTACCGTGTTTGGCGGCTCGCTGTCCGAAACGCATGCGCAGAAGATTTGCAAGATCATGGATATGGCGGTTCAGAATGGAGCGCCGGTGATCGGGATCAATGACTCGGGTGGCGCGCGCATTCAGGAAGGCGTTGCCTCGCTGGCGGGGTATGCCGAAGTTTTCCAACGCAACATCATGGCCTCGGGCGTGGTGCCTCAGATCAGTGTGATCATGGGGCCATGCGCTGGTGGTGCGGTCTATAGCCCTGCGATGACCGACTTTATATTCATGGTCAAAGACACCTCATACATGTTTGTGACTGGTCCGGATGTCGTAAAGACTGTCACAAATGAGGTCGTTACCGCCGAGGAACTGGGTGGGGCTTCGACCCACACCAAAAAATCCTCGGTTGCGGACGGGGCGTTCGAAAACGATGTTGAGGCGC
Organism: Ruegeria sp. YTSA064; assembly: GCF_059610325.1. Taxonomy (NCBI): domain Bacteria; kingdom Pseudomonadati; phylum Pseudomonadota; class Alphaproteobacteria; order Rhodobacterales; family Roseobacteraceae; genus Ruegeria; species Ruegeria sp. YTSA064. Next base: position 293,531 of record NZ_JBXWNK010000005.1, read on the forward strand.
TGGCCGAGGTCCGCCGGTTGGTCGATTTCCTGCCGCTCAACAATCGCGAAAAGCCTCCGGTTCGTCCCTTCTTTGATGAGCCGGGTCGGATCGAGACGTCGCTGGACACTCTGATCCCAGATAATCCTAACACGCCCTACGACATGAAGGAGCTCATCACCAAAGTCGCGGACGAGGGCGACTTCTACGAAATACAGGAAGATTACGCCAAGAACATCATCACCGGTTTTATCCGCCTTGAAGGACAAACCGTAGGCGTTGTGGCAAACCAACCGATGGTTCTTGCCGGGTGTCTGGATATCGACAGCTCGCGCAAAGCTGCGCGTTTTGTACGGTTCTGCGATTGCTTTGAAATTCCGATCCTTACGCTCGTCGACGTGCCGGGTTTTCTTCCGGGGACCTCACAGGAATATGGCGGCGTGATCAAGCATGGCGCGAAACTGCTGTTTGCTTATGGAGAGGCAACAGTGCCAAAGGTCACGGTGATCACGCGCAAAGCATATGGCGGTGCTTATGATGTGATGGCATCGAAGCATCTGCGCGGGGATTTCAACTATGCATGGCCCACGGCCGAGATCGCAGTGATGGGTGCAAAGGGCGCAACCGAGATCATCCATCGCGCTGATCTTGGAGATGCGGATAAGATCGCGCAGCACACGCAGGATTACGAAGACCGGTTTGCCAACCCCTTTGTCGCTGCCGAGCGTGGCTTTATCGATGAAGTGATCATGCCACACTCAACCCGCCGTCGCGTATCGCGTGCCTTTGCCAGTCTGCGCGGAAAGCAGCTGAAGAACCCATGGAAAAAGCACGATAATATCCCGCTCTAAGAGTTAGATGGAACAAACCGATTTGCTTCATGATCGACTTGATTGGACATAAAAGCGCGTTTGCCGCGCAAGCAAGTTCGGAGGGACTGGCTCGCGCTGGACGCTTCCTGGGGAGCGCGCTTGCATTGGCGATGTCTATGACTAGTTCGGTTCAGGCAAGTAATCTATTGCCCGTGCCATCGGGTCAGCCAGTAGAGCTCAGCAATGTACTGCTTGATACCAATCCCGGGGAACTCTGGGTTCGTTTCAGGTTTATTGCTCCCAATATCGGGGCGACCGTGGGCCGCATCACCTATGATGTCGCAGTGATCGACATGGAGCATCTGTGCCAGACGCTGGCGGTCCCTTACGTGGCGCAGCACGATCTGGATCCTGCGCGTGTCGTGATTTCTTTCTCGGATCGACCGCTGGAGTTCGGCACGTCCGAGCCAGATGCGACCCAGTTTTTTGAGGCCTATCGGCTGGAACAATCCCAATGTATCTGGGAGGGACTCTGACCATGAGAGTACGCGATCTCGGTCACAGGGTGCCCATATACAACTCAGAGGTTCATATCGTGTTTTCATCCCGGCAGGGTCGTCTGCACCCATGTAATTTCAATGCCTTAACCAGCGAGGTGTCGAAATGCTGAAACACCGTGGCTTCCCCGGCCGCTTGGCCGGAACTGACTTTCAGTTCACGATCCGGCGCGCCAATCCCAAGGGAGTGACTCCCTTGACCAGGCGCGAACGTTTTCGGGACCGCAAGCCTGCAGATAGGCGTGCAGATGCCGCATTCATGGAAGCGCTATGGGCGCAGTTTGGTGATCAGCCGTTCGAGCGTGGTAACCTGGATGCAGGCCGACTGAGTTGGCTGTTCGAGCGGGAAGTGATCGCCGCTGAAGATCCGTTTGACCCTGCCAGCTATGACGCGCTGTTGGTGATCGACCCGGAGGTTGCTCGTCAATCGTTTCCAGAAATCTTCGACGGGGTGCGCTGAATTTGCCCACCGCAGCTGCATATCAAGTTCGACCAACCCAAATTGGTGGAGCCCTGCCCGCGAACAGGCAGGGCACTTGGGGCAAGTCAGAAGTTCAGCTGTGCGGCCAACTGAATACGGTTGCCATCGAAAGTGTCACCCGAAATCGTATCGTTCCGCTCGCCATAGATGTATTCGGCGCTCAATGTCAGATTGTCAGTTGCTTTGTAGAACGCATTGACATGGATGGTCTCAAGCTCGGTGAAGGACAAACTTCCTGTCGAGGTGGGCAGGTCGTAATCTTCCTTACCGTAGGAGATGCCCACGTTCCATTTGGGGGTCAAATCTTGACGAAACTCGATGGTATACCCGTCGACATCGTTCGCCTGACCGCCAACAATCGCGTCACCCAAACCGATCAGGTAGGGGCCGATCGCTTCACCGTTGACGTAGTTGACTTGGAACAGGCCACCTTGCCAGGGACGGATCGAACCAGAAAGGGTAAAGCCGGTCTGATCCACTTCGACATCGCCGGATTGGGCTTTGCCGTACAAAACCGAGGCGCGCGCCAGGTATTTGCCGTCGTTATACTCGACCGCACCAGTCAGCACCGGATCATCCGAGTTCGAACCTCCGACGTTTTCCTCTACAGAAACAGCAAAGGTGGTATTCGATCCGAAGCCGTTAGTGTATCGAACCTGAGGAACACGGGCAAAAGGGATGCCGACCGGTCCATTGAACTCAACTGTGGTGGGGTAAGTGTCCAGAGGCTGGAAATTAGTCCAGTACTGACCGATGAGCCATTGTTCACCAATCCGGATATTCGCGTGACGAATGCGGAATTCTGCTGTACCGCCCGAGCCGAAAGCATCCACTTCGATCTGACCCTGGATGTCGCCAATGCCGCTTGGTGTGTTGGTACGCAGTCCGATTCGCGATTGCCGAACGGTGGCGCCAAATGTGCCATCGGTTTCGGCCGAGGGCTCACCTATGACATTCACAAACGCTGTGTCGCCCTGATCATATTCGAAGTCGTAGAAGAAATCGGCTTTGACATAGCCATAGACGTCCAGCGTGGTGTTTCCGATCCTCAGATCACCGGTCCCGGCTCCGGGCTTGGACGATTCCAAAGCCTCGACTCTTGCGCGAAGCGCATCGAGTTCAGCCTGAGTTTGTGCATCTTGCGCCAAGGCCTGCATTCCGGTCACGGAAAGCGTGCTGGCAGCAAGCAGGCTAGCAGTTTTGCCCTTTATTATCATGGGGATATTTCCTTGTTTGCGAGTGTGCACCGGCACCGTTTCACGCATAAGAGCCCGGGGAAAATCACCAATCTGCGAGGAATTCTGCGCAGTTTTTCAAGTAACCGTGTCAAGAATGGCTCGTGCTTTCACAGCTCGGTGAAAGCTCAGGATAAGCGCCTGGCCCCTGTAGATTTTCTTAGTGGACTTCCGAAAGCAACGCGTGAGGTATACCGCCGTGTTGGCCATCATCCGGCCGAGTATCGTCACATGAACGTGACTGGCATGAGCAGGGAATTCGGGGGTGCAGGGCGATATGGTGTCGGCGCAAAGTTGCGCGGACGCGCTGCCGGTGGGCAAGTTTTAGCCGGAATCTCAAACGGAAACGAAGATGGGTTTGCGCTGCAAATTGTGCTGTGCACAGTGAAGGGGCCGTGCGGCTCTACTTTGCCTGCGTCGCACAAGCACCTACTATTCCGTACCCCTTCCTTCCGCGGGCAGGCTTGTGTTCCCCACAGAGCTCTGTCCGCGGTTTTCTTTTTGGCGAACACAGTCCAAAAACGGCAAGAAACTGCGCAATTCAGTGGTTTGCAACCTCTGTTATTGCATAACAATGCCGGAATTCGGCATCTGCCCTCAAAGACTTTGAGAAACCAAAAAGGGCAGAAAACATGCAAAAATCACGAATCTTCCTTGCGTTGGCGACATGCGCCGGCCTTGTGGCCTGTGGTGACACAACGGGCGAGCAGGCGATCCTTGGTGGCGGCGCAGGCGCGGTCGGGGCTGCGGTCCTCAATGCAGATCCGCTGTTTGGCGCAGCGGTCGGTGCTGCGGGGAACGTGCTGTACTGCAAAACCCAAAACACCTGTAACTAACGCTGAATTTATCGGGGCAGCCAACACCCCGTCCGTCATCACGCATCACGCCGTCGTGGGGTCAACACCCTGAGGCGGCGTTTTGCGTTTCCAGAACTTCAATCCAAAGGACGTTCCATGTTCAACAAGATCCTGATCGCAAACCGGGGCGAGATTGCCTGCCGGGTCATCAAGACTGCCCGCAAGATGGGCATTGGCACGGTCGCCATCTATTCTGATGCTGACAGGAACGCCCTGCACGTGTCGATGGCGGATGAGGCCGTGCATATAGGTCCACCACCGGCCAATCAGTCATACATTGTCATCGACAAGGTAATGGACGCCATCCGTCAAAGTGGTGCGCAGGCTGTCCACCCCGGCTATGGCTTTCTGTCCGAGAATTCCAAGTTTGCTGAAGCGCTGGATGCCGAAGGCGTCGCCTTTGTCGGCCCACCGGTTGGTGCGATCGAAAGCATGGGTGATAAGATCACCTCGAAGAAGATCGCACAGGAGGCCGGGGTTTCGACGGTCCCCGGCTACATGGGGCTGATTGAAGACGCTGATGAGGCGGTGAAGATATCGAACGATATCGGGTATCCGGTGATGATCAAGGCCAGCGCTGGCGGCGGTGGTAAGGGCATGCGGATCGCGTGGAATGATGAAGAAGCGCGGGAAGGCTTCCAATCTTCCAAGAACGAGGCTGCAAATTCCTTTGGCGATGACCGGATTTTCATTGAGAAATTCGTGACCCAACCGCGCCACATAGAAATTCAGGTCCTGTGCGACAGCCATGGCAACGGCATCTATTTGGGCGAGCGTGAATGCTCGATCCAGCGCCGGAACCAGAAGGTTGTAGAAGAGGCGCCTTCGCCCTTCCTTGATCCTGAAACCCGAAAAGCGATGGGAGAACAGGCGGTCGCGCTGGCCAAGGCCGTGGACTATGCCAGTGCTGGAACGGTCGAATTCATCGTGGATGGGGAAAAGAACTTTTACTTCCTTGAAATGAACACCCGCCTTCAGGTGGAACACCCTGTGACCGAGCTGATTACCGGTGTTGATCTGGTGGAACAGATGATCCGTGTGGCTGCTGGTGAAAAGCTGACCATCACTCAGGATAACGTGACCTTGACGGGTTGGGCCATCGAGAACCGTCTTTATGCCGAGGATCCGTATCGCGGCTTCTTGCCCTCGATTGGCCGCCTGACCCGTTATCGCCCACCGCAGGAAATCGCCGCTGGCCCGTTGCTGGTGAATGACAAATGGCAAGGCGATGCGCCCAAAGGGGATAGCGCTGTACGTAACGATACCGGCGTCTATGAAGGCGGCGAGATCAGTATGTATTATGACCCGATGATCGCCAAGCTGTGCACTTGGGCGCCGACCCGCGAGCAGGCGATCGAAGCCATGCGTGTGGCGCTCGACAGTTTTGAGGTTGAAGGCATCGGTCACAATCTACCGTTCCTGTCAGCGGTTATGGACCACCCGAAATTCGTTAGCGGTGATATGACGACCGCCTTCATCGCCGAGGAGTATCCTGACGGATTTGAGGGTGTGGAATTGCCTGAAGCTGACCTGCGCCGAGTCGCTGCATCGTGCGCAGCGATGCACCGCGTGGCCGAGATTCGTCGTACACGGGTGTCGGGGCGGATGGACAATCATGAACGCAAGGTTGGAACAGATTGGGTCGTCTCGCTGCAAGGGCAAGAGTTCGAGGTTGCGATAGAGGCCGATCAGGATGGCTCCACCGTGTCGTTTGCAGATGGCACGAAGCACCGTGTCGCCTCCGATTGGACACCGGGTGATCAGCTTGCAGTGCTCGATGTCGATGGCAGCCCACTGGTTCTGAAGGTCGGCAAAGTGTCGGGCGGATTTCGCGTCCGCAACCGCGGCGCGGATCTCAAGGTGCATGTTCGCACCCCACGTCAGGCCGAATTGGCCCGGATGATGCCCGAGAAGCTGCCGCCTGATACATCCAAGATGCTGCTCTGCCCGATGCCCGGCCTGATCGTGAAGATCGATGTCGAAGTGGGGCAGGAGGTACAGGAGGGTCAGGCGCTTTGCACCGTCGAGGCGATGAAGATGGAGAACATCCTGCGCGCTGAGAAGAAAGGCGTTGTCTCCAAAATCAATGCTGGTCCCGGCGACAGCCTTGCCGTTGACGATGTGATTATCGAGTTCGAATGATCATGCGCGCGCCTGTTTCATACCTTTCAAGGTTCTCGGCGGCTTCCGTCGGGACTTTAAGGCAAGGTGCAGGTGTTCAGCCGCCTTCGCGTCGTTCGCGAATTTCGCGTTCACGCAAGGGCGTCTTGTCAATCGAGCGGCCTATCTCGCGCACGCTCCATGGGCTGGGTTTGCGCAGTTTCACTACACCATCCTTGTCGACAAATACCATCTGGAAACCGCGTGGTCGCAGTTTTGACCGTATCGGAGATCGTGCCGACGGATCGGTATCAGTCAATACGATTACGTCGCGATCACGCATTGCCGCTTCGCCCTCCAACAGCATGTCAATCTGTTGCTGGAACCTTGGGTCTGCAGGGGTATCGGCAAATACAACGATCGGGCGATGGGTCCAGAGAAAATCGCTCAGATCGCTGTCATCTACGGGACGCACAAAGCTGTCATCCGCAGGGGCATTCGCGTCCGCGGCCAAGGCGGCCAGCGGGAATAGTGCCGAGAAAACAAGGGCAAGCGTGCGTGTCATATGGCCTCCTGTTCTGTTGAATATAGCCTCTGCGCGGACGAATGCGACTGGCGAAATGTCTGCGGACATCAAAAAATTGTACTTCAGGCTCGATCCCGTTTCATCCGCGCCTATCCAAGCGCCGAGAATACAGGTTGTTCCTGAAGACTTTCGGTGGGGAGGGTAGGGCGATGGAGATCATCCTGCATTGCGGCGCACACAGGTGCGCAACCACCAGCTTTCAAAACTATCTAAGCAGGAATGAGAACACGCTGGCTGAGCAAGGGTTGGTCTATTGGGGGCCTGAACGCACACGTGCCAACGGTTTGAATAGCCTGAACAAATTGACGCCAGATGTTTGTGACGCGCTACGCCGTGATCTGGATGCGTGTCGGCGTGCGGGTGCCAAGCAGCTATTGGTAAGTCAAGAGAACTTCGTAGGTTCTATGGAGCGTAATATTGCATTCGCCTCGCTTTATCCCAGCATGCACGAGCGTAGTCTGCTGCTCGCGAAGGCCTTTGATGAAGGGGTTGGCAAATTGGCTCTGAATATCCGGGCATTGGATATGTATTGGTCTTCCGTTTCAGCCTATAAATTCAAACGCGGAAGTGAGCCGATTGAGCCCGCCAAATGGAAACGTATCACTCAGAGCAAGCGGAGCTGGCGAAATGTGATTGCGGAGATGGGCCGCGCGTTTCCGGGCGTTCCGCTACTAGTCTTGCCCTTCGAAGATTTTGCGGGCCATCAGCGTGCACAGCTTGAGGCTTTGACCGGGCGCGCGGCACCCGAGGACAACGACGGCCTTTCACTGAATGCCGCGCCACATCCTGCCCCTCACGGCCTAAACGCAGATCAGGCGATGAAGCTGTGGTCCGATTATGCGGATGATCTGGAATGGCTTGCCTCCGGCGCAGACGGCTTGGCCGAGCTTGTCTGCCGGACAGAAAGAGATACGCGCGGGGTCATCCCCGCGGAACCCCGATTGGAACAGAGGAAATCGACATGACCGACACCAACGACTGGCAGGTGCTGGCCGAAAAAGAACTGCGCGGGCGTCCGTTGGACGATCTGACCAAGGAAACTCTTGAAGGCATCGACGTTAAGCCGCTCTATACGCAGGACGACACCGCAGACCTGCCGCATATGGGGTCACTGCCTGGCTTCGGCCCGTTTACCCGTGGGGTGAAGGCGACGATGTATGCGGGTCGTCCCTGGACCATCCGTCAGTATGCGGGGTTCTCGACCGCCGAGGAATCGAACGCCTTCTATCGTCGCAACTTGGCCGCTGGTCAGCAGGGTGTCTCGGTGGCCTTCGACCTGGCGACGCACCGGGGCTATGACAGCGACCACCCGCGCGTTGTCGGCGATGTCGGCAAGGCCGGTGTGGCCATCGACAGTGTCGAGGATATGAAGATCCTGTTCGACGGTATTCCGCTGGACAAGGTTTCGGTCTCGATGACGATGAACGGGGCCGTGATCCCGGTTCTGGCCAGTTTCATCGTTGCGGGAGAAGAGCAGGGGCATGACAAGGCCGTGCTGTCGGGCACCATCCAGAACGATATTCTGAAAGAGTTCATGGTGCGCAACACTTATATCTACCCGCCCGAGCCATCGATGAAGATCATCTCGGACATTATCGAGTTCACCTCGAACGAGATGCCCAAATTCAACTCAATCTCGATCTCGGGCTATCACATGCAAGAGGCCGGGGCGAACCTGGTGCAAGAGCTGGCCTATACGCTCGCCGATGGCCGTGAATATGTGCGTGCCGCGACTCAGTCGGGCATGGATGTGGACAAGTTTGCGGGCCGTCTGTCGTTCTTCTTTGCTATCGGCATGAACTTTTTCATGGAGATTGCGAAGCTACGCGCAGCACGCACGCTCTGGCATCGGGTAATGACCGAGTTCGGAGCGAAATCCGAACGGTCGAAAATGCTGCGAACCCACTGCCAGACATCCGGCGTATCACTGCAGGAACAGGACCCCTACAACAACGTGGTCCGCACCGCCTATGAAGCGATGAGCGCGGTACTGGGCGGCACCCAATCGCTGCACACCAACGCACTCGACGAGGCGATTGCGTTGCCCACCGATTTTTCTGCCCGCATCGCACGGAACACGCAATTGGTGCTGCAAGAAGAGACCGGTGTAACCGATGTGGTCGATCCGCTGGCGGGTTCTTACTACGTCGAAAGCCTGACCAACGAGCTGGTTGAAAAGGCTTGGGCCTTAATGGAAGAGGTCGAGGAGATGGGCGGCATGACCAAGGCGGTTGCCAGCGGTATGCCCAAGCTGCGGATCGAAGAAAGCGCAGCCCGGCGCCAAGCCATGATTGACCGGGGCGAAGAGGTCATCGTTGGTGTCAACAAGTACCGCAAGGAACAGGAAGACCCGATCGACATTTTGGACGTCGATAATGTCGCCGTACGCGAGGCGCAGGTGGCGCGTCTGGAACGCATTCGCGCCACCCGTGACGAAGCAGCATGTCAGCAGGCGTTGGACGCGCTGACCACCACTGCCCGTGAGGGTGGTAACCTGCTGGCCGCCGCCGTCGAGGCCGCCCGCGCCCGCGCATCCGTAGGAGAGATCAGCATGGCAATGGAAAAGGAATTCGGTCGCCACCGCGCTGAAGTGAAAACCCTGGCCGGTGTCTATGGCGCGGCTTATGAAGGTGATGAAGGCTTTGCCGCGATCCAGAAATCCATTGAAAAATTCGCCGAGGCCGAGGGACGTCGCCCACGTCTACTGGTGGTCAAAATGGGGCAGGATGGTCACGACCGGGGCGCCAAGGTGATTGCCACCGCCTTTGCTGATATCGGGTTTGACGTGGACGTCGGCCCTCTGTTTCAGACTCCCGCAGAAGCCGCGCAGGACGCGGTGGACAATGATGTGCATGTGATCGGGATCTCTTCGCAGGCTGCTGGGCATAAGACGTTGGCACCCCAGTTGGTTGAAGAACTGAAAAAGGCCGGGGCCGAAGACATCATCGTCATCTGTGGTGGCGTCATCCCGCAACAGGATTACCAGTTCCTCTACGATCACGGTGTAAAGGCGATCTTTGGTCCGGGAACGAACATCCCTGACGCGGCACAAGATATCTTGCGTTTGATCGGTGAAGCCAAAGCCTGAGGTGAGCCAAGATTTTTCGTACGAAAAATCTTGTGATCCGGAACCTTTGAGGAAAACATGCGGCCAGACACTTCTTGTCTGGTCGCATGTTTTTTGGGAGAGCGTCTTAATGTTATTGGACCATTTGGCTGTTGCAGGTGAAACGCTGGAAGAGGCTTCTGACCATATCGAACAGGCGTTGGGCGTTCGATTGCAGGATGGCGGCAAGCACGAGAAATTCGGGACGTATAACCGCCTGTTGGGCTTGCGAGATGGCTTGTATCTGGAGGCGATTGCGATCGATCCCGATGCGCCCAACCCGCAAAGGACGCGCTGGTTCGATCTGGATCGGTTCTCCGGATCGCCCCGCCTGACAAACTGGATTTGCCAGGTTCCCGATATCGAGGCTTCGCTGACCGCCTTTCCTGACGGTGTTGGTCAGCCCATCGATCTGAACCGAGGCGCGCTGCGTTGGCGCATGGCGGTTCCACCGAACGGGCGTCTACCGTTTGATAATATCTTTCCCGCGCTCATCCAGTGGCAGGGCGATCTGCATCCTGCGCAAATGTTGCAGGACAGCGGCTGCCAGCTGCAACGCTTGATTGTGTGCCACCCGGATGCTCTCGATCTGGCCAAAGGCTTGGGGGCGTTGGATTATGTCGTTTTTGATAGTGGTCCGGCAGCATTGCGCGCAGAAATTGAAACTCCACATGGGCTGCGCGTGCTGGAATGATCATCCGACAGGCAACGGTCGAAGACGCACCCGCGATTACCGAGATCGCAAACGCGATCATTCGTGACACGCTGGTCACTTTCACCACCGATGAACGTAGCGTGGAAAAAGTGACGGCAGAGATAGAAACCCGTGGGCCGGTTTTTCTGGTCGCCGAGCGCGATGGGGTGGTCGAGGGATTTGCAACTTATAACTTATTCCGATCGGGCCCCGGATATGCGCAGTGCCGCGAGCATTCGATCCAGTTGGCGCCTGAGGCCAGAGGGCAGGGCACGGGGCGCGCATTAATGCAGGCCTTGGAGGCCATCGCCAAAACAAACAATGTGCATGTTCTGGTTGCGGGTATTTCCTCGGCCAACCCTGCAGCCGTCGCTTTCCATTCGGCAATCGGTTTCAAACAGGTGGGGCATATGCCCGAAGTGGGGTTTAAATGGGGGCAGCGCTTGGATCTTGTTCTGATGCAGAAAATACTTGCCCCGCAGTCATCTGTCGCACCTGACAGTCGCGCAAAGGCGCGCTAGGGTGCGGCCATGTCGATCTGGACCAGAATAGCTGATGCGCTTAATGCGCTTGCCAAGGGCGAAAGCCTGACCGCAGTATTTGAAAAGCTACGTACGCCCCCCGAACGTTCGGTCGCGTTTGCAATTGCCGTTGTGGCACTAGGGGCCAAGATGGCCAAGGCCGATGGTCAGGTGACACGCGATGAGGTTACAGCCTTCCGCGAAGTGTTCCAGATCGCGCCCGAAGACGAAGACGGCGCAGCCAAGGTCTTTGACATGGCCCGAACCGATGTCGCTGGATACAAAGACTACGCCCGCAAGATCGCGGGAATGTTTGCGGACGACAGCACCACGCTTTGCGATTTGATGGAAGGGCTCTTTCACATCGCTATGGCAGATGGGTTCTATCACCCAAACGAGAATGAATTTCTTGAAGAGGTCAGCCGAATTTTTGGTCAGACTGACGCTCAATTCATGGCCTTGCGTGCGCGATTTGTGCCGGACGCACCAAAAGATCCGTACACAGTGTTGGGCGTTGCGAGGAATGCGCCACTGCCCGAAATACGCAAAGTCTGGCGGCAGTTGGTGAGAGAGACTCATCCCGATGCGATGATGGCACGCGGCGTGCCCGAGGAAGCGGTGCGTCTGGCCGAGAAAAAGATGATCGATATCAACCGCGCCTGGGATGAAATAAACGGCGCTCGGGTGTGATCGGTGCGGCTGGCGACCTACAATATCGAATGGTTCGCCAATCTGTTTGATCGCGACGATAATCTGGTCGTCGACGATAGTTGGTCAGGGCGGCGTGACATAACCAAAGTGCAGCAGATCGAAGCGGTGGCCAAGGTTCTGACCGCCGTCGATGCCGATGCTGTATTGGTCGTTGAGGCCCCAAATACAGGCAAAACGCAAAATACCGTCCGCGCCCTTCAGCGGTTTGCCGAAGCATTCAATCTGCGCACGTCCCATGCAGTGATGGGGTTTGCCAATGATACGCATCAGGAACTGGCGCTGTTGTTCGATCCGGATGTCTTGAAAGCACGCCACGAGCCAGTTGGACAACTGAGTGATCTAGCCGCTCCTCGGTTCGATGGCGTGTTCCGCATTGATCTGGACATCGATGCGACCGAAGATCAGGTCGAATTCTCGAAACCGCCAATGGAACTGGCCATTGAGATGGCCAATGGATCGACCCTCCGCCTGATAGGGGCACATCTAAAATCCAAAGCCCCCCATGGTGCCGGGTCACGGGACGAAATGATCCGTCTGTCCATTGCCAATCGCCGCAAACAACTGGCGCAGGCGGTTTGGTTGGCGCGACGCGTTGAACACCACATTGACGCCAACGAGCCAGTTATCTTGCTTGGTGATCTGAACGATGGCCCGGGGCTGGATGAGTTTGAGCATCTGTTCGGGCGGTCTTCGGTCGAGATTCTATTGCAGGCAGGGCTTTATGATCCTCATGCCGCGCAAGCGCATCGCCCGCGTCCCGGATCAATACCGGCTACGGCGCGTTTTGAACGTCGGGAGGAGGGAAGATACCTTGAGGCGCTGCTCGACTACATCATGATCAGCAATGATCTGCGTGATCATGACCCGGTCTGGCGCATATGGCATCCATTTCGGGACGCAGCATGCTGGGGCACCCCCGAATTGCGCGATGCTTTGCTGGCAGCATCCGACCACTTTCCTGTGACGCTGGATATAGATCTGTAGCCTTTCAACTGCATCGGCCACCTCTTATATTTCTACCATGCGACATGTGTTGAAGATCTGCGCAACCTGCGCACTGGTGGCAATACCCGCCCATGCTGAAGAGGACAGCAAGTCCTTGATGGAGCGAGGTGCCGAGCTTTTTCTGGAAGGTCTACGGCAGGAAATGGAGCCCACGATCGAGGATTTGCGCGGTTTCGCCGAGCAGTTCGGCCCGGCATTGCAATCATTCCTGCAGGAGATGGGGCCAGCGCTGGCTGAACTCGCCACTCAGGTTCAGGATTGGACGGCCTATGAAACGCCCGAAATGTTGCCCAACGGCGATATTATCATCCGTAAAAAGCCAGCACAGGAACGACCCGAAGAAACGGTTCCGCAAGATGACATTCCATCCGATGGCTTGACTGATATTTGATCAGCCCCTCAGGATAACCTTGGGTTCAGAATTCAGCGCATTAGCCAATGAGTTGAACCGCGCTTCGGCAACTTCGTTGAACAATGGACCTGCTGATTTGGGCAAGCGCAGTTCAAGCTTTTGCTTCTTCGGATAGTAGCGCAACTTACCCATAGCCGCGTCATGCTGCATCCAAAGCATTGCTCCAAAGCGAAGCGCTTTGCCCAGGATTTCGGCCTGTTCTTGGCCGCGTTCATCCAGCAGTTCATAGAGCTTGTTAAATCGGCTTCCCTCACGCTTGTTCCTATATCGGTGCTGCAAAGCGAGGCCGATAAATACTCTCTCAGAGTGTTTGATCCCGCTCATGTTGGCACGGGTCACATATTCGAAACAGGCCTCGGCTCGGTAATCGGGATGCGCGCGCCAACTGACGTCGTGCAGCAGACAGGCGGTTTTGATCAGTCGCACCCGCTGCTCTGGCGCCGAGCGAAAAAGGGGCATGACAAAATCGAACAGGTGTTTTCCGAACCCGGGCAGGCGTGCATCTTTTGCTTCGGCAAAACGGCTTACCTCGATCAACGGGTCGCGATCGCGCAGGCGTTGCGGCATCTGCTCATACAGTAATCCTTCGCGGATGCCATAGCTGGATATCGCGATGTCCTTGGGCTTGAAGGTGCGAATCAAGCGGGAAAGCACATCCATTGCATAAGGGATCAGCGCCATACGCGAACCAGATACACCAGCCTTACTGCGCAATTCATCCGCGTTATTCTGTTCGATGAATTTGATGGTCTCGCGAACTTGACTCTGAGTCATACGGTATTCGTGCAGCACGTTTAGCGGGTAGCCTCGGCGCAGCATGTCAAGGCGTGCGAAGGCGCGCCAACTGCCGCCAACAAGAAACAGGCGATCCCGCTGGGGGCCCATCTTATCGCGCATCTCTTCCATAGTCTTCTTGATATGTGTCTTACGCGCCCGACGACCGCCTTTGATATCGCGCAGTTTGAGCGGACCCAAAGGCGAGGTCATGCGACGCCCGACCTTGCCGCCTCCGATTTCTGCCAGTTCGACTGACGAACCTCCGATGTCACAGATCAAACCATACGCGCCGGGCCATCCCAACAATACGCCCTGCGCTGACAGGCGGGCTTCTTCTTCGCCATTGACCACATTGATGATCAATCCTGTTTCCGCTTTTACCTGCTCACAGAAATCGCGACCATCTCTTGCTTCACGCACTGCGGCAGTGGCGACGGCGTGCAGGGTAGGTAGCCCGAGGTTGTTGGCCAGATATTTGAACCTATGCAATGCAGCCAGCGCGCGTACACGTCCCAACGGGTTAAGGCGCCCGGTTTCGGATAGGCCTGCCCCCAATTCGCACATGACCTTTTCGTTGTAGAAATAAGCCGGAGAGCGCGCTGCACCATCGAAGATCACCATGCGGACCGAGTTGGATCCGATATCGACAACGCCAACCCGAGACAGCGCCCGAGCCCCCGGATCTTCGAAAATGGGCTTTCCAAACAGCCCGTGATCGGGGAAATCGGTCTCGGCAGTCTGTGTCATTGTGTCCCCAGATGTTTTGGGCGCAGGATGCGGGATCACCTGTGTTGGGTCAATCGTGGGCATCAGATTGTTCGAGTTCTGTGTTCAATAGACGCACCGCCAGCGCACGGGTGATATCGCGCTTTTCATCGAGTGCAATGCGATCCAATTCGTCAACCACATTCGCTGCAGCTTCAAAGCTGCGATCCATGTGTTTGACCAGATACGCGATGACATCCGGGCCGGGGCTTAGCTGACGGTCAGTGAAGAGCTTTGCGAGCACTGCACCTAACAGAGCGTCATCCGGCGCTTCCAAGGCCACATGGTGCGCTCCTTCCACGCGACTTTGCAGATCGGCCAAAGGCAGGCGCCATAGCATTGGCGCGGCGCGTCCGGTCATAAGTAAGGCGTTCCCCTCGGCCAGCACCAGATTATGCAGGTGAAATAGCGTTTTTTGCTGTTCAGGATCACCTGCTATTAGGGGAACATCCTCGATTGCGACCGAGGTACGCGCGAGGTTGGGAACCTCTTCGTAGCGCAAATCAGTGGCCTGCACGATGCGGCCGCCTGTTTCCGCCGCCCAAACATGGGCCAAGTGGGTTTTCCCTGATCCTGCCGGGCCGCTTAGCACCAGCTTGTTTCCTGGCCATGAGGTCGCAGAGATCATCGCTACGGCCAACGCATTGGCGGGCGAGACAAAGAAGTCTTCGCGGCCCAAGGCGGTCTTGGACGGCAGATCAAAGCTGAGTTGTGTGGCCATTTACTCGTCGTCCTGTTCGAGCCCTTCAAGCCCGGTATAAAGACGGCTGTTCAGATATTGCTCGGTCGCGAACCGGGCCAAAACACCCAAGGCTGCAGCGACCGGAACTGCGACCAGCATTCCGACAAAGCCAAATAGTGCGCCGAACACTGACAAGGCCAGTAGCAGCCAGACGGGGTGCAAACCGACTGAGCTGCCTACCAACTTAGGGGTCAGGAAGTTGCCCTCGGTCACCTGTCCGATGGCAAATATGCCCGCGACCAGACCGATATGCGCCCAGTCCCCCCAAAACTGAAACAGAGCGAGACCAATGGCCAGAGAGCCTCCGATCAAGGCACCGAGATAAGGAATGAATGTGACCAGCCCGGCGATGAAGCCAACGATCAGGCCGAATTGCAAACCAACCAGCATCAGCGCAACTGCATAATATGTACCAAGGATCAGACAGACTGTGCCCATTCCGCGCACGAATGAGGCCAGAACAGCATCAATCTCGCCAGCCAGCCGCTTGATCGTAGGGGCGTGATCGCGGGGTAGCAGCTCTCCGATCCGGGCAATCATACGGTCCCAGTCCATCAGCAGATAGACTGCAACAACCGGTACGATGACCAGTAAAACGACAACGTTTATGGCCGATCCCAGCGAGGCCAGAACCGTCTGCAAAACATCTCCGGTTTTGGACTTCAGCGTATCACCAAAAGACACCAACATCTGGTGCGTGTTCGATTCCCGGTCCAGAAGAGCGGGGAATTGTTGTTCAATAAATGCGCGTAATTGCTTGAAAAGGCTAGGTAAAGTGTCGATCAGATCCAGTAGCTGAGTGATCAGGGCCGGAACGACCATCAAGATCATCAATACAAAGCCCAGCACTCCAACCACGGTTATGATCGCGGTCGCCGCCATTCGCGATAGACCCAGTTTTTCCAGGCGGTCCGCAACAGGATCAAGGAAATAGGCAATCGCACCACCGATCACGAAGGGTAGCAAGACATCACCCAACAGGTACAAAAGCAGCACGAAAACAACAGTGGCAATGCCCCAGTATCTAAGCTGATCCTTCACTGGCAAGGCCATGGCGCAATTCCTCGTTTGCACAGCATTGCCGTGTTCTTGGCCTATGACGCCCCGCGATGCAAGCGGTTCATGGAGCGCGATTTTTGCACCTCAATCTGTCAGTGTACCCAGTTCCGGAGTATCTCCTGTAGCCATTTCATCAGGCCAATTGGTGCGCCAAATTTCTGCTGACCAGTGGCCGCAATGCACCTCGGGGCGATCAAAGCCAGTCAGGACAGGCAGCAGCGGCGCGACCACCACATCGTGGCGCGGAACGGCGAAATACGGAAAGGAATAGCGTTCATGCCCGGATCGATTGACTACGCGATGCGGGGTCGATTTCAATCGCCCGCCTGACCATAGTTCCAGCATGTCGCCGATATTGACCACGAAGCCGCCTGGAGGGCAGTCCGGTGTGATCCAGCCTCCGGTGCGGGTCTGTACCTCAAGCCCGCCGACCGGATCGGGTGCAATTATTGTCAGCGCGTCGGTGTCTTTATGTGGATGAATTCCATAGCCACGCTCTTCCGGGGCCTGAGGCGGGTAGTGCAGCAGGGTCATGTTGGTCATCGGGTCGCGGAAGGCGTCGCGCAGAGTGTTGGGTGGGATCTCTAAGCCAACCTCTAGGGCGCCCAGCAGAAGATCGGCTACGCCATCAAGCTGTTGCCAATAATCCAGTATGACCGTACGCGCCTGCGGCACCTCTCGGGGCCAGATATTCGGGCCGTAAAGTGCGCATTCAGCCCGGATCGGGGCATCTTCGGCTGCTTCGAAATGTAGCTTGTACCCTTCGTACTTATCCGCCGCGCCCGAGCCGTCATTGGGCGTGAAGAACCCCATCGGTATGTACCCGCGATAGTTTTCGCGGGTGATGGCCTGATCCCATTTTCGGGCCTCGTCGATATCAAAGATCGCTTTTACAGTGTCGCGCACCTGATCGATGTTCTCAGGCGCAATGCCTGTCCCGGTGATCGACAGAAACCCGATACTGGTGCAGGCATCCATGATCTGCTCGACCGTTGACCGATACTGTGGTCCGGCGGGATTGGTCAGCGGGCTGATATCAATAGTTGGAATACGCTCCATTAGGTAATTCTCACGCCTTGCCGTTCCAATTCCTGATGCACAGGCGCAAGGTTCATGCTGTCGAGTTCCTGATTGCTTTTCAGCGATAAGGCCGCCGCGATCCCTGCGCCCTGACCCATCACCGCGCAGCAGGACATGTTGCGCGTCGCGGCGTGTGCGACCCGATCCGCACCATGAGATCGACCCGCAACCAACAAACCCTTGATCCCTTTGGGCAGCATTGAGCGATACGGGATCTGCATATACCGTCCGGTGGTCGGCAAGATCAGTATGCCGTAACCATCAATGAATTCAGGGTAAATACCGATGGAATCCTCGAACCGGCCCTGATGGCGGGCATCTGTTTCGGTCATGTTGTAGACTGCATCGATCTTGCGCGTATCCCGAATACCGATGGTCATGCCGAAATTGCGCAAACGTGCGTTTTCGCAGCCCGGCATGAATCGGCGGAGGGCATCAATGGCGAGCATCGCCTGACGGCGGCCTTCGATCTCACCAAATGTCAGGCTGTCGGGGTCGGTCCCGTCGATCTGATCCAAATGGATCAGGTTCATATAGGTCAGCTCTCCGGTATCGTGCATGGCACCCCAGGTGCCTGCAATCGTGTTCAGGTGAGCTGGTATCAGGCCTTCATCAATCGCCTGCTGGAAGGGTTTCTTGACGAAGGGCGAGAACATGTCATCCTCTTTGCCAGAGGTCTCGATATTCCATTCGCCACCGCCGCCCCAGTCCTTGTAGGTCTGCGGATCGGCTTTGATACCTTCCATAAAGGCCCGTTTGTCAACGCCTGCCAGATGAAACATGACCGAGGCTGCCATCATGTCCTCGCGCGGTGTCTTGTGGGTCGGGGCGCCCGCACGATGTGCGACGTCTGCATCCCCCGTTGCGTCGATGACAACCTTGGCCAAGATCGCCTCACGCCCCGCTTTGGATTCGGTGATCACGCCGGTGATGCGATCCCCATCCATGATCGGGGCGACGAATTGTCGATGCAGCATCGGAAGAACGCCAGCCTCTTCGACCAGCTTGTCGGCCACCAGCTTGAAGCCCTCGCTGTCCAGTTCATAGCTGAGCGATTGGCTTTCAGGCACGGCTGCGCCCATTTCCTTGGCGCGGGTCTCGAATTCCAGGCCGATGCCTCCGGCCTCGACGGTTTGTTCGTGGCGATACCAGGCAAAGCCTTCGACGCCGACGGCGGTGATATTGCCGCCCATGCAACCGAACCTGTCCATCAGCGAAACTTCGGCACCGGCGCGCGCTGCGGCCAGTGCCGCCGACAATCCCGCAGGGCCAGAGCCCACAACCAAAACATCTGTCTGGTGAACAACAGGGATCTGGCGAGCGGGTTCGGTGATTGTTCGCATTGTTGCCTCGCGATTGAACGTTTGCGCCAACATTGAAAAACCCGGCGTTGCGGTCAATCGAAAAACCGACAGCGGCGGGGTCGTAAAAACGCCATTGCGTGATTGCCCCCGGCGGGGCTTTGGCATAATCACCTTGCAGCGAAATTCTCACCCGTAAGGTTACGTTATGCGCCTCAGCCGTTACTTTCTGCCCGTTCTCAAGGAAACCCCCTCGGAGGCTCAGATCGTCAGCCACCGGCTGATGTTGCGGGCCGGGATGATCAAACAGGCTGCTGCCGGGATTTATTCCTGGTTGCCGTTGGGCTTTAAAGTTCTGCGCAAGCTGGAAAACATCGTGCACGAAGAGCAGGCGCGGGCAGGACATATCGCGATCCAGATGCCGATTCTGCAATCAGCTGACCTGTGGCGCGAATCCGGACGTTATGATGACTACGGTCAAGAGATGCTGCGCATGCAGGACCGCCACGGTCGCGATATGCTGTACACGCCGACCGCCGAGGAATTGGTAACTGATATCTTCCGCGGCCACGTCAGCAGCTACAAGGACCTGCCGCTGACGCTCTATCAGATCCAGTGGAAGTTCCGCGACGAAATCCGCCCGCGATTTGGCGTGATGCGGGGGCGCGAGTTCTATATGAAGGACGGCTATAACTTCGATCTGACCAAAGAAGACGCGTTGCATGCCTACAACCGCCATCTGGTCAGCTATCTGCGCACCTATGAACGCATGGGCCTGCAAGCCATACCGATGCGCGCTGATTCTGGTCCCATTGGCGGCGACAATACACACGAATTCCTCGTGCTGGCTGATACCGGTGAGTCTGAAGTGTTCTATGACAGCGATGTGGTCAACCTGTCTCTTGCAAATGTGGGAAATGGGCTCGACAGTCTTAATTATGACAGCCACGAAGATATGCAGGCAATCGCCAATTTCTTCACTTCTACATATGCTCGCACTGACGAGACCCATGACCCCAAGATATTTGAGTCTCAAGTGCCCGAAGAGCGTCGCCGCGTGGCGCGCGGGATCGAGGTTGGCCAGATCTTCTACTTCGGCACCAAATATTCCGAGGCGATGGGCGCAACCGTTCAAGGCCCCGATGGCAAGCCGGTTCCGGTTCACATGGGCAGCCACGGCATCGGCGTCAGCCGACTGATCGGTGCGATCATCGAAGCCAGCCATGACGACAAGGGCATCATCTGGCCCGAAGGCGTAACTCCGTTCCATTGCGGTATCGTGAATCTGAAGCAAGGCGATGAAGAGGCGGACGCGGCGTGCGATAAACTCTACAGCGCGTTGACCGCGCTGGGGCTTGAGCCGCTGTATGATGATCGGAAAGAACGGGCAGGGGGCAAATTTGCCACCATGGACCTGATTGGTCTGCCTTGGCGCATCACTGTCGGTCCGCGCGGTCTGAAAAACGGTGTTGTCGAACTGACTTGTCGCCGAACTGGTGAAAGTGAAGAGTTGAGCCCCGAGGCCGCTGTCACCAAAATCGCAGAAATCTACGAGGGTATCGCCTGAACAAGGCGATGTACTTTCTGAGATTTAGCTCAGTTTGCTGATGTCGGGCGGGCGGTCAGGATATCGCCGTCCGCTTCACTGCCTCGAGCGACCACGATTGGGCGACCAAAGCGGCGCACGAGCTCGGCGAGTTCAAAGCCAAGAAACCGCAATCCGCAGATACGTTCGTCTGTGGCGCGATCTGAGATGCACAGCCGCCCCTGCCGGAAAGCAAGGCGATAGCCTTTATCTCGTAAAATGTCAGTCAAACCGGCCCAGCTAGCGGCACTTATAAAAATTGGCCTGATTGCTGCGCGCAACAATGCGGCGCTTTCACAATCCATTTCTGTTGCTGCCGAACGGGCTAATATTGGGCCCGTGCCTTCCATATGTTCTTGAATACCCATGAGCGTACCTCCGCCCCTAAACTCTTAAAATGTGTCCCCCGCACAAAAAGGGTGACAAAATTTCCTACACTTATCAATTTGTGAAACAATATTTCGCGCCCAAATGTTGCGATTGTGACTCAGTCAGGTGCGGATATCTCACATTGACTTCATACCTGAAACAATAAGCCTTTGTCTGTGAAGAGGTTCACAACCTTTGGTGTATTGAAATGGGAGGTGATTCTCGCTTTAACGGTGAAGCACTGCCCTAAGGGTGAAATGATTCGTTTCAGACTGTTCTTTTCATGCCCGCGTCGGCTGCAGAAGCGCCAATTGGACATCCGCGCGATAACCGGCTTGACCATCTGACCAAATGTCGAGAGGGTCGCGAAAAATCTGAACCCGAGGCAGGAATGGCCAAAACACCACCGCCCTTCGCTCTTTTTGAATGGAAGATTGCCTGGCGTTATCTGCGTGCCCGCCGTGCGGATGGCGGCGTCAGTGTGATGACTTGGATCTCGCTGATCGGGATCACGCTAGCCGTGTTCGCATTGATCGCCACGTTGGCGGTCAGGTCTGGTTTTCGCTCCGAATTCGTGGGCACCATTCTGGGGGCCAACGCCCATGTCACCGTTTATTCCGCCGGAGAGATTGATGCACAGGGGCGGCTGGATCGCACCATCAGCGATTTCGATGGTATGGCCGAGCGGATCGCGCAGGTGCCCGGGGTTGAGCGCGCCGCCCCGCTGGTTAAAGGGCAGGTGTTGATCACCAATGCCGACCGCAGCTCTGGTGTGCAGGTCTTTGGCATGCGTCCTGACGATCTTGCTGATCTGTCGGGTATTGCAGAGAGCGAAGAAGCCTACGGCGATCTGTCCAGGTTCCCGGATGGCATCGCCATCGGCTCTGGCGTGGCGCGTGCGATCGGGGCGACTGTTGGAGATCGGGTGAAGCTGACTTCGCCCAATGGTGTGAAAACCGCCTTTGGTACGTCGCCGCGCGTGAATGCTTATGAAGTGGTCTATGTCTTTTCGGCCGGGCGTTTTGACATCGATCGTACCCGAGTCTACATGCCCTTCACCGAGGCGCAGAGCTTCTTCAACCGTGAAGGAGTGGCGGATGAGATCGAGGTGATGGTCGATCGCCCCGAAGAGCTGACCCCGATCCTGGTCCCGATTATCGAGGCAGCTGGAGAGCGTAGTCAGATATGGACTTGGCAGGATGCTTCAGGCGGTTTTTTGCGGGCATTGGAAGTCGAAGACAACGTTATGTTCATCATCCTTTCGATCCTCGTGTTGATCGCGGCGATGAATATCGTTTCGGGTTTGATCATGCTGGTGAAGAACAAGGGTCGCGACATCGGTATCTTGCGCACCATTGGCCTTAGCGAAGGGTCAGTGCTTAGGGTGTTCTTCATCTGCGGAGCGTTCACGGGCATCATCGGGACCGCAATGGGCGTCATTCTGGGCTGCCTCTTCGCCATCTATATCGACCCGATATTCTCGTTCGTGAACTACGTCATGGGTGGCGGCGTCTGGGATCCTTCCATTCGAGGTATCTATGCCTTGCCTGCCGAATTGCACTTGTCGGATGTCTTGAAAGCCATCGGTCTTTCGCTAGGCCTGTCCTTCCTTGTTACCTATTTCCCGGCCCGCCGCGCGGCGCGGCTGAACCCGGTTGAGGCGCTGCGCTATGAATGATGTGACGTTAAGGCTCAGCGGTCTGAGCAAGACATATCTTCCAGGCACGCCAGGTGAGATTCAGGTGTTGCGAGGTGCCGATCTGGAGTTGCGTGCCGGGGAGGCGGTCGCGCTGGTGGCGCCATCAGGCGCAGGGAAGTCGACTTTGCTGCACATCGCAGGTCTTCTGGATACGCCCGATACCGGCGAGGTTGAAATCGCTGGTCAGGGGGCAATGGGCAAAGGGGATCGCACACGCACAGCGATCCGGCGGCGTGATGTGGGATTCGTCTATCAGTTTCACCACCTGCTTCCCGAATTCACGGCACTGGAAAATATCATTCTGCCGCAACTTGCGAATGGCACATCCGAAAAAGCGGCGCAGGTACGAGCGATGCAGTTGCTCGATCGTGTTGGCGTTTCGGCCCGCGCGGAACACCGGCCAGCCGCATTGTCGGGCGGAGAACAACAGCGCGTGGCTTTTTGCAGGGCATTGGCCAACAAGCCCCGTGTTCTGCTAGCGGATGAGCCGACCGGCAATCTGGACCCCGAAACCTCGGATCAGGTCTTTGCAGCCCTTATGGCGCTGGTGCGGGACGAAGGGCTATCGGCGCTGATCGCCACGCACAACCTCGATCTGGCGGCGCGGATGGACCGGATGTTGCGGCTGGAAGGCGGTGTGCTCAGGCCAGCTGAGTGATTGCGACACCGATCGCCATTACCGCAATACCTCCCGCCCGCATCAATGTCAGCGGTGTGACCTGAGCACCGAACAGGCCAAAATGGTCAATCGCAGCTGTGCTGATCAACTGGCCCAGAAGTACGAAAAACACGGCATTCCCCACTCCGAAATGTGGGGCCACGTGGGTAATTGATAGCACGTAAAACGCGATCAGCACGCCGCCCAACAGTAAGTGACGCGGGGCTTGTGCAATTTTGGCAAAAGCCTCACTTCCTCCGAGGATCAAAAGCGCCAGAGCCGAGGACACAAAGGCAATCGCGAACAGAATCACGGCCGCAGCGGTCGGCGATCCGATCAGTCGGCCCAAGGCTGCATTTAGGGCGGCAAGGATGGGAACGCCGATCCCGGCGGCCAGCATTATTGCTGCGTATTGTGTCATGACCCTGTATCCCTGCGCTCGTTTCGTTGATCTGGATCATTGCGCCAGTGTGGCCGTCGGGCAAGTCTGGAATTGTCAGGCAGAAGGGAGAAAAGCGATGGTCCGATCAATACTTGGCTTAGTCTCGCTGTCGGTACTCACTGCGATTTCGTCGCCCGTTTTCGCACAGGATGCCGAGGCTGGGGCCGAGCTGTATCAGCATTACTGCGCGACCTGTCATGGGTTGGACGCAACCGGGCATGGCCCGATGGCTGGGGTGCTGGTGATCCAACCAACGAACCTGAAAGCGCTGCTGGATGTTGATGGAGAATTTCCGACCGCGCGCGTGGTCGCCCGGATTGATGGACGCGATCCGTTGGTCAGCCATGGAAGCCCGATGCCGGTATATGGGCCTTATTTCGAAGGGAATGACACCGCAATCAAGACGCCCGAGGGGCAGCCGATTCTGACCAGCAAGCCGATTGTGGATCTGGTGGCATTCCTGAAAACTCTACAGGAGGGCTAGAAGGCTCAACGGCAGATACCTTGCACTTTCACGCCCGACCAAGGCAGCAACACAGCGCTTTCGCGCTTATTTCCGGGGAGTTTTGAGACATCGAAATTTACGCTTAACATATCGTGCAGGCGTTTGGTTCGGGGTGCTTCGGGGTCGAGTGCGCGGCAGCAGACATATTCTTCGACAATCGCGCCTTGTTGTTCAAACCCATAGGCAAGAAAATCAGGCGAGGTATCCAGATCGAACAGATACGGATCATTCTGGCGCCCGTGCTCAGCCGCTGCGCGCAGCGGGTGATAGCCAGTCGTCTTGCGATTCTGCCATTGCCAGACATGGGTCAGTTCATGCGCCAGCAGCATAGCCGCGATCAGGTTCATCTGTTCAGGGTATTGGCTCATGTAGTCGTCCAGATACCAGTCTTTCGTAAAGTACACGTGATTAAACAGGGCGACACCCGCCGGTTTTCCTGTCACGGTTTCCTCTTTGATGGGTGGTAATATACGCTCTCGACAAGCGACCCGAGGGCGGGCTTTCCGGGTAAAAGTTACTGCGGCAACCGGTGCGCCCTCGACCAAGCGCACGCGGTCAAGGTTCAGCGTTTCGCCATGAATTTTGCCAGCGAAGGAGCGCTCCTGATCGGTCAGGGGGCGGCCACAGGAAGCAAACAGAAACAGAGCTGAAATCATCAGGGTGCGGAGCATATCAACAAGCCTAATGTGGAAGCTTGGCTCTGCAAGCCGTTTTCAAAGGCTCATCGCCAAAACCCGGCTTATTTCTGTAAGCGAACGCCCGGATTGTTCCATCCAAGTGTTGAAAGCGGTTTGCACCGCAGCCATGGCTTTTTGGGAAGTCGCGGGTTTGTCGATGATGCCCTCGGCAACCAAACGAGCCGTCACGTCGCGTGACAGAATAAAACTATCCCGGCCAGCAAATCGCATGGCGTATTGGGCTGATGCACCGCCGAGTCGCGATCCGCGATTGGCCAGCATTTGCAGCAATCCGACGTATTCCTGTGACGGCCAACCGCCCAAAGTTTGACCAACGCCACCCTCGGAGCGGAGTTCCAGAAGAAAGGCCGCATTGTCCCGAACGGCAGCGATTTTAGCGCCGTTTCGTACGATGCGAGTATCTTGGAGCAGGGCGTCGAACTTTTCATCATCCATGAATGCACAACGACCGAGGTCGAAGCCGTCAAAGGCTGTTTCAAACCCGTCCCACTTTGCCTCGATCACTTTCCAGTTAAACCCGGCCTTAAAAATCGTTTTCGTGATTATCGATAACCAACGGTCATCAGCCATCTCCGCCAGTTCATTTAGGGGGGTTGGTTTGGTTAGCTTGTTTTCCAGCGCTTCGGGTCCACTATGGCGGTCTGCTGCCAGCTCATAGATTTCATCAAAGTGACGCATCTTAGGCCCTCCGTTGCGCAAATGCTGATACATCCTGTTCGTTTGGCAAGTAAAAACCAGTACGCAATCCGAAAAACCGGGATGTTTTTATTGACTAGTCAATCAAGTTCTTTCACTTTGTGGTATGAAGGGTGCTGCGTATGGGGAACACCGGTCGGAAGGGGGCCGGAGCGATAGTTAGAATTGGCGGGGGCGGATGATCTGGTTAAAAACAACAACTGCCTGTTCAATTTCGACCAGAATTGTGCATGTTTCGATCGCACCGTGAACGAGGAAATACTGGATGGGCTGTTAAAAGCTCAAAAACGGCAAATGAAAAAGACAGGGAGTCAAAACAATGAAAAAGCTTAGCGTAAGCGTGTTAGCTATCTTGGTCGCCAGTTCAGCCCATGCGGCAGACATGGGCGCCGTGGACGAACCGATCAAGCTGGCAATCAATGAATGGACTGGTCAGCACGTTACCACCCATGTTGCAGGCGAGATGCTGAAGGCTGCAGGTTATAACGTGGAATATGTGACCGCCGGTATGATGAACCAGTTCCAGGCACTGGCTGATGGCGACATCGATGCGACGCTGGAAATCTGGTCCTCTAACGTGTCAGACGAGTATGCCAAGAAGATCGATGAAGGCACGGTGGTCGAAATCGGAGATCTGGGCCTCGATGCGAAAGAAGGTATTGCCTATCCCGCGCACGTTGCCGAGCTTTGCCCGGGCCTGCCTGCGTGGGAGGCGTTGAAAGACTGCGCGCAGGTCTTCGCCACTGCCGAAACACTGCCTGGTGGTCGCCTTGTCGACTATCCTGCGGATTGGGGCACACCTGGCGCGGACCGCATGACCGGTCTTGAACTGCCGTTCAAAGCGGTTCCTGCTGGTTCCGAAGGTGCTCTGATCGCGGAATTGCGCGCCTCGACCGAGCGCAAGTCGCCGCTGCTGATCACTTTCTGGCAGCCGCACTGGGCGATGTCGGCCTATGATGTGCAGTTTGTTGAACTGCCTGCGGGCGAAGAGGCGTGCTTTAACGATCCGTCCTGGGGCCCGAACCCAAATGCGGTGAACGATTGCGACTTCTCACCGTCCCGTATCTTCAAGGCCGGTTGGAGCGGCATGGAAGAGAAGTGGCCTGCAGCCTATGAAATCCTGACTAACTATCAACTGGCGGTCGAAGACCAGCAGCCAATGATGGGTGCGATCGACGTAGATGGCGGTGCAGTCGAAGAGGTGGTCGCTGCATGGATGGCCGAGAACGAAGGCAAGTGGCGTCCTGTGGTTGACGCGGCAACCAAGTGAGCCCGCTTTAGTGACTGACGCCAATACGCCAGCCATCGCCTGCCAGAATCTCTGGCAGGTGTTTGGCCCCGGCGCTGAGAAAGCTCTGACCGACGCGCTGTCTCGGTCAGGGAATGACGCCGACAAAGCCGCAACTGATCTTAGGGAACACGGGTTTATTCCCGCTGTTCAAGACGCCAATTTCGAAGTTCGCGAAGGTGAGCTATTCGTCATCATGGGGCTTTCGGGTTCGGGCAAATCGACGCTGATCCGCTGTATATCGCAACTGTTGCCTGGTACGGGCGGGGAAATCCGCGTGGATGGCGAGAACGTTATCGGTGCATCCAAAAAGGTGCTGACCGATCTTCGGCGCAAAAAGCTAGGCATGGTGTTTCAGCATTTCGGCCTGTTTCCACATATGACTGTGGCTGAAAACGTAGCATACCCGCTGCGTGTTCAGGGCGTGAGCAAAAAAGAACGTTTGGCCCGCGCGCAGGAAGTGATCTCTCTGGTCGGTCTGGAGGGGCGCGAAGACAGTTTCCCCCGGCAGCTTTCAGGCGGCCAACGCCAGCGTGTGGGGATCGCGCGCAGTCTTGCCGTAAATCCGGACATCTGGTTTCTGGACGAGCCGTTCTCGGCCCTCGACCCATTGATCCGCCGCCAGCTGCAGGATGAGTTCCTGCGTATTCAGGCGACGTTGAAAAAGTCGATCGTCTTTATCACTCATGATATCCAAGAGGCTCTGAAACTGGCCGACCGCATCGCCATCATGCGCGATGGCAAGATCGTGCAGATCGGCACACCTACGGATATCGTGCTGCGCCCGGTGGACGACTATGTGCGCGAGTTCTCAAAGGATGTTGCCAAAGGCCAACACGCCAAGGTCGCCTCGGTCATGCGCGATGATGGGGAACGTGGGCCAGATGATCCGGGCCTGACCACATCAATGACATTGGATGCAGCACTTGCGCATTGCATGGAGCTTTATGAACCCGTGCCCGTGCGCGATGCAGACGGCAATATTGTCGGCACCGTGCATCCGTCTGATTTGGCTGCAGCCTTGCAGGTGGATGAGACATGACCGCGGTGACGGACACTCCCGCGCAACAGGTTCGCCTGACAGCCGGGGCGCAAGCTGCGCTGATTACAGTGATCGTCGGCGCGGTCTGCCTTGCGCTGGAAGGCGTCGCCCCGTGGCTGGTCAAATGGCCTGCCGCGTGGGAATTGCCCGCAACTCAATGGGTTGGGGCATTTCTGGATTGGTTTCTGAACGGCATTAAACCGGCCATGCGGCTGTTTTCGGACCTGATGACCTATCCGATGAATGCTGCCAACTATGTGCTGGGGAACACCCCGTGGCCGATCCTCATCAGTATCGTCACCGCTCTGGGCTGGTATCTGGGTGGTTTGCCCATGGCGGCGCTGGGCTTTATCGGCCTCAGCTTCGTTCTGGCCTCGGGCTATTGGGCCGAGAGCATGAACACGCTCGCCCTCGTCGCCGTGTCGGTGCCCGTGGCGCTGATCATGGGCGGCGCGATCGGCATCCTCGCCAATGAGGTGCCGCGGGTGAAGTCATTCGTGCAGGCGGTGCTCGACATCATGCAAACGGTACCGACTTTTGCTTATCTGACGCCGCTTTTGCTGCTCTTTGGCTTTGGCCCGGTGGTCGGTCTGATTGCATCGGCAATCTACGCAGCCCCACCCATGGCGCGCAACGTGATGCTGGGTCTGGAACGGGTAGAGTCCGAGATCAAAGAGGCCGCCATCATGTCCGGCGGCACCCGCCTGCAGCAACTATTTCAGGTCGAGATTCCGGCGGCCACCACGCAGATCATGGTCGGTGTTAACCAGTGCCTGATGGCGGCCCTGTCGATGGTGATCATCGCCGCCGTCATCGGAGGCTTCAACGACATCGGTTGGGAGGTTCTGCTGACCATGCGCAAAGCACAGTTCGGCGAATCCTTGATGGCCGGTCTGGTCATCGTCGTTTTTGCAGTCGTCATCGACCGGATGAGCGGCACGTTGGCGACCGAACGCAAACGCTATGACAGTCGTGTTGTCTGGGCGATGCTGGGCTTTGCCGTTCTGTTCACAGCCGCCTTCTGGGCGTGGCTTCCCAATCCGTCCGAGCTGACCGTGCTGGACCCGATGGCCGGGGCCATTGACAGTGGCCTGACCGCGTTCACGCAGGCCAACGGGCCGTGGCTGGATGCGCTCAAGAACAACTCATTGTTCTATGTGCTGCTGCCGCTGCGGATCGGGCTGGATCAGGCGGTGCTGCCTTTCACATGGGGATTCCAGTGGACCCCGAGCATGAGCTGGGGTCTCTTCGCCGTTGGGGCCGCAATCGCGCTACTGATGGCTTGGCGCGGTCACCTGACCGGAGGGCTGGTAGTTTTGATCCTGATCGGCATGCTGGAAACCGGCATCGGCAACCTGCCATGGCCCTTTGTACTGACCGGGGCTGCCGCACTGGGCTGGGTCGCAGGGGGCTGGCGTCTGGCGGCGTTGTCGGTGGGTCTGCTCTGCACCATCCTTGTCTCAGGCCTGTGGGAACGCGCACTGTTGTCGCTCTATCTCAGCGGCGCTGCAGTGTTCTTCTGCGCCGTGCTTGGCGGTCTGATCGGGCTGGCCAGTGCGGTCTGGTCTCCGGTCTGGACCGTTGTGCGCCCGATCTGCGATATGCTGCAGACGATCCCGCTTTTCGTGTTCCTGATCCCGGTCCTGATGGTGTTCCAGATAGGAGAGTTCTCGGCTTTCCTTGCGATCTGTGCCTACGCGATTGTCCCGATGATCCGCTACACGCGGCACGGTTTGGTCAACACGCCAGAAGAGATGATGGAGGCCGCGATCTCCAGCGGCGCGACCGAGTGGCAGATCATGCGCGACGTACGCGCGCCTTATGCTGCACCGACCATCCTGCTGGGTTTGAACCAGACCATCCTTTATGCCTTTGCCATGCTGGTGATTGCAGCGCTGATCGGCACGACCGGTTTGGGCCAGTCAATCTATCTGGCGCTGGGCCAGGCTGATGTGGGGCTTGGCATCTCGGCTGGGGCGGCCATGGCCATTCTGGCCCTGATCGCCGATCGCATGGTGCAGGGCTTTGCCGAGGAACGCCGCAAGGCGCTGGGCCTCTAAAACAGCGCAGGGGCGGGCAACCGCCCCATGCCGCACTTGATTTCGGACAAAGACCCACGCGTGATCACGACGTAATCCGGGTGCAACATGTTCGGAGATAAAAATGACCGGTTGGGGCTTTTTCCTCGCAGCACTTGCCACCTTTCTGCTCAGCCACATGATCCCGGCGCGGCCAGCGGTGCGCGGCTGGCTGATTGGCACACTAGGGCGCACGGGGTACTTCGCTGCCTACTCCCTGATCTCGCTTGTGGTGTTAGGCTGGCTAATCGTTGCTGCCGCCAATGCACCTTATGTTGAAGTCATTCCGCCGCTCACCATTTTCCGCTGGGTGCCAATGCTCGTTATGCCGATAGTCTGTTGGCTGGCCATTGCGGGCCTCTCGATCCAGAACCCATTTTCTTTTGGAGGATTAGGGCATCGTTCCTTTGATCCAGAATCCCCCGGCATCCTGCGCACTACGCGCCATCCGATCTTAGTGGCGCTGATGCTTTGGGCCGTTGCCCACCTGCTGGCAAATGGCAGTCTGTCACATGTCATCCTGTTCGGATTATTCGCGGGCTTCGCTGCGATGGGAATGGTTCTGATCGACCGCCGCACAGCCCGTTACATGGGGTCGGATTGGCGTCGCCTGTCTCGAAATACCGCGCGTATCTCCTTGCGTGTGCCTCGTCCATGGCCACGCTTTTGGGTCTGGCTTGCCGCTTTCGCTGCCTACGCAGTTATCTTCCATCTGCACGAAGCTGTGATCGGGCTCTCGCCGATGCCCTGACACGCGGGAGTGGTCGAACTGCCCGGCCCGTGCTATCTGATCTGTCACCATTCGAAGTCTTGAGGTCTCACAATGCATCTCGCCTATGTCACAACCACCGATCGCGGTGCCACCGATCGCCTGCTCAGCGCTTTTGCCGAGGCGCTGACCGATGCAGGCACAGCGTTGTCGGGTGTGGTGCAAACCAACACCGAATGCGCCGAAGGTTACAAATGCGATATGGACCTTAAGGTGTTGCCGACCGGAGAAACCATTCGCATCTCGCAATCGCTTGGTAAGAATGCGCGTGGGTGTCGTCTGGACCCGGCCGAGTTGGAACGCGCTGTTGGATTGGTGACGCAATCTCTGGATAACGCTCCGCAGTTGCTGATTATCAACAAGTTCGGCAAGCATGAGGCCGACGGGCGCGGCTTTCGCCCTCTCATAGCAGATGCGTTGGGACGTGGGATACCGGTCCTGGTAGGGCTCAACAAACTGAATATAGAACGGTTTCAGGAGTTCGCGGGCGGGATGGCCGAAGCGCTCGAACCGGACCTCGGTTGCCTGACTGATTGGCTTGACGGTCTGAACCAGTCTGAAACGCAGCGCACAGCCTGACTGCCCATCATGGGCGGTCGTCAAGCCGCATTCGACACGAGAATGTGAAAAAACTGGACATGTCTGACTGCATCGGGTCTAGCTTCGGCGAGGAAGCAATCCGGTAGTCCGACAGGATAGGGACGCACCGGTGGAATCGGGGCGTATCATGAGCCAATCCCAGACGGATCCTTACCAGCTATCCACCAATCCTGGGCGGATTCAGCAGTTGGCTGGAACTGACAGATTTTGGCTTTGGTTATTTTGCGGTTACTTCTTGCTGCACGTTGTCGTCCGGCTCGCAACGGGTGGTGCGCTTGGTCTGGACGAGGCCGAGATTTTGCTGGATGCCCGCGAACTTCAATGGGGTTACGGCCCCCAACTACCACTGTATGCATGGTTGCAATGGGCCGTTTTCCAGATCACCGGCCCAAGCATACTTGGGCTGTCGCTGCTGAAGAACGGGTTACTGTTGGCGACTGTCGTCACTCTTTATATGACTATTCGGACCCGACAAATTCCTGTAGCCGCGGGGGTGTCGGTGCTGTCTTTGTTGATGCTTTATCAATTCAGTTGGGAAGCGCAGCGCGCGCTGACGCACACGGTTCTCGCCAATCTCTGTTCTGCGCTGAGTTTCGCGGTGATCTGGGGCTTGATCCGCAATCCCACGACCAAAGGCTATGTCCTGCTAGGCGTGGTGATGGCGGCGGGTGGGCTGTCCAAGTACAATTACGCTATTGCGCTCCTGGCTATGTTTCTGGCGGCGCTCAGTACGCGAGAGACGCGTAAACCATTCTTATCGGTGAGGTTGTTGTTGTCGGCCGGTATCGCTGCGGCTCTGATTGCTGCTCCGATGGTGTGGATTCTGAACCATTCGGCCCTTGCCTTTGACAGCGCACGCAAACTCGACATGTCTAGCGATGGACGCACCTATTCGGCGGTCTTGCGCGGCGCAGCCGAGCTGTCGATGGCGGCACTGGGTTTTGTGGCGCTGCTATCCCTGATTATGAGCATTCTCTGGTTGATCTACCGGCGGCAAGGGGCGCCTGGTGTCGCAGATGACCTATTGCGTTTTATGCTGCGGACGGTGTTTTGGGCTTTGGTCCTGATGGCGTTGATCGTGATCATCAGTGGCAGTACCAATATTAAGGATCGCTGGCTGCAACCCATCCTGATATTTGCAGGTCCAGCCATTATGCTGTGGCTTCTACCCAAGATTGGTCGAGCTGGAACCCGGCGCTTCTGCCAGATCTCGGGCGGGCTAGCTGTGCTGATCGTCGTGGCCATGCTGCATCATAATCTTGCCGGAAACGCAAAGCGTGCGGCTCCGTTTGCTGCGCTTACCCCTCAGATACTGGACCAGACCCCGCCTGAGATCGTGATCGTTGCCCATAACTGGCTGGCTGGCAACATGGCCTATCTGGCCCCGGATCGATCAATTCACGGCGAACGCCGCATGAGCGTATCTGCTCCGGCGCTCCGTGTTTGGGCTGCAGGTCGAAAAGCACCGAAAGACATCAATCCGGCAGATGTTGTCACATTGGAAGCCCCTTATCGATTTGATTCTGGCGAATTGATGTCGCTGTCTTTCGCACCTGTGACCCGGTAGCGTTGGGCTGCAGCTCAATCGAAGATCAGGGCGCTCAACGGTCATCCCATGGTCTTGAATATACCGGACGCGCTTTGGCACGATCTCTAGGGCAAATCAGGTGGCCCAGCCAACGAGTGACGAACGACCATCCTAGTATCTATACAGACTGATCGGCCTTCTGACCTACCTTCAACCATTTCTACAAGTTCCTGCGCAGCCTTGCGCCCCATTTCGCGATGAGGGACGTGAACTGTCGTCAGGGACGGGCTTACAATTTCGGCCAACTCAATGTCATCAAATCCAGTTATCGAAAGCTGCTCTGGAACCTGAATGCCAAGGTTACGTGCTTCGCGCAGGGCCCCGGCGGCAAGGACGTCGTTGCCGCAAATCACCACCGTCGGCCTAGGGCTCAGGTTCATGAGTTTACGAAGGGCCTCGGCACCCTTTTCAATTTCGTATGTGGTTTCGATCAGCGTTAAGGTGTCAGGGTCGAGGCTGTTTTCCGTCATGGCAAGTCTGACACCCTCAACCCGACTTTGAGCCCGGTCATTGCCTTTCGTTTTCCCCGAAATCATTGCGATCTGTCGGTGACCGGTCAAAATCACCTTCCGGGCCAGTTCTCCCATTGCTGCGGTGTTGCTGAAACCGACCGAAGGGCGTTGCACCCTTGGATCGTAAGACCAGGCAACCAATGACGGAATTTGGTGCTGTTCGAGATAATTGTAGATCTCTGCATCTCGTGCATATCCAATCAGCAGCAACCCGTCTGCACCGCGCGCGACAAGAGTGCGAATTTGTTCTCGCTCGACTTCGGGATCATAGGCAGAGCTGGAGACCAAAAGCGTATATCCGCTTTCGCGAAGCTGGTCCTGAAATTCCTGCAGCCCGCGGGCGAAGATCGCGTTGTCCATAGTCGGGATTATCGCGCCGATCGTAAAGCTGCGATTCGCTGCCATCACGCGGGCCGCGAAATTCGGCGTATAGCCCAGCGATTCGACTGCTTGCATCACACGCTTGCGCGTGGATTCGACCACTCTTTCCGGTGAGTTCAGGCATCGCGAGACTGTGGCGGTCGATACGCCCGCCGCCTTTGCGACGTCGTTAAGTGTCGGAGCTGAACGGGTTTTTCCCATACTGTGCCTGCATCTGATCTGACGCCCGTCTTATCACAAAAAAGCCCATTTGCCATCTATTCATGTAAGCGCTTGCATTATCAATGTAAGCGCTTACAAGTGTATTTGAGATAACGAACTGGGATTCCGTGATGTTCCTCTGGGCTGCTGCCGCTGTGTTTATCGTGTTCTTTGCCAATGTGGCCTTGGGCGCCTTTGGCGGTGGTGCGTTTCTGGGGGATGTCGGGGAAATGCTGGTTTTGTTTGCCGCCTCGATTTTGTTCGTGGTGGCCATTCTCAAGCAGGAGGCTGACCATAAAAACAAAAACGGCAGCTGACGGATTTCATGGGAGGAAGACAATGACGAATGGCAAGGATGGCCTCAAATCTGCTGAGCGCCGGAATTTTCTGAAACTGGCCTCAACCGGCTCGTTCACAGCGGCGCTTGTGGCTGGTGCGGGTGGCGTATTGTGGTCATCAGAGGCGGCGGCGCAGACCGCCAAAGAAGAAAAAGAACGCGAAAAAGCGGCCGATCACGTAATGACTGTCGCCACAGCTTATGTTTTGGGCGCTTCGCGCAGCTATCCAATTATGCAATTGGATCTGAAAGAGAACATCCAGAACGCCACCAACGGCAAGGTATATGTCAAGCTTGCCCCAGGTGGCCAGTTGGGTGCAGGTGGCGCACTGGTCCAGAAGGTTCAGGGTGGAACAATTCAGGCGGCCCAGCATTCGCTGTCAAACTTTGCACCCTTTGCATCAACCGTTGACCTGATCAACATGCCGTATCTCTGCGGCTCGAACCAGCGGTTCACAAACCTGGTACATTCGGACACATGGACCAAAGAAGTTCACCCCAAGGTCGAAGCTGCTGGGTTCAAGGCCCTGTTCTACGTTGTCATCGATCCGCGTGTTGTCGCTGTGCGGCAGGGCGGGAATGCGATCATGACACCGTCTGATATGAGCGGTGTCAAATTCCGCGTGCCGGGATCAAAAATGCTGCAGCAATACTATCGGATGGTTGGTGCAAACCCGACACCCGTAGCCTGGGGTGAGACACCGTCGGCGATCAAGCAGGGTGTGGCGGATGCGCTCGACCCATCGGTTGGTGCGCTGTATGTCTTTGGTTTCAAAGATATCCTCAGCAATGTCACCTTCACGCAGGCGGTGCCTGACAGTCAGGTCTATTCCTGTAATCTTGAGTGGTTCAATTCAATGCCAGCCGATGTGCAGGAAGGCATCATGTGGGGGTCTGAGATGACCAGCCATCAGAATCTGTCCAAGGTTCCTTCGGCCAGAGCCTTTGCAATGGCGGAATTGAACAAGGCAGGAGTGCAATTCCATTCACTGTCCGATGACCAATTGGCCGAGTGGCAGGATGCCGGCGGATATCAGCGTTCGGAATGGGATCCGTTCAAGACGGAACTGGCAGGCTCGATGGATAATTTCGAGAAACTGGTCGAAGCGGCTGGTACGCAGGGCAAATACTACGTCCACGACGCGTAATTTAGTAGGGCGAGGGGCAAACGCCCTTCGCCCGCTTTTTCCCATTCAACCAGATGGTAGCGGTCCCTTTGGACCGGCAAAATTGAGCGCTGCCAGGGATCGGGGCTGGAAATGAGCTTATTGCAAAAGATCAACCGCGACGCCGAACGCTGGTTGCTACTGGTGTTCTACGTGATGCTTGTCGTTACCATGGCGATCGAGGTGCTGCGGCGCGAGGTATTTTCGTTTTCCTCGATCTGGGGCGAGGAAATCGTTCGCTATTCTTTCATCTATCTCGCCTGGATCGGCGCGGCGGCAGCGGTCAAGGAACGTGCTCATATCCGTATCGACGTACTCATGCACTATATGGGGCAGCGTCCAAAGGCGGTTCTGTATATATTCGGCGATCTGGTGATGCTGGGTGTGGCTGTCATTGCACTCTACTGGTCCTATGAAGCCGTCCATGTCTCCGCCAAGTTTGGATCGGTCACGGATGGGCTGCGGGTGTCCAAGGTTTGGTTTCTGATGGCAGTTCCCACCGGGTTTGCGCTGATGATTTGGCGCCTCATTCAATCCTTGATGCGCGACTTCAAATCTCTTCGAGACGGCACACCCGTCTTCGAAGGTGACAAACTGTTTGACTGAGGAGAACTCGAATGCTTTGGAATTCCCTCAATCAAACGGTCGAGCTCGGCTGGGATTTTTATCTGCCCGTCATTCTGTTCGTTGGCCTGATCGCATTGGCCGTACCGGTATGGGCGGCGATCGGCACCGCCGCGATTGTCATGTTGGTCATGTCAGGGGATCTGCCGCTGAGCGCGGTTGGTGAAAGCCTGTTCACCGGAATAGACGCCTTTGCCTTAACAGCTGTCCCCCTTTTCATCCTGACCGGGGATGTTCTTGTAAGGACTGGGCTTAGTAAGAAATTCCTTGATGTCGCCGAAGCGCTGACCTGTTGGACGCGCGGAGGTTTCGGGTCAGCCACGGTGCTGGTTTGCGGGATGTTTGCCGCGATTTCGGGCTCTGATGCGGCGGGCGCTGCTGCGGTGGGGCGGATGACCATCGCACGCCTCGTCGAAAGCGGTTACCCGCGACCTTATGCCTGTGCGCT
Organism: Ruegeria sp. YTSA064; assembly: GCF_059610325.1. Lineage (NCBI taxonomy): Bacteria > Pseudomonadati > Pseudomonadota > Alphaproteobacteria > Rhodobacterales > Roseobacteraceae > Ruegeria > Ruegeria sp. YTSA064. Next base: position 329,997 of record NZ_JBXWNK010000005.1, read on the forward strand.
GGTGGCTGCGGGCGCCTGTACCGGCATCCTGATTCCACCTTCGATCGCCTACATCATCATCGGCCTCGTGTTGGGCATTTCAGCCTCGACCCTATTTCTTGCGGCGTTAATCCCCGGCCTAGCGATTTTGGTTTCGATCCTGATTACCAATATTATCATGAACCGGATCTATACCTATGAAACCGGGGGCAATATGGGACTGAGCGAATGGCTCGGTAACCTTGGTCATTCGCTAAAATCCGGTTGGTACGCCTTCATCGTGCCCGGGATTATCTTCTACGGAATTTTCTCTGGCCGCCTGACCCCGACAGAGGCCGGTGCGACCGCGGTTGTCGTCACCATCGTGATGGGCTTCATTTTGGGAACTCTGAAGCTATCCGACTTTCCTGCGATGCTGGTCAGTTCTGCCAAAGTGAACGGGGTAATCCTGCCAATCATCGCGTTCTCGGCCCCGCTGGCCGAAGCGCTGGCAATCATGGGAGTCCCTCAGGGGTTCGTGACGGCGGTGACTGGTTTGACTGATGATCCGATGTTGTTGATCCTGCTGATGATCTGTATTCTGATCGCCGCAGGCTGCGTCATGGAAACAACGCCCAATATTGTGATCCTGGCACCAATCCTGAAGCCACTGGCCGACAATATCGGAATGAATGAGATTCAGTTCTGCATCATGATGATCACCGCGCTGGGTGTGGGATTCATCACACCTCCGTTGGGATTGAACCTCTTTGTTGTCTCGGGCATCACGGGCGAGTCCATACTCAAGATTGCTGCCCGCGCCATACCCTTTGTGCTGACAATGTTGATTGTGGTGCTGTTGATTGCATATTTCCCACCGATCTCGACCACGCTGCTTCCCGATATCTATAAATAGGACTACCCGGTAATGACTCGCGAATATCTGAAAAAGGCAGATCTGACCCCAAAATCAGACGCGTCTGAGACCCACAAAATCGTGCAGGACATCCTGAACGATATCGAGAGTGGGGGTGACGCCAAAGCACTGGAATATGCCGCAAAGTTCGACAATTACGAGGGCAATGTACTTTTGACCCCGGAAGAGATCGAGGCGGCTTGCGCGCTTGTGCCGGAAAAGCTCAAGGCTGATATCCGCTTTTCGCACAATAATGTGCGCCGGTTCGCCGAGCTGCAGAAAAGCACAGTGCATGATGTGCAGATCGAAATATCACCGGGTTTTATTACGGGTCAAAAGGCGATCCCGGTGGATGCTGCCGGCTGCTATGTGCCGGGCGGCCGTTATAGTCATATCGCCAGCGCCATCATGACCGTGACAACGGCCAAGGTGGCGGGTTGCAAGCACATTACGGCCTGCTCACCACCGCACCCTGGGGTAGGGGTTGCGCCTGCTATCATCTATGCGGCGCACATTTGCGGTGCAGATAAAATCATGGCGATGGGGGGCGTTCAGGGGGTTGCGGCAATGACCTTTGGCCTATTCGGGCTGCCAAAGGCAAATATTCTTGTTGGCCCTGGCAACCAGTTTGTTGCCGAAGCCAAACGGATACTGTTTGGTCGCGTCGGTATCGATATGATCGCCGGACCGACCGACAGCCTGATCCTCGCCGATTCCACGGCGGACGCACATATTGTGGCCACCGACTTGGTGAGTCAGGCCGAACACGGTTACAACTCTCCGGTCTGGCTGGTGACCGACAACCGTTCATTAGCGGAAGAGGTCATGCGATTGGTGCCAGCCTATATCAAGGACTTGCCAGAGGTGAATCGTGAGAATGCAGCCGCAGCCTGGCGCGATTATGCCGAGGTCATTCTGTGTGCGGATCGCGAGGAAATGGCAGCCTGTTCCGACGAATATGCGCCCGAGCATTTGACGGTTCAGGCTGATGATCTGGACTGGTGGCTGGATCGGCTGACTTGCTACGGTTCGTTATTTCTGGGTGAGGAAACTACGGTTTCCTACGGTGACAAAGCGGCGGGCACCAACCACGTGCTTCCGACTTCACGAGCGGCAAGCTACACTGGCGGCTTGTCGGTTCATAAATACATGAAGATCGTGACATGGCAGCGATCCACACGGGACGGCTCGAAGCCGGTCGCTGAAGCCACCGCCCGAATTGCGCGACTTGAGGGCATGGAGGGCCATGCGCGTGCTGCTGACGTTAGATTGGCGAAGTATTTCCCGGATGAAACCTTTGACCTGACCGCGAATGGCTGACCCACGCGCATTGTTTGACCTAACCGGACGAACCGTTTGCGTCACCGGTGCCAGTTCAGGGCTGGGAAGACAGGCGGCCATTACGCTTGCGGCGGCGGGGGCGCGGGTTGTGGCCGTGGCACGCAGGGCAGAAGCTTTGCAGAGCCTCTGTGCGGAAATTGGTGCGGACGCTGCCTATGTGCAGTCGGATGTGGCAAACCAAAGTCAGACAGAGGCATTGGTCGCAGAGATTTCGCGACCCTTCGGCGCCCCGGATATTCTGGTACATGCCGCCGGGATAAACACCCGGCAGCCAGCAGATGAGGTCACGGTTGCCGAATGGGATAGAACTCTGGCGCTGAACTTATCTGCTCCGTTTTTTCTGAGTCAGGCAATGGTGCCAGCAATGAGGCAGCGAGGTTGGGGACGAATTGTTAACTTCGCCTCGCTGCAATCCTTCCGCGCTTTCCCCGGTGGCATCGCCTATGGGGCAAGCAAGGGTGGGGTCGGTCAGCTGACCCGTGCGATGGCAGAGGCTTGGTCTGGCTTCGGGATCTCCGCAAACGCGATTGGGCCGGGGTTCTTTCCAACCGAGCTCACACAAGCTGTGTTCAGCGACGAGCATCGTGCAGCGGGCAATGCGGCGCAAACCTGCATTGGCCGCAATGGTCGGCTTGAAGACATCGACGGGCCGCTGCTGTTTCTGTGTTCTGAGGCATCTGCCTATGTCACGGGTCAAATCCTGATGGTTGACGGGGGGTTTACGGCGAAATGAAAGCCCTGGTTTACGAAGGTAATGAAACGCTCGGTTTCCACGATGTGCCCATGCCGGTCGCTCAGGTAGGAGAGCATCTGATCCGCATCCAAGCCTCTGGCATCTGCGGATCCGACATGCATGCCTATCTGGGGCATGACGCGCGCCGCCCTGCGCCCCTTATCCTGGGACATGAAGCGGCCGGTGTTGTTACCGGTGGGCCCCGCGATGGCCAACGTGTGACCATAAATCCTCTGGTCAACTGTGGTTCTTGCTCTGCTTGCGCGTCAGGTCGGGAAAACCTCTGTCCCAACCGCCAGATCATCTCGATGCCCCCGCGCGAAGGCGCGTTTGCTCAATTTGTGGCCATCCCGGATCGCAATTTGGTTCCGGTACCGGATGACGTGCCCTTGGAAAAGGCTGCGTTGACGGAACCATTGGCAGTCAGTTGGCATGCTGTGCGTCTTGCACTGCAAGCGTTGCGTCCGGGAATGGACCGTCGCGCTCTGGTCATCGGTGGAGGGGCCATCGGACTTGCGGCGGCTCTTGCCTTGCGCGCAATGGGTGTGACTGACGTGATTGTTCAGGAACCCAATGCCGAGCGTCGGGCTTATCTGTCCGAGCGTTGCGGCCAGCAAACCATCGATGTGTTTCACGGCACTGTGCCACTGGTTGTAGATGCGGTCGGAATTGCAGCTACGCGCGCAACGGCATCTGCTGTTGCATTGCCGGGGGGGGTGATTGCACATGTTGGGCTAGGCGAGGATGTCGGAGGCTTAGATATCCGCCGCATGACTCTGCAGGAAATCACGTTCATCGGCACCTATACCTACACTGCACAGGATTTCCGAGATACCGCACGCGCGATCTTCGATGGTTGCCTCGGTCCGCTGGATTGGCCCGAGATGCGCCCTTTGTCTGACGGTGCTACTGCCTTTCAGGACCTGCGTTCTGGTTCGGTGGCTGCGCCCAAGATAATCCTCGATCCCTGGGCATAAGACACCTGCCCAAGAATAAGGAGAGCACAAATGTACGACAGAGTTCTGGTCCCCATGGCGCTGGATCACGGCGTTTCCGGCACAACCCTCACCGCCGCCAAAACCTTATGCAATCCGGGCGGACAGATCACCGCGCTGCATGTCTATGAGGCGCCACATAGTTCTGTCAGCGCGTATCTCGATGAGGAGGCCGTGCGCAGCGCGTGGGATAAAGCCCAGCAGAGGTTGGCAGAGAAAACGGCCGGCCATGGTGATGTGACAACCGAAATGGTCAAGGGACGTTCCTATCGCGCCATTCTTGAATTTGCTGAAAAACATGATGTGGATTGTATCGTTGTTGGCTCGCACAAACCGGGCCTCAGCGACTTTTTCCTTGGCAGCACCGCTGCGCGTGTGATCCGACACGCACCTTGTGCGGTTCATGTCTGTCGCACATCCTAGCTTTCAAACTGACACGCCAAATCGCGCAATGCGCCCTAAACAGGACAGATACTCCGGATATGGACATAGACAAAAAGATAACAGACGACCTGGTTGCGAACGATATCTCGTTTGTGACCACCGTTCCATGCAAGCAACTTGCAGGCGTGATCGAACATATCGATGCGCGAGATGGGATTTTTCATATCCCGTCGAACAAAGAAGACGAGGGCATGGGCCTGTGTGCCGGGGCATGGATGGGTGGAAAACGCCCGGCGATTATCATGCAAAACACGGCCATCGGTGTAACCATCAACACGCTGGCGACTTTGATTCAGTATTATCGGATGCCACTGCCTATGCTGATTTCATATCGCGGAGAGCTGCGTGAACCGATTGCCTGTCAAGTCGAAATGGCCGTTCATACCAAAGCCCTTTTGGCTCAGCTCAACATACCTACCTATCATTTCCACCATCAGTCCGATGTCGAAGAACTGGACGCGATCCTGAAATATACGTTCATGTGCAATAAGCCGGTCGCGATCCTGACCGATGCCAATTTCTGGGGAGGCTATGGCGACCAATGATCCGTTCTGAAATTCTCAAGGAAATCGCTCCGATCCTGCGTGATCAACTGGTTGTCTGCAACATCGGCATTCCCAGTCAGGAACTGCACGCCATCGACGACCAACCGTCCAACTTTTATATGCTGGGGACAATGGGGTTGGCCTCTTCAATTGGGTTGGGATTAGCGTTGTCTCAACCCAAACCGGTGATCGTGATTGATGGTGATGGCTCGATCCTGACCAATCTGGGTACTTTGCCAACCATCGCGAATAATGTGGCGGACAACTACATCCTGTTGATTGTGGACAACGGTTCCTACGGGTCGACGGGGGACCAGCCGACTTATGCGGGTCAAAAAACCTCGCTTACAAAGATGGCCGAAGCCGCGGGATGTGAACGTGTTATTGAATGCGCGGCCGAAGAAACAGGTCGTGTCCTACAAGAGGCCCTGGATGCGAAGCAGATGACCATCATTGTCAGCAAGTGCGAAAGCGGCAATGCCAAGATGCCACCGATTACAATGGACCCGGTGGTCATTCGTGACCGCTTTATGAAGGCCGTTCAGGCCTGATGGCCGCCAGCACCATTCATTCGGCCGAGGACGCGCGACGCCTGGCGCGTCGCAGGCTGCCTTGGATGGTGTTTGACTATATCGACGGCGCTGCCGGACAGGAATCCGGGGCGGCACGAAACCGTGCTGCCTTGGATGCCATTACTCTGCGTCCGCGTATCTTGAAGGATGTGAGCCAGCGATCGCTGTCGGCGCAGATTTTAGACCAACAATCAGGCCGGCCTTTTGGGATTGCCCCGATGGGAATGTGCAACCTTTCAGCTCCTGGCGCTGATCTGATGCTGGCGCGTTTGGCAGCACACAACCGTGTGCCTCATGTCGTATCCACAGTTGCGTCTACCTCAATGGAAGAGATCATTGCCGAAGCCGAAGGTAATGCCTGGTTTCAGCTTTATTTCAGCGGCGACGGCTCTGGCACGTTTAAGTTGGTCGAGCGGGCGAAATTCGCAGGCTATGACGTTCTGGTTCTGACCGTTGATGTGCCCGAGGTTGGTCGGCGTCCACGCGAACTGCGCCATGGGTTCAAGATGCCGTTTCGTATCGGACCGCGCCAGTTCCTCGACTTTGCTCTGCACCCTCGGTGGTCGTTGACCACCTTGTTCAAGGGCCGCCCTGTGATGGCGAATTTCGATGCGGAAGGTTTCGATTTTGACCGAACTGAAAGCCGCGCGCGTGCCGATTGGGACACGCTGAGCCGGTTACGCGATGCCTGGCCGGGAATACTGGTGATAAAAGGCGTATTGGATGTCGAGGATGCCCGAACACTTGTGTCGGCAGGGGTGGATGCAATTCAGGTCTCCAGCCATGGCGCAAGGCAGCTGGACTCTGCACCTGCACCCATCGAAAAGCTGCCAGAAATCCGTGCTGCGCTTGGGCCGGACTTCCCGATTTTCTATGATAGCGGCATCAGATCAGGCGAAGATATCCTCAAGGCTCTGACAGTCGGAGCGGATTTTGTCTTTGTTGGACGAATACTGCAATATGCCATCGCCGCTGCCGGAGAGCCGGGTCTGGAACAGCTTTGGGGTGTTCTCAGCGACGAATTGAGCATTGCAATGGCGCAGACTGGGCTGACGACATTGGACGATGTCGGTTGGCGCGAATAGCGTTAGTGCGCGCTGGCTGTCCGGATCCGGCTTCCTAAAGCATTGAAAGTGTGTGGAAATGGTAGCCCGTAGGGGAATCGAACCCCTCTTTCCAGGTTGAAAACCTGGCGTCCTAACCGATAGACGAACGGGCCATTTAGACCAAACAAACGAAATGGTAGCCCGTAGGGGAATCGAACCCCTCTTTCCAGGTTGAAAACCTGGCGTCCTAACCGATAGACGAACGGG